>CP126122.1:2364033-2685840 GCA_030123565.1 Nitrospira sp. | reverse complement strand
CCAGGCGGAGGTATTGTCTCAGCTCCTGGGCCGCCTCCGTGCGCCGCCCCATGCCGGCCAGGGCGTTCCCGAGGTTGAAGCGGATTTTCGCGTCGTTCGGACGCAGATGCAGAGCCGTGCGGAACTCGCCGACCGCCGCTTCCGGATTCTTTTTTTCTATCAAGGCCAGGCCCAGGTTGAAGTGCGCGTTGACATCATTCGGCTGGAGGCTGGCGGCCGTTCGATATTCTGCAATGGCTCCATCGAGGTCGCCCATTGCCTTGAGGGCCACGCCGAGATTGTTATGGGCGTGCACATCGTGGGGGCGGTGATGCAGGACCGTCTTGAACTCCGCAATGGCGCCTCCCAGGTCTCCCATTTCCTTGAGGGCGACACCCAGGTCGTTGTGGGCCTTCAGGTCGTCCGGCTTGAGCCGCAGGGCTTCCTTGAATTCAGCGATCGCCTCGTCATGTTTCCCGACGTCCAAGAGGGTATTCGCTAAATTGAGGTGCGCGGCGAAATAATTTGTCTGGAGTCGAAGGGCATGCCGGAATTCGTCGATGGCTTGCCCCAGATCTCCCTTGAAGACAAAGGCCACACCGAGATCGTTATGGCGCATCGCTTCCGCGTCGGCGTCGAGCGGTTTGGTGATCTTGTCGGTGGGCGAGACAATCAGTTCTTCCGCCAACGGACTGGTTTCGATCGGGACAGGCTGCGGCGTCCGCTTGTCCTGGGGCGCGGCAAGCGAGTGGACCGTGAAGGGCGGCGCGAGCATCAGTGCAAGGAAGATGAACAGACGGTCGATCCGACGGACCCTGTTGCGGTCGCTGACACCGTCCGACATGCACACTCCTTTTGCAAAGACTCCGGGGCAATGACGCAAGCCGGCGTGACCGTGGTCTGGTCCGTCGCTCGTAGGTACCGCTGGATCGCGTCATGCCAGATAGCCCGATCCGCGCTGAAAATTCAAGTTGAAAGTCCGTTGCGCCGAGGCGCGTTCACCTGACGTAGGCCAGCGAACGCCTTAAAGTCCATGCAGACCATGCAGGGGAACAGGAGGTGAGACCAGCCGCTCAGCGTGCCGCCGAACCGCCGGTGGCTGCGGCGGTGGCGCCGGTCTTCACGTTCCACCCGCCCCCGAGGGCCTTGTAGAGGCTCACCATGTCGGTAAGACGGGCCCGTTCCGTCTGGGCGAGTTGTGTTTCCGCCGCGAGCATCGTGCGCTGAGCGTCGAGGACATCGAGATAATTCACCAATCCCTTGCGGTACCGCACCTCCGCCAGCCCGACGGCGGCGCCGGCTGCGGTGGCCTGTTCACGTTGGCGCGCCAGTTGTTCCGTGCGCGCCTGGATCGACACCAGGAGGTCCGCCACCTCTCGAAAGGCGAGCAGGATGGTTTGCTGGTAGCTCTCCAACATTTGTTGATAGCGTGACTCTGCCGCATCCAGTCTGGCGACGTTGGTGCCGCCCAGGAAAATGGGCAGGGTGACCGAGGGGCCGATGCTATAGTTGGTGCTGTTCCCTGAAAACCAATTGGCAAACTCGACGCTTTGCAAGCCGCCCTGTCCGGTGATGGAGAGGGTGGGAAAGAAATAGGCGCGGGCCTGACCGATCCTGGCGTTGGCGGCGACCAACGTGGCTTCCGCCTGCAGGATATCCGGTCGCCGTTCCAACAGCTGCGACGGCAGGCCCACGGGAATCTCCGGCTGTACGATCACCTGGCGCAACGATTTCGGTTGCAAGGTCAGGCTGCCGGGGGGCGATCCCGTCAAGACTTCCAGACGGTGCAACTCGACGGCGCGGAGGCGGGTGAGGTCGGGAATTTGTCCGGCACTCTCTGCGACCAGCACTTCCGTCCGTTTCACGTCCAGGTCGGAGGCTAACCCCACCGAGGCCCGCTTGGTGATGATATCGAGCGAGTCCCGCCGCAACGTGAGGGCGCGTTGGGCGATCTCGATCTGCTCGTCCAGTTCGCGGATGCGAAAGTAGGATTGTCCGACGTCGCCGATCAACGTCAGCGCAATCGCGCGGGCGTCCTGTTCGATGGCCTGAGCTTCCGCCGAGGCTGCCTCCAGCCCGCGCCGAATGCGCCCCCAAACGTCCAATTCCCAGCGGAGATCAGCGGCCCCGTTCCAGAGGTCGAACCCGCTGCCGGGGGCCGCGAAGACCTGAGGCCCCGGCTGTTTGCCGGTGGCCAAGCCCAGTCCGGCCAACGTGTTTTTCGAAATCGCGAGGTTGGTATAGCTGCCTTGCACATTGAGCTGGGGATAGAGTCCGGCGCCGGCCGTCGTGACCGAGGCCCGTCCTTCCAACACGCGGGATACGGCGCGGCGCACGTCGTGGTTCTGGACGAGCGCCCGTTCGATGAATTGAGTCAACTCCTGATTGTGGAACGACCGCCACCAATCGGCCTCCGGCATCTTGTCGGAGGCGGCCGGCTGTCCCGCGGTCATGCGGCTCCAGTCTGCCGGGGTCTCGACCGGCGGCCGACGGTAGTCGGGACCTTGCAGGCAACCGGTCGATGCGAACGTCAGGATACCGAGTAAGGCGGAAACCACCTTGCTTGAAACGGAGACATGCCGGTTCATTTCACCGGTCCCTCGGCGGGGTGCTCTCCGGCGGACGGGCGGGTAGGTTTCTGCGGCGGCATCCGATCGATGAACACGTCGACCTGCTGCCCGGCATAGAGAGGAAAGGGCGGCGGTTCGAACCGGTAGATGATTTGGAGGACGCGCGTGTCCACCCGCTCGCTGTTGTCTCCTGTGAGGGATTTCTTCGGCACGATGTAGGGCTCGATGCGGACGAAGGTCAGCGGAATGGCCTGGGTCGTGTTGCCTTTCAGGTAGGCGACGCCGGGCCGGTTGGGAGTCACCAAGGGGGCATTGACCTCATCCACGTCCGCCCGTACTTGCAGCTGTTGCATGTCTCCCAGCAACATGAGGGGTTCGCTTGCGCCGGTCGTCAGGGCATACTCGCCGGCCCTCACGTTGACCTGCAGGATGGTGCCGGCGCGCGGCGCCCGGACCGTCAGCCGGTCCAGGAGCAATTGCGTTTCATCGCGCTGAGCCGTGACCTGTTTCAGCGCCGCTTCGAAACGGCCCAAGGCGCGCTTGGCCATCTCCGAGGCATACCAGGTGCGTTTGACGTCGTCCTCACTGACGGCCCGGCTGTCGCGCACGGCCTGCAGCCGTTTGAGTTGGGTGTCGAGATCACCGATCCGGTATTTCTGTTCTTCGACTTGGGCCTGGGCCGGTGGAATCGCCGCCTGGCGGGCGATCAATTGCGCGCGCAAATCTCGATCATCCAACTGGAGGAGCGGGTCGCCTTCACGGACCTGGTCGCCGACCGAGACGAAGACTTTCGTCACGAGTCCCGCCGTCGGGGGACCGATGCGGACGTTTTCGTTGACGGCTTCGATGATGCCGGTGGCGGCGACGGTGTTGTCATAGGGAGAACGAGGCGGTTCCACCAGCGGCGTCGGCATGGGTGTATCCTTGCCGGCGGTCAGGACCGTCCAGGTGGCCAGCGCCGCTCCGGCAACGGCGAGCCAGACGCTGACCCGATTGAGAATCGTCATGCGTTGGCCTCTTTCTGAATCGGGTGAATGCCGACGATGCGCCCGTCGGTCAACTCCGCCATCCGGTCGCCGAACTTGAAAATGCGACTGTCGTGGGTGACGACGATCACGCAACGGTCGGAGGCCCGTCCCACGTCTCGAATCAGCTCCATGATCTTTTGGCCGTTGGGTCCGTCGAGGGCGGCGGTCGGTTCGTCGCACACGAGGAGTTGCGGTTCATTGACCAGCGCCCGGGCGACGGCCACCCGTTGCTGTTGGCCGCCGGAAAGGTTCTTCGGGAGAAACTCCGTCCGATCGGTCAGACCGACCCGTTCGAGCATCCGTCGTGCCCTGGCGAGGGCTTCGTTTTTGCCCATCCCCTGGATCAGCAGCGGAATGGCGACATTCTCCGCGGCAGTCAGGGCGGGTAGAAGGTTGAACTGTTGGTAGATGAATCCCATCGTTCGTCCACGGAAGCTGGTCCTCGTGCCGGTCGACATCGTCGTGAGGGACGCTCCCAAGACCGCGAGGTCGCCCGCATCGACATCCAGGATACCGGCGATCGCGGACAACAACGTGGTCTTTCCTCCTCCCGACTCCCCGACGAGGAGCAACAACTCGCCGAAATAGACGTCGAGGTCGATGCCCTTGAGGACCGTCACCGCAGTGTCGCCGCTGCCGAACGACTTCACGAGCCCCCGGACCTGGACGGCGACGGAGACTTGCTGCAGGCCTGGCTCCTGCGCATGATCCTGTGGCTGTGAAGGACCGTTCATAGGCCTCAGCGAAAGACGATGGCCGGTTCAAGCCGGGCCAGTTTAATGATGCTGATCAGGGCGGACAGGCTACAGATCATGAGCAGGGCGACCAGGACCAGCAGGAGCAACGGCCAGGTTTCGACGAACGGCAGCTGGCCTTCCTGGGCGGTCAACAGTCCGAAGCCTGTGGCCAGGCCGATGCCCACCCCATAGCCTGTGAGGCCCACGGTGAAGGCCTGCAGCAGAATCATGCGCGCCAATGTCGCCGTGGAGGCCCCCATCGCCTTCAACGCGCCGAACTGCCTGAGGTTCTCGACCGTGAAGAGGTAGAACGTTTGCCCCGCGATGGCCATGCCGACGACGAAACCGAGCAGGATCGTGGTGCCGAAGTTGATCCCGATCCCTGTGTTCTTGAGCACCCAACCGATGGTTTTCCAACCGAAGGCTTCGCTGGTGAAGGCCCCGAGCCCGGTCTGGTTGCGGATGCGCTGAATGACCTCCTCGATCGGCGCATCGTCCTTGGCCTTGGCAAGGACGTAGGAGAGGGTCCGCCGTTCCCTCGGCACATAACGCAAGGCGCGTTCGTAGGTGGTGTAGACCACCGGGATATTGGTGAAGGTCTTCTGAATCTTCGCGATGGCCACGACGCGGGCCAGCTTGTCGTTGAGTTCGAAGACCGTACCGATCTTGATGACCTCCGGCCCTCCCATTCTCTCCACGGCCCACTGGTCCACGGCGACGGCATCGGGCTGGCGCAGGTCTTCGAAACGCCCGGCCAAGACTTCAGTGGGGCGGCCGATCAAGGTGGCGCTGTCGAGTCCGGTCAAGGTGATCTGGTGGTACTCTCCGTTCGACAGCCTGGCCCGTAAGAGGCCCTTATAGAGGGGGACGGCCCATTCCACACCAGGGATGCTGCGGACACGGTCCACCGTGGTGTCGGCGATCGGCTTGACCTCATCGACCTGGGAGATTCCGGGATCGGTCACCCAAATCGGCACATTGACATTGCTGATGCTCGATTGGGACCAGATCATGAGCCCCCAGAAGATGGAGCCTTGCTGGACAATCAACATGACGGCAAAGGTCAAGCCGCAGAGGAGCATGAGGTACTTCGCGCGGTCCCCGAAGAGCATCCTGAGCGCGACGTAGTTCATGCGGCAGCTTCGGCCTCCTGAGCGGGCAGCGAATCGCCGCAGTCCTGGGGCGACAGCGGCGGCGAGATCGAATGGTGCGTGCGTGGGAAAACCATACCATGTTGTGGTTGTCGATGGCCAAGCGCCCGACCCCATGTCGCGCCTCCGACATGGTTTGACGAGCTTGGATTATCCTTTCCCATGGGAACGTTCCTTGAGGGCGTCGAGGCGACGCCGGTCGAGCGTGACGTACAGGGCCTTTTCCTGCGTGACCGTCACGGCTCCGGGAGCTTGGCCCTTTGACTTCCGAACCCATTTTCGGCGCGTGTAGATGACCTCGCCCTTGCCGCTTTTTTTCAAGTCACTATAGAGCAAGGCCAAGGTCGCGGCGTCTTTCAACGTGTCCGGCGGCGGTTCGGTTCCTTTCTCCAGCCGGACGACGACATGGGAGCCGGGAACCGCATGGGCATGCAGCCAGAGGTCCTCGCTCTTGGCGAGGCCGAACGTCAGGTCGTCGTTCTCGCGGGCGTTGCGTCCGACGAAAATGTGATGGCCGTCCGATGAAACGAAGCGCCGAAACGGACCGCGTCGTTCATCCACTGGCGCCCTCCGGCGGTCGGTGCGTCCCGGCGATCGTGGGACGGTCCGTCCTTCGCCGGCCGGCGCCTGCCAGGTTCCGTTCTTGATGGCATCGAGTTCTGCCTGGACCTGCCGAGCTTCCGTCTCGATCGCCGCGAGGCGGGGCGTCACCTCACGTTGGGCCGTCACGAACTTTCGATGCTTAGCGAAGTAGGCATCCATATTGGCCTGGGGTGTTTTCATGGGGTCGAGCGGAATCGTCAATTCGGGAAGCCGATCGTCGTAATAATCCACCACCGTCACGGTCGTGAGTCCCCTCTTCAGCGATCCGAGATTGGCCTTCAACAGTTCACCGTACCGTGCATAGGGTGCGTATCGTCCGGCCTGTTCGAGGTCTCGGCGGAGCGCTTCCATGCGGCGAAGGTGTTTCTTGAGGGTTTTCCTCAAGACCGATTCCCGTTCCCGGAGTTGTGTCAGGTGAGACCGTTCCGCTTCGCGCTCACGGTACAGGTCCTCCAACTTGGCCGAGAGGGGAAAGGGATCGGCGTCGGAGGGGGCCTCCGCTGGAATGACAGCCAGGTCCTTGGGGGCCGACCGTCCTGGTGCCGGAGTCGGCGCACGATACAACTGGCCGATCCGTTCTTTGTTGTGGCGAAGCGTGGCGAGCACCAGCTCTTCTCCGTCGAGAAACAGCAGGTCGGCTTTTCGGCCGAACAGTTCCGCAACCAGAGAAACCGGACCGTCACGACTCGTGAGGTCTAGACGAACGATCCGGTCGCCTGTCACATGTCGGATCCCATCGATGCGCGCGCCTTGTATCCTCGCCCGTAACAATTGGCAGAAAGAGGGTGGGGTCGGTGGATTGGCAAGGCTTCGGCGTACAAAGTGCAGCCTGGCGGTCTCGTCGTGGACGGAACAGAGCAGCCGACGGGTATGGCCGGGGACGCGAACCTCGAAGAGCACGGCATCGGGAAGCGGCTGGAAGATCTTCTGTATCCAGCCTTCGGCCAGGGCCGGGGCCAGTTCCTGAACAATGGAACCAATTTCTGTCGCAGGGAGAGACATGTGAGCCCGCCGCCCTCAGTCGGTTGGAAGAGCCCGGCACTAGGATTCGGTCTGTTGGCCACGGCCAGGCTGATTTTCAGCAGAGATAGGCGATTGTACCCATTTTTGTCCCATGAGACCAAGAAGGACACAGCAGGTCAATTTGCCGCGAGAGGATGTAGTTCGGTTCCCGTTCATGCCGAGGCAATGCAAGGGAACCGCATCGGCGCATCGGTGGCATCTACATTGCTTATTCCCAGACCCAGGCGACTGGTGAGTCGGCCACAGGGAAAGGGAGGCACTCCATGACATGCACGCGATGTGAAGGGCTGATGGTCTCGGACGATCTGATCGACCTTGAGGAGAGTTACCATCCCATGTGGCTGCGCGGGTATCGATGTGTGAGCTGCGGCAACATCGTGGATACGCTGATCCAGCGGCATCGGATGGTTCAGCACTGGCATCTCCGTCCGGTCGCTGCGGCCTCTCCGGAGAAGCCGGTTCTTTTCGATCTCATCAAATTGACGGCCTAGGCATGGCCCCGCGCAGCCGGTGTACCGGCTGCGCGGGGCCCACCTGCAGAAGACGGACATCGTCGCGGACGATCCTCCGGCCAGGTTCACCCGCTCCGTCACGACCCCTGCTCTCACTTTCTTCCATAGCCTAGCAAATATGTGACGCGATCCTCCAGCCTTCTTCTCGGCCCCACTGTTGATCGCTTACTCAAGTAGGTCGTTCTATCACCCTGCTGCTCGCTGCCTTGTCAGCCGCAGGGCAGTCGCGTACAGTGCGCACGCGTCTGTTGCGCCGGAAAGGATATAGGACGATGACATTGCTCGATGCGCGAGTTCTCGACCGGCTGATGGCGGAGTTTCGCCGGTCCATGCGGGGGTTGCTGAGAGATCTGTGTGGAGATTTTGAGCGGAACTATGTGGAAGCCGCCGGGGCCTTTGGGTTGCCGGTCGAGTGGTTTCGCACGATCGAGCGCTCGTTGGCACCGGCCGACTACGCCCATTGGAAAGTCGTCGGCTGGATCGAATCGTTGAATGATCTGCTGTACTTCGTCGATCTGCTGGTTCAGGTGCGGCAAGAGCGATCTCGTCGAAACATCGCCGAGCAACTCCAGGCGGAGTTCAAGGAGAAGTTCTATGAACATGGATATGCCGACGAACTGTTTCCCAATGGCACGCCCGAACCTCGTCTGCTCCTGTCACGCCTCAGCGGACTTTGCCGCCGGTTGGCGCGGGAAGTGACACAGGAATCCCTCTGTCTTGCCCCGCGGCAGGCCTGTGAGTGGGTGGCGACAGAGCGGAGGAAGGCCTGGCTTGTGCCTTGCGACCTGAATGCAAATGTTGAACGGGTCGAACTGCCGTATGTTTGCTCGGTGGGAACAGCCGGTTTGTCCTACCAGGCGCCTCACCTTGTTCGAGCCGTGCTCAAACAAACGGCGGGGCAGGCGAAGTTCCTGATCAAGGAATCAGGCATCGACCTGCTGGTCGGTGGACAGACCCACAGGATGGTCGAGTACGGCGATCGGGAGTTGTGGCATTGGCGTCGCCTGGAACCGCTCTGTCTGCGGGAGACCCGATATGGAACGCTTCACCTCGGGCCGACCCTGGTCTATGGAAAGGACAAGACTCCGGTGGCGGTGCGGCAGACGAAGCCGGAGGTCGCGACAAGGATGCAGCGCGCCCTGGCCGTCATTGCCGCTGCATGGCCGGAGGGCGATCGGCTCCTGGCGCTGCTGACCTCGCGGATCGTTCCGCTCAAGGCCTCCGGGGTGGTGAGCTTCAGCTATCGGCACCGTCCCGGCCTGTCCGTCATCAATTGCTTCGACCGCGACCGGCTCGATCTGATCGATGACCTCATCCATGAGAACAGCCACCACCACCTCAATTTGCTGCTGCGGAAGGATGTACTGTACCGGCACGATCACAACCAGGAGATCTTCTATTCGCCCTGGCGGCGCAGCCTGCGGCCGCTGAGGGGCATTCTCCATGCGACCTTCACGTTCACCATGGGGGCGTTGCTGTTCGAGCGATTGTCTGCATGGGGCGACAGTCGAACGGCGCAGGCGCGGTGGCGAAAGGCCGGTCTCAGCCCGCGCGATCTCCGGCGCGCCCAGTACCGTTGTCTCGAAGAAATCGACTCGGTCCGCTATTCCCTGCAGGATCTCGACTACGCCGGTGGAAATCTGAAATGGTTGACTCCCATGGGTAGGCAGGTGGTGGGGCAATTGGCTGAGGTGCTGGCGAAGGTCGAAGGACGGATGCGGATGCATGAAACGGAGGTGAGCCGGTCGTCGTTCGGACCGGCCCTTCGCCGCCACCGTGCCGAACTGGCCTGCGCCAGACAGACTTATGGCCTGATGTGAGTCAGTGAAGGGAAATGACCGCGACCTAACGTCTCTTGCCGGCCTTCTTGGCCTTCACGCCCTTTTGAGGTTTCTTGTCTGCTGAGGCTTTCCGCTTCGCCGCGGGCTTTCTTGCGCTGGCGGCCGGTTTGACCCTGACCAGGTAGGAACCGATCTCCGGATCACCCACCTGAGGATTGGCCGTGGGTCCTTCGCTTTCCGTATGCGAACCGCTGACATTTAGGAGGCTGAGGAAGAGCCTGATGGTGCCCAGGATCGCCGCCGAGACATTCGGTGGGGGCGCAGGCGGTTTCATGATGCCGCGGGTATTCACCACGGACGTCGAGGCGTGAAACGTCTTGCCGTTCATGAGGTCTTGCAGGGTTTGAATCCCCTGGTGATTCTTGGCGTCGTTCGGAGAGGGCGTGAGGGCCGGTTCCGTCAGTCCCTTCGTAATGCCGGCGTGGAGGCGCAGGTCGCTGATCTGCGCGCCGTCGGCATAGTGAAAACCGTGGGTGGTCGTGAATCCGCCGAACCCACCCATGACTTCGTTGTACGAGCGGCCGGCGGTCGCCGTGAGGTTCAACCATTGCAGGTTGGTGTCGGTATCGTAGGTGAGGAGCTGGTCTCCACTGCCGGGAACGAGGTCTTGTTGAATCAGTGCCACGAGAACCCTCCTTTGTTGGCCGTGCCGGTAGATGCTCAGCAAGAACTGCGCCGAATAGTAGCACAGTTGTGTAGGTGGAAAATCGGCACAGTGAAGGTGGGAGCGTCATGCAGTCCCTTTGCCGGCGCCTGTTCATGGTGTTGAGGAGATTGTAGCAATCCGGCAATCTCTATCCATCGTATCCAACAAGATACGCCGCGTATCTTGTTGGATACGATGTGCCCTGAAGCGGAACCGCTCAACCATGACTGAATATTTTCGCTGGGTGTCTTTCGCAAGGCCAGCTACGGTAGCTAACCAGCCTCGTAGCCGGCATGGGGCATCGTACGGAAGATCGTTGCGTTGATGGGCCGTGAGTGCCCTCGGTTCTGGTTCTGGCCATGCGGCTGCGTTCGTATACTTCACACCTTCTGCCGAGCTTGGCGAAGTCTCCCGCTGGACAACCAGTCTGGCATGTTCTAACATTGTTCATACGGGAGGTGCGCCGTGATTAAAACGTTGAAGCGACATGGAAATAGCATGGCCCTGGTCATCGAAAAGCCGATGATGGAAGCGCTCGGTATCACGGAAGAGACGCCGCTCCAGGTGACGGTGAATGGAAACGCGCTGGTCGTCACCCCTGCAAACGTGGGAGTTGGCCCTGAGCGCATGAAAGTCGCCGTCAAAGAATTGCGCAAACGCTACGGGCCGATGCTGAAGCGGCTGGCGGATTAGCCGATGAGAGAGGCCATCTTTCTCGCAGTGGAGGATGTGCTGTTTCTCCATGCCGATACGATTGGAATCGACGGAGGCTCGCCAGGGGTACGAGACCATGGTTTGTTGGACGCGGCTGTTGCGATGCCTCGTCAGCAGTTCGGCGGCACGTTTCTGCACGAGGACCTCCCTGCCATGGCCGCCGCATATCTCTTCCACATCGCTCAAAACCATCCTTTCGTAGACGGGAATAAACGGACTGCAGTGCTGGCGGCGCTGGTGTTCCTTTATGTCAACGGCGTTGAGACATTGCCCGCTCCTCAGGCGCTGGAAGTCGTGACTCGCCAGGTTGCAGCGGGGGGATTGAGCAAGGACGCATTGACGCTGTGGCTTCGGGCCCACATCGGCAAACGAAAGTAATCCCCATCGCCAGGTCGAAGAACTCCGCCACGCCCGCGTGATCCAGGGGTCGGTGCGGTTGAACAAAACGTGAAGGCGTCATAGTTATGGATCTACTGTTACGACGCCCTCATTTACAAGTTGCTGAATGGTAACCCTGTCACTCTCGTCTGTAGCGATTTCTAAAGAGAAGAGCTCGTCGATACGTGAAATGTAAAAAACATCCGTTCCGTCAAAGCCTGTCGAGTTTATCCCGAAGACTCTTCCAGAAGGACCTGCGACCGGACCACCGCTAGCACCATGGTGGATGACCATATCAGTTTGATAGCAAGGGCCCGGTAGCATCACACTGTCCCTCCCGTTCGGGAAATACTCAACGATTCGTCCCTCATAAAATTCAGGATTAAACGAGAGAATCTGACCTTCCCCTGTTGCTTGGATGATCGTGCTTGGATACGCATAGGTAGCTACAAGATCACCAGCAATATGCAGTCTTGTAGTGAGGCGTACGCGTACGTCAAGTAAAGATTCTCCGGTCTCTTCGTGAACGGAGGGGCAGGATACACCAATCGCTACATCGGCAGTATCGTGGTAGGAAAACTGGAGAACCGGCCGAATATGCCATTGATTAGGAGGAATAAACTGCCAAGTGAATATGGGACGGCCGCATTCGTGGGCTGATAGCAGCACATGCTTAGCAGTGGCAAATACCCCGGAGCTTGTTATGAAGAAACCAGTTCCGATGCGTCGATACTCGCGGCCTTCAATCAACTCAAGTAGTGGGATTATGGCCGCACCCCCTACAATTGGAGTTCCTGTTTCGTCTTCAAACCCATAGAGGTTTGGAACGGTAGAGCCTCGGAGTGGCGGATGTTCTGGAGGAATGGGATTACGATTTGGCATGATAGCTCTGGCGCTGATGCTATACCTTAGTGAGTGGGCTGCTCAAAACGGCCTCCAACAAGGCGGCAGGGAGCGGACCCCCGGAGCATACGCGGTGAGGGTATGTGAGGAGGGAACGCGACCGACAACGCAGTTGGAGGTTGTTTTCAGCAGCCTGGCTTAAGGTTCGACGGTCACGTCCACATAGGCCGGCACACTGTCCGCCCCTTTCTTATCGGTCACGCGCAGCTTGAAACGATAGGTGCGTTTCTCCGAGACATAGGGCGCGGTAAACGACGGTTCTGGCATATTGACGTCGAGCATCGCCACCTTGCTGCCGCGCACTTGACTCCAGGCATAGAATAACGCCTCGCCTTCCGGGTCGCGACTCTGCAACCCGCTCAACCGTACCTTCGTCCCAGCCTTGACCGTCTTGGCTGTGCCGGCATTCGCAATGGGAGGTTCGTTCGGCTCCGGGTTGACTTCAACCCGCAGGTCGAGCGTGGCCTGTTTGCCGCGATTGGCGACGGTGAGCGTGGTCTTGCCGTTGCCCACGATCTGCAACAGGCCGTCGGGCAGGATCTTGATGATGCGCTCGTCACCGGAGGTGTAACTCGTGCCGGTGCTCGGCGACGACAGGGGACGGATGACGCCGTCGGCGAATTCCCCGACCACCGGGAGTTCGAAGATCTTGCCGAGCGAATCGACGTGGCCGTAGGCGGAGGACTGCCCCGACCGTCCGAGTTGCAGCGGCTTCTCGGTTTCGAAGTCGATGGAGAGCAGATCGGCGGCCGGTTGGACCGTGACGAAGACTTCGTCGAAGACGGTCTTGCGGCCCAGGCGGCCCTGCGAAATATCGGCGACGGCCAACAGGCGCATGCGTCCGATGGCATCCGATGGAATCGGTAAGGTGCCGCCATAGGGCGGCTGGCGGTCCACGGTGGAGGTCAAGGCCGGCAAGGCCACCACGGGAGCCCCGGTGATGCTGTCTTTCTGCCAGTATTTTTCGGTCGCCATGTAGCTCTCCGAGGGCTTGCCCGTCCGCTCTTCCCCCTGTTCCACGAGGGCTTCGGTCTGCTCGGGATACCAGTAGTAACGCACCTCGACGAGGCCCGCTTCCCGGTCGGCTTCGACTGCGGCGGGGACCGTTTGGCCCGACGTCAGGGTCGCACCGTCAGCGGGAGACAGGATTCGAAAGGCGTGCGCCTGCCTGACAGGCAGGCAAAGTAAAAAGGCAAAAGTCATCAGACAAAAGGTGAGTCCAAACTTGTTACTTTTTCCTTTGAACTGTTTCATTGGCATCATTACCTCGTCAGGTGATAGGGCACATCGGTGAGGATGACACGGTCCTTGAACAGGAGGGCGCCCTTGAGCATGAGCGCCCGTTGATTATGGAGGATGTTTTGCCACCAGCGAGCCGGGAGGATCTCAGGAATCACGACCGTGACCCAACATTCCTGGTCTTTCTGCAGCAACTGTTCGATGTACTCCAACAGCGAACTCAAAATGGAGCGATAGGGTGAAGGCAGTACCGTCAAGGGGACGCCGCAGCCCCACTGGGCCCATTGAATTTCCACCCGGGCGGTTTCTTCCGGATCCACATCCACGAGGACGGCGCGAATGTCTCCGGAACGGCTCCGGGCATAGTCCACCGCGCGAATGACGGCGCGATTGACCCCGCTGATCGGGAGCACGACGATATTGCGCCGGGGCAGCGGGGGGCGATGGCCCCGCGCGAGCGCGACCTGTTCGGACACGGCCTTATAGTGGGAACGGATGGCGCGGAAGAGCATGATCAGCAGGGGGATGAGGACGATGACGATCCAGGCCCCGTGGGTAAATTTCGTGCTCGCGATGATCAAGGTGGCGATGGCGGTCGTGACGGCGCCGATCCCATTGACGAGCAGTTTCTTTTCCCAATGGGGTCCCTTCTTGACCAGCCAGCGTTTGACCATGCCGGCCTGCGAGATGGTGAAGGAAAGGAACACGCCCACGGCATAGAGGGGAATGAGGGCATGGGTGTCGCCGTGGAACAGGATGATCAACAGGCAGGAGAAGACGCCCAGGATGATCACGCCGTTCGAGAAGACCAGCCGGTCCCCCATCATGGACATCTGGTGCGGCATGTAGCTGTCGCGAGCCAAGATCGAGGCCAGCCGTGGAAAGCCGTTGAAACTGCTGTTGGCCGCCAGGATCAAAATGAGCATCGTGGAACCCTGCACGAGAAAGTACAGGGGGCCGGTTCCGAAGATCGCGCGCGCGATCTGGGAGACGACGGTTTCATCCTCCTTGGGCACGATGCCGAAATAGTAGGCCATGCCGCTGATGCCGATGAAGAGTGCGCCGAGAATCGCCGCCATGCCGATCATGGTCAGTGCGGCGTTCTTCGGCTCAGGGGGTTTGAACGCGGACACGCCGTTTGAAATGACTTCGACCCCGGTGAGGGCGGTGCAGCCGGAGGAAAAGGCGCGGAGCAGCAGGAACAGGGTCAACGGTTCCGTGGCGGCGAGGCCGGGCGGCGGTTCGACGCGGGTGGCATGGCCGAAGAGAATCTGCACGACGCCGACGCCGAGCATCGCTGCGATGGCGCCGATGAAAATGTAGGTCGGCACGGCGAAAAATTGCCCTGATTCCCGGACGCCGCGCAAGTTGACGACGAGTACCAACAGGATGGCGACGAGGCAGAGTGTCTCTCGATGGGGGAGGAGGGTCGGGAAGGCGGAGGTGATCGCGGCCATGCCTGCCGCAACGCTGACCGCGACCGTGAGCACATAGTCGATCATGAGGGCGGCAGCGGCGATCAGCCCCGGCCATTCGCCGAGATTCGACTTGCCGACGATGTACGCGCCTCCACCTTCCGGATATTCAAAGATAATCTGCCGATAGGACATCGTCAGAATCGCCAGCAAGCCGATAATGGAGAGGCTCAGCGGGATGGAGTACCCCACCATGGCGGTGCCGGCCAGGATCAGGACGAGCAGAATTTCCTCCGTGGCATAGGCCACCGAGGAAAGGGCATCGGAGGAAAAGACGGCTAGGGCGAGTCGCTTAGAGAGGCGTTCGTGAGCGGCTTGCTTCGTCTTGAGTGGCAGGCCAACCAGCCAGCGTTTCAAGATCATGGGTCATTATGCCTGAAGTTGCAGAACGGAGACAATGGAGGGCGGCCTGCGACCGGCAGCGGAGACGTGACCGTCACTCGCGCTTTCCCGCGGGAGAGTGAGTCAGGCGACCCGCTCCACGATCGCGACGGACTTCGCGGCGGATCGCATGAAAGGTGCCAAGGGGGTTGACAGAGCAGCAAGACTTCAGTACTCTTCGGCCCCTGTTTTCCTTATAGAGCGCACTGCGTCCGCTGCGACGCGGGATTGCCGATAGAACGATTCAGCATCTGTCGAGGTCTTGTATGGTCTGAGTGTTCACGCTTATCACGTTCTCATCAATCCTTTCTCTCAACTCTATCCAAGGAGGCCGGTCCATGGATTATCGTTGGTTATCACGTGTCACATCGCGCACCCTCGGTGTCATCGCCGGCGGTGCGCTCGTGTGTCTGCCGCTGGCCGCTTCGGCTGAGAATCAGTCGCATGCGGATCATGCGGCGGCGCAACAGACGGCGATGTCCCATCAACTTCCGTCGTGGGCGGAGCAGTTGAAGGGACAGACGATCGTCGAGGATGCGATGGCGGGAAAGCCGGAGCGTTCCGCGATGGTCGAGCAACAGCATCAGCGCATCATGGACCATCTGGCTCAGGATCCGCAGGTGCAGCAGGTCAATACGGGCATGTTCAATACCCAGACCATGATGCACCAGTATGGAGCAGGAGGTCAGGACATGCTCTTGATGTCGGATCCCCGGGTGGAGCCCGTGGCCCTGAACGGCGGCGGCAAGTGTCCGGCCACCGCTCCGGTGAAGCAGTACAATGTGTCCGCGATCAATGTCGAGATTACGCTCAATCAATGGCTCGACTTCTATCCCGGTTACATGTACACGCTGGATGAAAATCTCGACAAGGTGCGGGCGGAAGAAACCAAGAACCGGGAAGCGCGCGAGAAGGAAGGGTTCGATCCCGGTGCGGTCATTCCCGGCGTGCAGGCCCAGTGGATTCAGCCGCTGACGATCCGCGGCAACCAGGGCGATTGCGTCAAGATCAAGCTGTCCAACAAGTTGGAGGGCGGTGAAGACGTCAGCCTGCACATCCACGGTTCCAGCATGGTCGTGAGCGCGACCGGAGCGTCGGCCGCCACGACGAATCCCGATTCGATCGTCGCGAAGGAGAAGAGCGGCGAGTTCGAATGGTATATCCACCCCACCACGCAGGAAGGGGTGCGGCAATTCCACACCTTCGCCAATGACCGCGAATTGACCGTGATGGGCCTCTTCGGGTCCTTCGTCGTCGAGCCGCGCGGCTCCGAGTATCTGGAGCCGTTGGGGAACGGTGATCCAACGCCGGCCACGAGCGGCTGGCAGGTCATCATCAAGAACGGGACCGGTCCGGATTTCCGTGAATTCGTCCTGTACTATCACGAAGTCGGCGACGAAGCCTTCCGCCCCGTCAACAAGAAGGGAGACTTCCTGCCGCAGCGCGATCCCTTGACGGACGCCTATCGTCCAGGCGGCCGTGCGATCAACTATCGCAGCGAGCCGTTCGGAATCAACAACATGCACGTGCAGCACGAGTACTTCGGCTTCGAGGACGAGTCGATGGGGTACAGTTCCTACACCTTCGGCGATCCGTCCCCGACGATTCCGCGTTCCTACATGGGCGATCCGGCCAAGTTCCGTCTGGTCCATGGCGGATCGGAAGTGTTCCACAGCCACCATCCCCATGGCGGCACCATTCGTTGGCCGCGCAGCCCGCGCGCCATCGATGACATGAACCTCTGGACGACCGCAGTGAATGGGCCGGTCAAGTATCCCGTGATCCGTGCCAAGACGGACCGGGTCGATGTGGAAGTGATCGGGCCGTCGGAAGCGTTGGACCTGGAGACCGAGTGCGGTTCCGGTCTGTGCCAGCAGTTGGCCGGTGACTTCCTCTTCCATTGCCACGTCGCGCACCATTATGTGGCGGGCATGTGGGGGTATTGGCGTGTCTATAACACGCTTCAGCAGGGCGACATGCGGAACGACGTCATGCCGGATCTGCGTGAATTGCCCGATCGAAAGGGGCGCATCAAGGCCCCGATCACGTCGGACAAGCTAGTCGGTCAGACCGTCGATTGGTTCGGCAAGGCCTTCAAGATCGTCGAGAAGGGCAAGAGCGATTGGAAGTCCAATCCTGCCACGATCACGATCAAGGATTGGGTCGAAATGCAGCTCCCGACGATGGGCAAGCCGGGACACAAGAACGACGAAAAGGGTCAGATTGTGTCGTACGATGCCACGGTGCTGGACTGGGCTTGGGAAGGGACCCGTGCATTGAGCGAGCCGGAGAGCACCATCGACAATCCCAAATACAAATCGACCCATCCGGGTAAACGGCACCCGATCACGTTCGAGCCGTTGACCGGCAAGGTCGCCTGGCCGCACCTCACCCCGCACTTCGGGAAGCGCGCGATGTTCTCCCCGAACCACGTGGGCGCGCCTTGGCTGGAGATGATCCGCCGGGATGCCAACGGCGAGGAGAGTGTCGATCAGTCCCTGCCCGGTGAAAACGGCAACTGGAGCCTCTGCCCGGTGAATGCCGGACGGAAGAGCTACAACGTCCACTTCATCAAGCTTCCGATCACCATTGCCAAGAAGACCGGCAAGGAACCGCCGGTGATCGATCCGAACGGCTTGATCTATGTGTTGCATGAGGAAGAAGCGGACATCCGGAAGAACGACGATCTGAAGTATCCGTTGGTCGTTCGCGGCAACATCTACGATTGCGTGGATTGGATGTTGACGAGCGAGTGGGACGACGACGACTACACGAATTTCCAGTCGTCGAAGATCAACACCCACTGGCATTTCCTGCAGTTCGACAACCAGGCGTCGGACGGCGTGATCACCGGCTTCTCCTATGAACAGTCGGTGCGTCCGTTCACGATGCTGGAAAAGAAGAACCCGAAGGGACTGCCGGTCCCGATGAACACGGTGTTCACCGCCGCCGCCAAGAAGGGCGCGACGACGATCACGGTAAAGAATGCCAAGCAGTTCCATGTCGGAACGTTGCTCCTCGTCGGAGCCGACAATGTGAAGGGGAATGAAATTTCCCGCATCAAGGCGATCAACGGCAATACGATCACCCTGGCCAAGGGCCTAAAGCATGATCACCCGGTCAACGACATCGTGACCGTGGAGTTCGTGCGGCAACGGTTCTGGGTCGATGCGGACGTGGGAACGGTGTTCTGGCATGACCACGCGTTCGGTGCGACCACCTGGCCGCACGGCGGATTCGGGACCTTCATCGCCGAGCCGGTCGGATCGACCTATCATGATCCAAAGACCGGAAAGCTGGTCTGGAGCGGGCCGATCGCGGACATTCACACCAATGAGCCGGTGGGCCATGGCGTGAACAACAGCTTCCGCGAGCTGATGGTGCAGGTGCACGATACCGTGCCGCACACCGTCAATATCGTGACGGCCGGAAATCCTCCCGGGCAGCCGATCGAAGTGGCGCTCGAGGCAGGTAAGACCGTGTCCTTCGCCATGCCGGAGAAGATCTACATGACGCCGATGCCGTTCTTGAACGGTGGAACCCATACCACCGGCAGCGGCTTGAACTTCAGGGCGGCCCCGATCGCGCAGCGGTTGGCGACCAATCCCGACGTGTCGCAGGTCTTCAGCAGCCAGGTCCATGGAGATCCCTATACGCCGACGCTTCGTGCCTATGTCGGCGACACGATGGTGTTCCGTCTGTTGCACACGCTCATGAACGAATCGATGGTCTGGACCCTGTCCGGCCATACGTTCTGGACGGAGCGGTATGCCTCGGATGCGAATCGGAAGAACTCGATCCATATCGGCATTGCGGAACGGTATGACCTCGTGGTTCCAGAAGCGGGTGGGTCACGGCATTTGCCCGGCGACTACATCCATTTCAACGGCCGATCCTCGAAATTCTCCGAGGGCGGTTGGGGAATCATCCGCGTGTTGGACAAGGAGCAGGCGGACCTGAAGAAGTTGCCCGCCGGCTTCTCGAACAAGGGTGAAATGCCGAAGGCGCTGCCGGTGTGTCCCGCCGACGCGCCGGTCAAGCATTTCAACGTCGTCGCGATGGACTTCCCGGGAATGAAGTTCAACGCGAAGGCACCGGACGAAATCGAAGTGGACTTTGAGCGCAAGATCCTCACGACCAATTCCGAAGCGAAGATCTATGCTTTGGAGGAGGACACGGCGAAGGTGGCGGGCGGCGCACAGCCGATGCCGCTGACGCTGCGCGTGAACAGCGGTGACTGCGTCAAGGTGCATCTGAAGAACAAGATGAAGGACAGCAAGGCTTCCTTCTCCGCGATCGGCTTGGCCTTCGATCCGAAGGATTCCATGGGCGCGAACGTGGGGAACAACCCGGGTGACCAGACGGTCGCTCCGGGCGGCGAGCGCGAATATACCTACTATGCGGATCCCTTCAACGGCGAGACGACCTCCTTGGTGTGGGATTGGGGCAATGTCATGACCAATCCGCGGAACGGGTTGTTCGGCGCCGTCGTGGTCGGTCCGAAGGGGTCGAAGTATCGCGATCCCAAGACCGGCGCGGATCTGTCCAATAAGAATTCCTGGATCGCCGACGTCATCATCGACCGCTCGGTGCCGGGCAATGAAATGCGTGCGAACTATCGCGACGTGGCGTTGTTCTTCCAGGATGAAGACAACATCATCGGCACGAGTTTCATGCCGTACGTCCAGAACGTGGCGGGCTTGACCGGCGTCAACTACCGGTCGGAACCGTACAAGTTCCGCGAAGAACAGGGTTGCTCGCTCGGCAAGGTGTTCCAGCCTTGCAAGGCGGACAAGCCGGAAGATCCGGCGACCCCGATCATCGAGGCGCATGCGGGTGATCCGGTGCGCATCCATGTGCTGGGTGTCAGCAACGAGCAGAACGGCATGTTCAGCGTCGAGAAGCATGAATGGCCGATCGAGCCGTTCATGCGCGGCGCCGATCAGATCAGCGTCGTGGAGTATTCCGGTTCCGAGGTGCTCGATGCATACCTCCCGTCCGCGGGTGGGATCTATCGGTTGCCCGGCGACTATGTGTATAGCAATCAACGGTTGCCGTACTCCCAGTCCGGTCAGTGGGGGTATCTCCGTGTGTTACCGTCCGGTGATACTCGGTTGCTGCCCTTGAGCGGAGCCAGCGCGGGCACCAAGAGTGCCGAGGTTGAGCGGCCGGCTGTGCAAGCGATTCCTGTCGCGGCAAAGTAACCGGACGCATCTCTCGACACGTGAGAGAAGGGGGGAGCCTATCCAGGCTCCCCCCTTTTGTTATGGGGCCTTGATTGTGTATGATGAAAAAATTGCATCGAGAATTCGTATCGACTGGCTCCTATCGATAACCAGTTCATTGTTGGAGGGATGACATGCGAATGGTCGGCTTCGCCCTGTTGTGCGCCGTCGGTGCCTGCTGGTCTCCGTCGTGGGCGTACGACGAGATCACAGTCACGAATGGAGGGAGTATTACCGGCATCGTTACGATGACGGGGGGGAAACCCACTCCCAAGGGATATAACTTGATCACGTTCCCGGACCCTGTCTATTGCGGCCGCATCTCGACCGGCACGGGCTGGCGAATTCTCGACGAATTTTCCATGAATGCGGGCAAGGGGCTGAAAGATGTCGTGGTGGCGTTGACCGATGCGACGAAGGGCAAGCCGTTCAAGTTCGAGCCGCTGACCATCGAGGCGCGTGACTGCCGGTTCCTTCCGTTTGTCACGGTCGTCAAGGACGGGTCCGAGGTGGTGGTCATGAACATGGACCCGGTGATGCACGATATCCAAGCCTATGAAACGTCTCAATTGGGGCCGCGCGTGCTGTTCAACACGCCGCTGCCGATGAATCCTCACCACAAGCGCCTGGTGAATGCGGACAGCCATGAGCATCTCGCCGGACAGCCGGTCAGGGAAGTGATCCACATGACCAAGGGACGGCGGATGTTCGTGATGCAATGCGGCTTCCATGCCTACATGGAAAGCTGGGGCTTCGCGGTCGATAATCCCTACTATGCGCTGACTGGGGACGGGGGGACGTTCACGTTGACCGATGTGCCGCCGGGAGAATACACGCTGATGGCCTGGCATCCAGGGGTCGGGGTGATGCTGCAAAAGAAGGTGGTCGTCTCGGAGAACGGTGTTTCCGCGGTCGATTTTGCCTTTGAAGCGCCGAAGGGGCGTCGGAGCGTACATGAAATCGAGGAGAATCCGCATTACGGGCCTGAGTCACTCGGGAAAGTCGTCGACATCCGTCCTACGTTAGAACGCCAGATTCCCTAAGGACCTGTCACAGAACATGAGGGACGCCATGATGCTGAATCAAGCCCGTATGGTTTGCGCCGTTGCCATTGCGGTGGTGATCTTGGCTCTGTTTTGTCCGGTCCTTCCCCCAGCCGGCGCCTACGAAGTCATCGAGGTGCCGCACGGCGGAACTCTCGATGGAAAAGTGACGCTGGCCGGAGCGGTCCCGGAGCCGAAGGGGTTCAACCTCATTACCTTCCCGGACCCGGCCTATTGCGGCAGGATTTCGAACGGGAAAGGCTGGCGCCTCCTCAGGGACTTCATCGTGAATTCGGACGGGGGGCTCAAGAACGCCATCGTGATTCTTGAAGGAGTCGACGGGGGCAAGCCATTCGACCTGTCGGTGCCTCTCATCGAAGCGCGCGATTGCCTGTTCCAACCCTGGGTGACGATCGTACGGAACGGACATGCGGTGGAAGTGGTGAACATGGATCCAGTTATGCACGACATTCAGGGCTATGAAACGTCGCCGGAGGCCGGGGCGCGGGTCTTGTTCAATACGCCGCTGATTCTGAACCATCAACATCAACGGGGCAATATCCACGCGGTTCACAACCATGCGCCGGGGAAGTCCCTGGTGGGGCCGATTTACCTGAATAAGGGGCGACGCACCTTTTACATGCAGTGTGGCTTTCACGCGTACATGGAAAGCTGGGCCATGGCCGTCAACAATCCCTACTACGCGGTGACGGACGACCAGGGCGCATTCAAAATAGAGGATGTGCCGCCCGGAACCTATCAGATGGTGGTATGGCATCCGCAGTCCGGTCCGGGAGTGACGCGGACCATCACCATCGCTCCCGACGGAACGACGACGGAACAGGTCGCGCTTCCTGCTCCGAAGGGAAATCGTACGGCCTACAAGGTGATGGATAATCCACGGTTCGGTCTCGAATCGCTTGGACACCCCGTGGAGATTCAGCCGTTGGTGGAGCATCAACAGTAATCGTGTGCCGGTTCGTTTCCCGCCGTGGGCTCTAGGAGGTTGTCTGTCGCTGACTGTCGGTCGTTGGTCACGCCGGATCCCACCAGGACGACCCGCCCGTTTCACCGAGTCTCCCACAGGCGGAGTTCTCTGCGTCGTTGGTGAAACGGGTGGAGGGGCGCCGCTTTGAAGCCCAGGTCTTTGCCAAGGGTGACCGCATTCGTCTGGAGTATAAGTATGCGGTCAGGACGGAGATCGGCTATTCCAGCATAGAAATCATTCGATTGGATAAACGAGAGTCATGGTTTCTGCTTGCCCAGCGCCGACAAATTCTTGCGGTTCCTGTCAAACCCGAAGAAATCCTGCCGATTCAGCCGAGCCTCCCGGGAGAGCGGACGCGGACCCTGGTAGGTGATGCGACCACGATCGGTCGTACGTCCAAGCTCTATGAGGTACTGGTGGACTACAATGGCCGCAACGAACGTTTTTATGAGTGGGTCGATGGCGAGACGGGGGTGGTGCTGAAATTGGTGAGCCAGGACCGCGATTGGTCCGTTGAATATCAACGGATTCGGTTTTCTCCCCAACCAGATTACTATTTTGAGGAACCGGCGGGGTATCGGCGCTGGGCTCCGGCATCTGGAACGCAAGAAAGAGGATAGTCCTGTGGCAGGACAGGCCAAACATACGATGCACTTGAAGGGCGGGAGCCGTCGGATGTGGAAAGCGGGCTGGTGGACCCTGTTGGCCGTCCTGTCGGGAACAGTCTTGGGCCTCTGGCCTCCTGCCGTCTCGGCATCGTCTGTGAAGGAAGCTCAATCGGCCTTTGACAAGAAGCAGTACCAACAAGCGCTGGATCTCGTCGAGCAGGTGGTCAAGGAGCAGGGCCTTCAGGCGGAGACCAGGCGGCTGAAGATTCGTTCGTTGGTCAATCTGGGCAAGCCGAAGGAGGCGCTGGTCGAGTATGAGCAGCTGGAGCAAGGCCTGAAACAGGACGACCCGGCGCTCTTGAAAGAGGTGGCGTTGGGGTTCGTCTACGTCCTCGTGAAAGACATGCGGGAGCAAATGCGCGGCGCAGCCTACACGGCCCTCAAAGATGTCGATTCTCCCGAGACGATTCCCTCGCTGGAAGACGGATTGAGCGATGGATCGGGCCTGGTGCGTGCCTTGGCTGCAGAAGCCTTGGGGAAACTCGACGCGGGACGGCGTTCGCCGCGCTTGCGCAATGCCCTTGAGGACCAGGCCGGTTTGGTGAAGGCGGCCGTGCTGAAAGTGCTCGGAAAGAGTGGCGACCGTTCCGTGATCCCGCTGCTTGAGAAAGCTTTCAAAGACGAACAACCGGTCGTGCGGTTGGCTGCCGCCGGGGCCCTGTACCATACGGGACAGACGGCGATGTGGGAGACGGTGCGTCAAGCCGCCTCGGCTCAAAATCCAGAAGAGCGTGCCACGGCACTCCGTTTGATCGGAGATCTCAAGGATGCGCGTGGGCTGCCGATTCTTCTCGAGGCCATCACCCATGCGCAACCATCCGTACGGGGTGCCGCCGCCTCAGCCTTGGGGGATCTCGGGAAGGTGCAGGGAATTCCCGCATTGGAACATGCGCTTGAGGACAAGATCCCGGCGGTCAAAACATCGGCGGCGATCAGCTTGGGCGAATTGGGCGTGAAAGATTCTCTGGCTGCGCTGAGGAACGCGCTGGCCGATCCGAATCCTGTGGTCAAGGCCGCTGTCGTGTCGGCGTTGCTGCGGGTCGGAGAGCCGTTCGATACCGTCGGAGCCGAGCTGTATGAGTTGGCGCAGAACAATGATCCAGGGACCCGCTCCGCCGCCGCCAAGGCGGTCGGACGGGCGCACGGTCCCAACACGAAAGCCGGTGTCGAGTTCCTCGCCGGGATGCTGAAAGATCCGATCCCCCGACCTCGTATTGCCGCCGCCAGGGCGCTCGGGCAAATCGGCGGATGGGAAGTCTTGCCGATCCTGAAGGCGGCGTTGCACGATGAGGATGACGCGGTGCGGGCGACGGCCGGAGGAGCGATCGCCCGTATCGTGGGCCATGTAAAACGATCGTCCCATTCTGCGAAATCGTAAGTGTCATCGGAGGCGGATTTCAAGTTGACAGTGCGAGTGAGATTCCAGTATACACAGACGTTCAGAGGCCGGGAGGTAGGTGTGCGCGTCGCTATGCCCAGTGAGACGACCATTTAGAAGAGGGCAATAGTCACCGGCCCCTTCTTGTTGAGTGGGTGACGAAGAAGTCGTTGAGTTAATGTACATTACAAGGAGGCAGTGACATGAAGGGTGCAAAGAAATTGGTATTCGGCGTTGCGGCCGCGGCGTTCTTGGCTGCGCCCCTCGCTTCGTTTGCCGGAGGCACGATCACGGGGAAGGTCACCTATTCCGGGAAGGCGGAGCAGAAGGAGTTTTTGTTCTCCAAGTTCCCGAATCCGAAGTTCTGTCCCAAGAATCCGAACAAGAGCCTGATGGACGGCGATAAACGCTTCCTCAAGACCATCGAAGTCGGGAAGGACGGAGGTCTGAAGAATGCGGTGGTGGCGGTGGTCGATATCGAAGACCAGGCGTTTGTGGACGGCTTCAAGGGAACGGACGTAGTGGCGGAGTTCTGCGAATTCTTGCCCTTCAGCGGCGTCGTGGTCAATAACAAGCCGTTCCGAGCCGAAAACCATGATTCGGATCCTGATGATCCCAAGTCCACTCAGGGTGTGCTCCATAATCCGCACAGCTTCACGGTAAAAGGCTCCACGTCGGCCACCGGTTTCAACATCGGTCTCGCCAAGAAGGGCGACAAGTTGGAGAAGCCGGTGACGTTCCGCGGCGGCGCAGAGAAGCAGGGCTTCTATCGGTTGCAGTGTGACCAGCATGAGTTCATGCAGTCCTTCTTCCTCCCGGTGTGGAATCCGTACCATGCGGTCGTGAAGGACGATGGATCATTCGAGCTTCAGGGCGTTCCTGCCGGGAAGCATAAGGTTGTGGTCTGGCATCCGTTCGTCGGCAAGGGCAAGTTGAATGAATTTGAAGTCGAGGTGGCTGAAGGTGGATCCGCAACCTTGAAGGCCGAACTCAAGTAACCTCGTTTCTATCCGACGGGTCGGCCCGTTGATGGAAGGGCAGTGGTCCAGTTCGACCACTGCCCTTTTTATTTGTCGTCGCCTTTCGGGTTGTTCCACGACACACACATCCGATCTTGAGGCCTTGTCGATCGGCTGGTTTCCCCTCTGCCAGCGTGCTGGACCGCACGTTCCTGCCGTTCGTGTGCCGCGGGATTCCCGCGTGGTTGCTTACCTTGCGTTTCTCTTTCTGAACTGGGTAAGATGCCAAATTTAATGCAGGATTTTCTGAATAGGTGACGTGTGTCGCGTGAATTGTCTCTCGCCGAAGTCTTCCAGTTGGGATACTACTGGGAGACAAAAATTCTTTTGACTGCAGCGAAGTTAGACGTCTTTTCGGCTCTCGATGGGCAAGGTCGTACCGCCGCCGAAGCCGCCGAAAAAATCGGCGCCGACGTACGGGCGCTGGAGCTGCTCCTCAACGCGCTGGTGGCGATCAGGCTTCTCACGAAAACAGGCGATGTCTATACCAATACCCCTGTGGCCTCGACCCATCTGGTCAAGCATGGGCCGCAGTATATCGGGCACCTGCTCCTCTTGCACGACGCGGAATGGGATAACTGGGGAAAGCTGGAGGAGTCCATCAAGACCGGTCGGTCTCCTGTTACACAACATGTCTTTGAAACGGACCCAGCGTTGGGCGCGAACGTGTTGTCCGTACTGCACCGGATCGGACAGCAAAGCGGGCCGGATCTGGCCAAGCGGCTGGTACTCGACCAAGCGAGGACCCTGCTCGATCTCGGCGGCGGTGCCGGCACGAATGCCATCGCGTTTTGTTCGGTCTATCCCCACCTCTCGGCGACGGTGTTCGACCTGCCGACGACCCTGCCGGTGACGGAACGGACGGTAAAGGAAGCAGGGCTGGAGGCCAGGATCACCCTGAAAGCCGGGGACTTCAACCGTGACTCGCTGGGCGGTCCTTATGATGTCGTCTTGATGTCGGACATCCTGCACTATCAAGATTTGGCGACGAATGCCGCGCTGGTCAAGAAGATTCAGGGGCACCTGAATCCAGGTGGACGGTTGATCATCAAAGATCGGTTCCTGGACGCCTCGGGTACGAGTCCTGCTTGGACGGCGGCGTTCGCCGTCCATATTCTCGTCAACACGGAACGGGGAGCCTGTTACCGCACGGCCGAAGCCATGCAGTGGATGACCGATGCAGGGTACGAGTCCGTTGTCGAACTCGAGCGGACCGCGGTGGTGCAGGGCGTCAAGTCTCGAGAGGTGTGAACGGGAGGTGTGAGGTGGTGGGCGAACGGCGACCGACGAAATACGAAGGACGAGGGACGTGATGGCAGAGTGGCTCAAACAGCCTGGATTTTTTGGAACCCATGCGACGGTGGGTGCCGATCTTAGTCAGTTAATGGCAACCCTCTTTACAGGGCTGTTCATTATCGGCTGGGCACAGGCAAAACGTCGTGAAGGGCATGCCCATCACTGGCTTATGCTGGGTGGCATGACGGCGATGCTGAGTTTTTTCGTGAGCTATTACCTCTTCCGACAATTGGGTGTGCTGGCATTTGAGGGGAAGGAAGGTTTCGGTGGATCTGAAGCACTCTACCGCCATGTGTTTATCCCTCTGCTGACTTTTCATATCATGCTCGTGGTCATTGGGCTGGTCATGGCGATTTACATGATTGTGCTTGGGTTCCGCGCGCAGATTGTCGAGCAAGGACGACGGTTGCTGAGCGGTCGCGTCCTCCAGACCACTTGGGGAAAGGTGGGCATGATCTTCGGGCTCCTCTGTGCGATCGTGGGGGCATACCTGGTGTATTTGATTGCAGCGGATCGCTTTCGGATGGGGCGGCTCTTGGTGTGGGCCGGCCTCTTGGCTCTCATCGCCATCGTGTTTGCCGTGGAAATGGCGATCCAGCGTATCTGGCCGGACGGCGGGCAACGGCATCGAACGCTTGGCCGGTTTACCATGGTCATCTACTGCATCCTCTTCCTCACTGGCTCGACGACCTATGCGATGCTCTATATCTTCTATCCCGGGAAAATTGGGTGAGGCCTACAATCGAATGGCTGATGCCTGATCGTTGATTGCCGAGGAGCCTATGCTGGTCTGTGGGTGCGGACGGTGGATGCATACCGAAGGTGTGGAAGAACAGGTTACGGATGAGGGGGCGCTGACCTGGTTCGTCCGGTCGGAATGTCGCAGGTGCAATTGGATGGTGGGGGTGGAAGTCCCCGTCGGGCGGGCCGAGGGATTCGTCGATCGGCTCATGTGGAGCGACGATGCCAGGCATCGGTTGGAACGCTTGCCGCCCTATGCGGCCCCGTTCTTGCGCGATCTCGTGGAAGGTTTCGCCAGGGCTCGACAGCAGCGGGTCATCACCTACGATCTGATCGATCAGGCCAAAACCGGTGACGTGGTGTCGTGGGAGCCTGACGCCGAACGCCGTCTCGCCAACGTTCCGGCGCCGGTCCGTGCCATGGCGCGTATCGAACTGGAACGGACGGCAGTGGATCGTGGATTGGGGTGTGTGACGGTCGCCTTGATGGAAGAGGTTAAGGCGCGATACTTCGGCATGGCGGCGCAACGCTCCTGAGGTCTTGCCCGAACGGAAATATTTATGTTGCATCGACTGGCATTACGAGTTCTCCCGAGTTTGACGCTGGCCGTCACGGAAGATGCGGTGCGTAAGCGTAAGCGGCTGGTGATGTTTGTCCCCGGGTTGGTCGCTTTCGCCTGCTATCGGGCGGCCAAACAGGGGTTTTCGCTGGCGGAGCCGATGACCTTGCTTCTGCTGAGCGGGCTGATTTCGATGGCTACGGCTGCCTGTGCCTACCGCGTGGGTCGCGCCTTGCCGTTCGCGCGGCTGGCAGCGTCGGACGGAGCCCGACGCATCGGATGGGTGTTGGTCTGGATCGGCTTCGTCTACGGCATTCAACTGTCTTTGCTGGTGCTGGCCCTGTTGTGGCTGGTGGGGTACGACTATGCCCAACATCCCGATGGGCCGGCGATGATGGCGATCATCATTCCCTGCACGGCGGTTGCGCGCGATGCCTTCGAGATCGGATACCTTCGCCGACTCGAGCACGACGGGCGGCCTCTGATCACCTTTCCCGACGGTGCGGGACTGCGTACGTTGTTGCTGCGATTTGATCCGGCATTGTTGGGTTGGATTGTCGCAGGGGCGCTCGGTTGCGCGAGCCTGTCGGTGGTGACGGCCATGGCCATGACTGGAAATATGGCGGTGTTGGCGCAGGGTGCGGCCGTGACCATGGCGGCGGGAACGATCGCCCTGTTGGCCTTTTTCGCCGGACAAACCGGTAGGAAAGCCTGGATGTCTCAGGTGGCCGATGCCCATTGGGGAGAGTTGGCGAAGTTTTGGTGGTGGCCGGGACTGGCCTTCGCCTCGACCTACTATCTGGTGTTGGTCGGGGGCTGCCTCTATGTGTTGAAGCAGCCGTTGCAATCTATGGGGCTCTTCGCCGGCATCGCCGGACTGGTCGGAGGCATGATGGCGCTGTACTGCTATTACCTGGGCCATCGACGCGATGTCGAGAACCGCGAGCAGGGAGGAGTGCCGAGCGCCTTGCTGCGTTGTCCCTTCGTGATGGGCATCCTGAGCAAATCTCGCGAGACCATGTCGGGTACAGCCTTGAACGGATCTGCGGCTGTCTTTGAGAAGAACAGTCAGAGAGTGTCGTCATGACCCTATGCCTTACGTTTCGATCGGTGATCATCATGCTGCTCTGTTGTGGGCTGCTGGGCGCCGTCGGTGCGTGGTTGAGTCCGGAGTTGCTTGAAGCAGCGGATTCTCCCACCGACGTGTATTTTCATACGCCCGGAACTCCCACTGGTCCCTCGGCGCCGACGGGGAATGAGAGCCACTATCCGCAAATCGGTTCACTCGACAGCCGGTTGCTGATGTGGTTTGTCATCCAGCAGCATACCTATTTCGGCGGCTTCGTGCTGGCCCTGCCGATCTTTTGCGTCCTACTGGAGTTTCTGGGGTTGGCCGCGCGAAACCCTGCAATGGCGCTGCGGTACGATGGGTTGGCCCAAGACCTGTTGAAAGTGGCGCTGCTGGCGATTTCCGTCACGGCGGCGGTCGGCAGTCTGATGCTGACCATGTTCATCACGCTCTATCCCACGTTTATGCAGTACATGGGAGGGACCTTCAAAGTCATGATGCCTCTCTACGCACTGGTGTTCGTGGGGACGACGTTCCTCACGATCGCCTATTACTACAGTTGGGAGCGTATGGCGACACCGGGGTTGAAATGGGGGCATCTCTCGATCGGCCTGCTCGCGATCGTGTTCGGAACGTCGTTGTTGCTGCTTGCCAATGCCTGGTCCGCCTTCATGATGGCCCCGTCTGGAGTCGACGGGCAGGGGCGGTATTTGGGCAATCCGTGGCATCTGTTGCGCTCCGCCCTCTGGAACCCGTTGAATCTGCATCGGTTCCTGGCGGACATCATGTCGGGCGGCGCGGTGGTGTTGGCCTACGCCTGTTATCGCTTTTTCACCGGCAAGAATCAGGAAGAGCGGGCCTACTATGACTGGGTCGGCTATGTGTTCCTGTTTGTCACGGTCTGCGCATTGCTGCCGATGCCCTTTGCCGGCTATTGGTTGATGCGCTCGGTCTATGCGTACAGCCAAAGCATGGGAGTCACGATGATGGGCGGGTTGTTGACCTGGCTCTTCGTGGTGCAGGCGCTCTTGATCGGGGCTCTCTTTCTCGGCGTGAACTACTATCTCTGGCAAAGTATGGGACGGATCAGGGGCGGGGAGCGCTATCAGTCGTATTACCAATATCTCCTCCTGGCGCTGACGGGCTGTCTGTTCATCTGGCTGACGCCGCACACGATTCTCATGACCGGCACGGAAGTGAAGGCCATGGGCGGAGCGCAACATCCGGTGATCGGCAATTACGGCGTCATGTCGTCGAAGAACGGGGCGGTGAACGTGATGATCTGCATCACCGCCTTGAGCTACATGTTTTACCGTCGCGCGAATCGCACGATGACGATTCCATGGGTCAGGACCGGGAATGTCGTGCTGGGGCTGTTGTTCGGCCTCGGGGTGGCCTACATCATCGGGTTGTCGGTGTATGGATTCTATCTTCCGGCCAGTGACCGGGTGGCCCTCTCCGGTCCGCAGGCGATGACGACGCTGGTGGTGGTCACACTGGGTTTGCTGCTGAACCGGCGTATGCTGCAAGGCGCGACCATACACGGCCCAGTGCAGTGGGGCAGGATTTCGAGCCGTGGCATGGTCGGACTGCTCGGTTTGGCGGCGGCGTTCACCTGGGTGATGGGACTGATGGGCTACATTCGTTCCTCAGGCCGACTGGCCTGGCATGTCAACGAGTTGATGCCCGATACCTCTCCATGGGCGTTTACGCCCTCGCTCGGGTTTGCTGCAAAGATGGTGACGATCAACATGGTGCTGTTTTGGGGGGCCGTGTTCTTCCTGTTTTGGGTCTGCCAGCGCGGGCAGCAACCGGTGATGCATGAGGATGTCAGTGCAGAGAAGGAGGCGGGCTTTCTGCCGTCTCCGTCGCATGAGGGGTAGGTAGGGTTTATCAGAAGTCATCAGGGAGTGCGGAGATCGCTATGAGGATGATGGTCGGGGCTGTGTGGTTCATGGGGATGGTGGGATTGATTGCGGTGCTGGGAACGGGCACATCGGCGTTTGCCGTCGATAGCGGAGCGCTGGTGTTGGAAGACTTTCAGTCGGCCGATCAGGATGGATTTCCGGTCGATTGGCAGCATGAGAATCAGCGCAGCCAGGCCAAAGGTCGGGAGGCCTACAAAATCCAGTCGGAAAACGGGCAGAAGTTTCTCGCCGCCAAAGATGCGGGGCAGCGTGTGAAAAAGCGCAAGATCGATTGGGATCCGAAGGCCTATCCGGTGTTGACCTGGCGGTGGCGCCTGCATAAAGCGCCGAACGGGTCGGAGCCGATCGCCGCTTTGTATGCTTCCCTGGATACGGATCTGCTGTTCATCCCGGTGTTTACCAAATACATCTGGAGCGCGGGGAAGCCGGAGGGCACGATCGTCGAGGGCGGCATGTTCAGCGGGTCTGAGATCGTCGTGCAAAGCGGTGTGCGTCCCGTGGGGGAATGGGTCGAGGAGCGGATCAACGTGTACGAAGACTTCAAGCGCCTCCACCAACACGAGCCGGCGGAGAAGGCCTGGGGGATTTCGTTGTTTGCCGGCCCCGGCGTAGAGATTGATTTCGGCACGATCACGGTGAGTCCGGCCAAATGAACCTCTGCGAGGTCCTCACGGTGCGAGGGAGCGTCCGAGCCTCATGAACCGACCATCGCCCAGGGCCCTGTTCGACGTGATGTTCGGTGTCGTGGTGATGGGTACGGTCGGAGCGCTGATCGGAACGATCTTGGGGGGCTCCTCCGTTCCCATCGCGTCCGGATTGGGAGTGATGCTGGGAGCTGTGGTCGGCTTTCTCGGCGGGCGTCGCTTCCTCGTCAGTATCCTGGTCGGCACGGTCTTGGGCGGGGTATTGGCCTGGTTGATTGCGGGAGTTGAAAAAGTCTCCTTTGGGGCGGGAGCCGGTGCAGCCATGGGCGGATTTCTAGGCGTGCAGATTTCGATGTTGCTGGACATACGAGCGGCGCGGAGGGCGGCGGCTGCGGAAGCCGGTCGCGAAGCTTCTGCGACGCCATCGACGATTACTAAATCGTGAGGTGCGAGTAACGTAATGGAAAACAGAGGTGTATTGATCGGGTCGATTATTTTTGTGTTCGCGTCGTTCATTTTGATGATCGCGGCGCTGGTCTATGAATCCTACAAGGCCAAGCAGATGCGCCAGTTGGCATTGTCCATCAAGACCGAAGCGAAGGTCGTGGAGGCGGCTGCCGCGCAGGACTTCTCGATGTACAAGACGCTCGTCGGCGATGATGGGCGGGAGATGGTCCAAATTTCCGAGGGGCCGTTTGTGATGGGCAGTCGCGACAACGACAGCGATCCGGACGAAAAGCCGGAACATCAAGTCTACTTGAAGGCGTATTTTTTCGATAAAAATGAAGTTACCCAATACGCCTATGATCGATTCGCCAAGATGACAAAGCGGGCCAAGCGGAAGATCGAAGTTTTCGAGGACGACCCGGCCAAATTGCTCAAGCCTGAGTACCCGATGATTGCCGTGACCTGGGAAGATGCGGAGGCGTACTGCAAGTGGGCCGGGAAGCGTTTGCCGACCGAAGCCGAGTGGGAGAAGGCGGCGCGTGGAGAGGGGAAGCGTCGGTATCCCTGGGGTGACGAGTTCGTGGTGGGCTATGCGAACATCGACGGAAACGAAGACGCCTTTCGGTATCTCGCGCCGCCGGGGTCGTTCGAATCGGGCCGCAGTCCCTACGGCATCTACGATATGACGGGCAACGTCGGCGAGTGGGTCTCGGATTTCTACGACGAGAACTACTATCGAAAATCGCCCTATCGAGATCCGAAGGGACCCGAACAAGGCGATCAACACGTTATTCGTGGCGGGTCATGGCGTGAAACCAAGCAGAATGTGCGCGCGTCGAAGCGATTTCAGGCGAAGCCGTGGCGACATGATGTGACGGTCGGGTTTCGTTGCGCGAAGGATGTCGACGCCGAGGGGCAGGCCAAGTAGTCGGTCGAGCCATGCTCGAAACTAGATTCAAAGTCATCTTCCTCGTGGTTGTGCTGCTTGCCGCCAGCCTCCCCCTGATAGCGATTCTTCGCGGGACGACGTCCACGCCCTTTGAAGCCGAGTCTCGGCATTCGGATGATGACGCGTCAAGCGACTCGGCGGAACCGCCATCATCCGAAGCGTCGATGGCGGAAGACTTGGTGGCGATTCCTGCAGGTCCATTTGTGCGCGGAACCGATCGAGGCGGATTTGACGAACGCCCTGAGAGGACCGTGTACCTTGACGGCTTTCTCATCGATCGGTACGAAGTCACAAATGCGCAATATGCCGCATTTGTGAAGGAGACGGGGCACCGAAAAGCCGGTCCACCTTCACGGTATGCGAAAAACACGTCCCGTATGCGAGGGCCGAACCAGCCGGTGGTGTATGTGTCGTGGGAGGACGCGAGCGCATACTGTGCCTGGCGCGGAATGCGGTTACCCTCTGAAGCGGAATGGGAGAAGGCCATGCGTGGGACAGACGGGCGTCTGTGGCCTTGGGGGAATGTTGAGATCCCGGATGGGGCGAATTGGGCCAGGGTGGATGATGGGTTCGACGTAGCCGCTCCGGTAGGCCATGTGAAGAGCGATGCCAGCCCCTATGGAGTGATGGACGGCGCAGGCAATGTCATGGAATGGGTCAATGACTGGTACCTCGAAAACGCCTATGCGGAGACGTCAGAGCGTAATCCTCGCAGTCCTGAGTATGGAACCTATAGGGTTTTGCGAGGAGCGGCATACACCAGCTCAGGGTCTGATTTGCGGATTACCGCGCGCAGCAAGATGCCGTCGGACTTCCGCGACGAGACAATCGGTTTCCGTTGTGCGAAATCCAGTGCGGGAAATGAGGCGCCGCGTGAAAGCGAGGGGGCGGGGAACATTACAGGAAATCGAAGTAGTAGAGGATCAGAAACACGGCCAAAATGATATTGACAACCATTCCAGCCAAAACTATAATGTCGAACACTTTTGAGTTTTTAGCCATAAAAATCCCGTTTGAAAACATGCGCGTGAGGGATTTTGATTAACATAGGGCGCATGGTGTGTCAATTCAAAATACGTACTTAAACCGCAGGGGGGCACGATGGAAGCAGCACAGGACGATATCAAGATTAAGATCGGAAAGATGATTTTTTATATCACCTGTGCAGTGAGCATTTGGTTCTTCTATTGGTTCGGTGGAATTCAATGTCCATGCTGATTTTGCGCCCCGACCTGAGGGGTTGCATACCACGTTGAAGGGAGTTTGAAGATGGGCCAAACAATCGTCTACCTCGTTGTCTCGGTCTTGATCTGCGTTGTGTACTTTACGGCCGTCGATCATTTTTTGATGGACGCCCAGGGGTTGGACTACTGGTATCTCTTCCGCAAATAGCAGACGAAGAGAGGTATGACTTTGGTTTGTCGTTTTTTATCGTTTATGTATCAAGGAGGTAACCCATGGGTCCGGTAACCCGTAACAAGTTGATGTCGATCATGGCGCTTGGCGCGATGGTCGGACTTCTCCTCCTGCCTATCCTTGTTTCGATTCCTGCGTTGGCGAGTGGTGGCGTCGAGGCCCCTGCAGCGACGGCAGATGCGGGCAAGAAGGAAGGCGGCGGTGAGGCGAAGGTTGAGAAAGCGAAGGATGTGTACTACAAGACGGAGGGTATTGTGTCAGGCCCTCCTGCTCCGAAGACGACCGATAGTGAAAAGGACTATCCTCGGTACAACTTCGAGAGCCGGGTTCTGCTCTGGTTTGCGAACCAGCAGCACTTGTACTACGGTAGTTTCGTTCTTGCGGTTCCGATCTTCTGCATGATTATCGAGTTCATGGGGGTTGTGTCGAAGGATAAGGCGCTGGCCAAGCGCTATGATCAATTGGCATACGACTTTATCAAGATCAGTTTGACGGCCTACTCATTGACCGCCATCTTGGGAGGCATCCTGATCTTCACCTTCCTCACGCTCTATCCCGCCTTCTTCCAGTATCTCTCCCAAATTTTCAGGCCCGTAATGCATATCTATGCGCTGATGTTTGTCGCGGAAAGTGGAACCCTCTACATCTATTACTACGGCTGGGACAAGATGAAGGAAGGGTTCCTGAAGTGGATCCATCTCAGCATGTCCGTCGTCCTTAACGTCATCGGCACGGTTCTGATGTTCTTGGCCAATTCCTGGATCGGCTTCATGATGTCTCCTGCCGGAGTCGATGAGCAGGGCCGTTATCTCGGGAACATCTGGCACGTGATCCATACGGCCTTATGGAATCCACTGAACCTGCATCGCATTCTCGGTAATATGGCATTCGGTGGGGGAGTGGTAGCGGCCTATGCGGCCTATCGTTTCCTATCTGCGAAGACCGATGAGGAGCGCGCGCATTATGACTGGATGGGTTACATCGCGATGGCTCTCGGTGTGTCCTTCCTGATTCCGCTGCCGTTCGCCGGCTACTGGCTCATGCGTGAGGTCTATGCCTATCGTCAACAGATGGGAATTACGTTGATGGGTGGATTGCTTGCTTGGCTCTTCATCATCCAGGCAACCATGATCGGAATTCTCTTCCTCAGCACCAATTATTATCTCTGGCAGGCGCTTGGTCGCATGCGCGGTGCGGAAAAGTATCAACGCTACATCAAGTATCTCGTATTTCTTGTGGTGTGTGGGTTCCTGGTTTTTATTACCCCCCACACCATGGTCATGACGCCGGCTGAGTTGAAGGCCATGGGAGGGCAACAGCACCCCGTCCTTGGAAACTACGGAGTCATGTCCGCCAAAAACGGCGGCATCAACGTGATCATCACGACGACGGTCTTGAGCTTCGTGTGGTACATGCGAGGCAACAAGGTGTCGACCGTATCCTGGTCGAAGTTCGGCAATATTTTCATGGGCTGTTTCTTCTTCTTTGCCTATGTCAATATCATCTGGCTCGCCATCTACGGATACTACATCCCTGCCAACGTCCGCGTTGGATTATCGGTTCCTCAGGTGGCAACCACCCTCTCATGCCTCTTCTTCATGTTCGCGCTGAACAGCGTCATGATGAAGGGTGCCAAGCAGACCGGGCCGATCGAGTGGGGAAAGATATCGGTGCGGTCGCAATATGCCTTGATCATGTTGGCTACCGCGTTCACGTGGATGATGGGATTGATGGGCTACATCCGTTCTTCGGTCCGTCTCTTCTGGCACGTCAATGAGATCATGCGGGACAATTCCCCTTGGGCCTACACCCACACGGTTGGGTTTGCGGCGAACATGATCTCGTTCAACGTGCTGTTCTTCTGGATGACCATCATGTTTGTCTTCTGGCTCGGAGCGCTTGCGGCTAAGAAGGTTCCCGTGGAAGCTAAGGCGGGAGCACCTGGAAGGGCGCCTGAGCCGGCAGTCGGCCATTAACAGGGTTACGAGAAACCAAATCGCATGGGAAGGCCGTCGGCGTTGAGTGGGCGGGTACCGACGCCTTCCCCTCCTGTAGGAGGTTTGAACTGTGATCGATCTTATTAAAGAGTCCTTATCTATGGGGTGGCCCGCGCTAGGGATCCTTGTGGCCCTTATGTTCTACTTTAAGGCGTCCATCCAGGATCCCGTTGCCAACAAGCGGGCCGTGTTCAAGACCTTCATCGGCATTCTCGGCGCAATCCTCTTGTTCATGGCTATTGCCAATTACAAGATGAATTTCTTTGCTGAATCGCGGTTGCTCCCGGTCTCACTGGTCTTGATCACGTCAATGACCTTCATGATGGCCTTGTATTTTACCAATATCAGTGCCTTGCTGAAGATCGGCGGATTCATGTTCTTCATTGCGGCGGCCCTTTCCGGATATGGAAACTGGTTGCCTCAGGTGGAAGGTGGTTTTCCGCCTAAGGAAGAAAAGAAGGATTTCAGTAACATGCCGGCCAGCGAACTTGCCGACGAGGGTGAGAAGATCATTTTTGGTGGCGTGGGCCAAAATAAAGTTCAGGGTGCGATCGGGAAAGGACAGTGCCCTCTCTGCCATGCCTTCCACAAGGGAATGTTGGGTGAACGCGCGCCGAACCTCGATGGCCTTCCTGAGCGCGCCGGTAAAGAACGTCTGGAAGATCCTCGTTATCACAAGGGGAATCCCGCTGCCCGTGATTCTATTCAAAAGGAAGCCTTTCCTGGTTCTGGAACAGCTGAGAATGCTCAGGAATATATTGCTGAGTCTCATGCCTGCCCGAGTTGCTTTGTCGTGGCTGGCTATGGGGTAAAGGGCACCAACGATAAAGAAAGTCCCATGCCTGCCATCCATAAGCCGCCAATCTCCCTCAGCCTTCCTGAATTGGCCGCAGTGGATACGTGGCTCTATGTTCGCGAAGGAAGAGAAGCGCCTTCGTTCGACGAAATCGTAAAGTCATACGAGAAGTTCATTCCCGAGTCAGATCGCCCCAAGCCGCCAACAGAGGGAGACGCGAAGCCAGGAGCGAGTGCCTTGATGGCAGACGGAACTGAACCTGTCGATCAGATTTTTGCCAAGGCGCAGTGTGTGGCCTGCCACACGATCCCTGGGATTGCGGGAGCGACAGGCACCATCGGTCCTAAGCTGGTGGAGGGAACCAATGCTCCCCTTCGCATCAAGGACAAGGAGTATAAGGGCAAGGCCAAGAGTGTTCCCGACTACATCATGGAGTCTATTATTGACCCCAGCACATATGTCGTAAAGGGATTCCCGGACAACACCATGCCGAAGGTGTTCGGCCAAAAACTGAGTGCCGGGGCCTTGAAGAAGATTGTCGATTACCTGTCGCAGGTGCAAGAGGGGAAAGAACCACCTAAGGCCTCGTAGAGCGAGTGACTTAACCCGACACCTTGGTTTGACACAGGGAACAATAAGGGAGATCGAGAAATGAAAGCACTAATGTCAGTCGGAGCACTGATTGGTGTGATCGGACTACTCGTATTGATCGGTATGATCCTCGGGGTAGTTCCATCGAACACCGTCAAGCTCGTTGAGGGCTATATGCCTATGCAGATGCTGAGCGAGCTGGCGATTTTCGTTGCCGGCTTCACCGGTATCAGCTACCTGATGAGCTCCATGGGAATGCCGCTGCCGCGGTTTTGGCAAGGGGTTCTGTTCTGGGTATTCATCTGGATGTACCTCAAGTACAGAGTATATCCCCCGATTCCGTTCAGCGTCCGTGCGATGTATGGGACCGTGACGTTCGTTGCGGTGTTCATGTGGGTGTCGGCCAATGAAGAAGATTGGAAGAAATTCAAGCAGCCCATCATCAATGTGCTGGATGCGAATACCGGGTTTCATAAGGCACTCCGCACACTGTATCTGATTCTTCTCCCGATCCTGATCGGAGGATTTTCTTTCCTTTCAATGAAGCCCAGTACGGAAGAGCCGATCGAGTTGCGGACGGTGCATCCTGCTCCGCCGGCCAGCACGAAGGTGCATGGCAAAACCTACACCTTGCAGACATCACAAAATCCATATCGTGTCAATCCTGAAGGTAAGTACGATCAAGAATACAGCAACAAGTTGATCGTTGAGCAGGGGATGGGACGTTTGATGGCTCCCAATGCCAATCCTTGGGATGAAAAGGCTGAAGGTTACCTCAAGTATGTGCGTGAAGGTGGAGAAATCTTTTTCCAGAACTGCCATTTTTGCCACGGCGACAATCTGAATGGTCGCGGTCTGCATGCCTTCGCGTTCAATCCAATCCCTGCAAATTTCACCGATCCCGGAACAATCGCTCAATTGCAGGAGACATTCATTTTCTGGCGCGTGGCCAAGGGGGGAATCGGTTTGCCGAATGAAGGCTTTCCATGGGCCTCCGTTATGCCGCCTTGGGAGCAACACCTGACAACGGATGAAATCTGGAAGGTGATCCTGTTCGAGTACTGGCATACGGGATACTACCCTCGGACATGGGACTAATCTGGAATCTTTCAAACAACCTGGGAGAACAGGTGGTGAGGTTAACAATGAGCAAACTTCGTACGAACGTAAAGCCGACGCTGGCCATCGGTGCGGCGTTAGGCGCCTTTCTCTTCTCCGGAAGCATGATCGGGATAGGCCATGCTGCAGATCTTCCGGAAGGCTTTGTGAAGGGGGAATTGGCACCGGCTCCTCCCGCAGAAATGATCGAAGCCGGGAAGCGCGTGTATTTTACCAAGTGTGTGTGGTGTCACGGCGTTGATGGGGCCGGTGATGGCCCCGGCGCAGATCGTTTGTGGCCGCGGCCGAGGAACTTCAACCAGGGAACATTCAAAATTCGTCATACGGCAAGCGGTGAATTGCCTCTTTTCAATTACAACGAAAAGGTACCGGACTCCAATAAGAATGACCTGTTGGATACAGTAACTCACGGTCTTCCCGGTTCCGCTATGCCTCCATGGGAAGGTATTTTGACCGAAGAGCAGCGGCTCCAAGTCTTGTCGTTCGTGACCACTCAACTGGTGAAGGATCGAAAGTTTACCGACAAGCAGTCTGAGACGCAGACCATTCTTCAAGTTGGTACCATCAAGCCTCTCGAGGCGACAGAGGAAAGCCTGAAGAAGGGGGCCGAGCTGATTGTCGAAAAGAAATGCATCGAATGCCACGGTGTCGAGGGACGTGGGGATGGCAACGCGTTCAATCTGAAGGATGACTGGGGGTTCTCCATTCAGCCTGCCGATTGGCACAAGTGCTGGAATTTCCGCGGCAGCCGCCAAGATCCGTATAATGTGCGGAACATTTTCCGTACATTCTCAACTGGTGTGAACGGGACACCGATGCCCTCATTCGCCGACAATACGACGGTTGAAGAACGTTGGCACATTGCCAATTTCGTCAATTCGCTGTGCGAACGCGATGCCGAAGGAAAGCCGCTCGGTATTGATCCCCTGACCGACAAGCCTAAAATCAACTTCGTTGTTCCTTCCTCTCCGATCGAAGGGGAGATTTCAGACGATCCTGAAAACGAGATGTGGAAGAAGCAGGGGCGTCGTTATGTGGCAATGGGAGGTCAAATTACTCACAAGCCGCGCAATTTCGTGAATCGGATCGACGACATCTGGGTAAAGTCGCTGTACAACGAAAAAAATGTCGTATACCTCATTCAGTGGGACGATCGAACCAAGAGTGTGGCGGAGGGCAAACTTCCCTGGGCCCCGACCCAAGTGAATGTCGAAAATTTTGGAGTGAAGGAACAACCTCCGAAAACCGGAGAAGAAGGTTCGATCGCAGCCGCGCAGAACAACTATGCCGTCTATAACGATGCGATTGCATTCCAATTCCCGATCAAGTGGCAAGAGATTCCTGCCCCCTTCAAGCCGCGCTATTTGTTCGGCGACGCAAAATTCAACGCCGATATTCTGAAGTGGGAAGCGGATGGATCACTGCGGTCCTTTAAGGGAACTGGGTGGGATCAGGACTTCGAAGAGCGCGATGATTTTGAAGAAAAAGTCAAGCTCATGAAGGCCGAATGGAAGAACGGTCGCTGGACCGTCATGATCTCACGCCCACTCAAGGGTGACAAAGACGATTACGACGAATACACCAGGTTCGATGTCGGCAAGTACATTCCGATGGTGTTCTTCGCTTGGGATGGGCATAACGGAGATGCCGGTCGTAAGATGGCCGTTTCAGCCTTCTACTATACGATCCTTGAGCCGCCTACTCCTCAGGAAGTGTATATCTACCCGGCCATTATTGCGGTTGGCGTGGTGATTCTTGAAGGGTGGATGCTCACCCGCCGTGCTAACAAGAAAAAGGGGAAGTCCCTGTAAGCGATAGTCGACCTAAGTGTTGAGTGCGAGCGAGGGGGTGGGGAAACTCACCCCCTCGCTGTTTTTTCGGCATGGTCGAGTGGGAGGGAGATGCGTGAGTCATACTCCGATTATCCGGAATGTTTCAGGTGTCTTGATCGCCGGAGGGAAGAGCCGACGGATGGGGCGAGACAAGCGCTTCCTGGAAGTGGCGGGGCAGAGCGTCTTTGAGCGTACACTCAAGATGTTACGAGAAATATTTGCAGAGACCATTGTCGTGCTGGCAGAGCCTATAGCCGCTCTCGATGTATGCGGGTGCCGGGTGGTCTATGATGTGATTCCGAATGCCGGCAGCCTGGGTGGGCTGTATACGGGACTGATGGCCTCCTCACAGCCGCGGGTATTCGCAGTGGCTTGCGATATGCCGTTTCTCAATTCGGACGTAATTCATTTTATGTTGTCGTTTGATGTGCAAGCAGATGTCGTCGTGGCTGAACTGTCCGGAAGGTTCCAAGCCCTGCATGCCTTGTATTCCCAGCGTTGCGTCTCAGTTCTCAAGGAGATGGCGGAGCGGAAGGATTTGAAAATCCAAAATCTGTTTCTCAACGAAGATCTGCGGATTTCCATATTGCAGGAGTGGGAAATAGCCGCGATAGATTCTGGATTACGCTCTTTCCAGAACATCAATACACCGGAAGATTTGGCATCGGCTGAAGGAGCGATGCCTGGGTAGCCGTGGCAAGCAACGACAATAAGTCGATCGGCAGGCGCGGGGTGCTTGTAATACATCCTGGAGCGGTGGGTGATGTGCTATTGGCCCGTCCTGTTTTGCATCTGATTCGCCGTCGATTCCCCTCTCATGAAGTTGCGCTTTTAGCCGGTCAGGCTGTGGGGATGTTATTGCGTGACGGTCGAGAGATCGATCGTGTCTTTCCACTCGAATCCACCCATTTAACTGAGTTGTTTGCCGGGAGCCGCAACGTTCACCCGCAATTTAAGACTTGGTTGGACACCTGTGATTTCGCAGTCGGATGGCTGCAGGATAAAGAGGGAGTCGTCGCAGATACGCTTCGCATTCTGGGTGTGCAGCAGGTGTATGTGAAGTCACCTGCATCTCATGAGCTGCTGTCGGAACATCAGGCGGCTCGCTACCTTGAAGTGATTGAAAGGCGGGTTATCAGGGTAACCACCTGCAAGCCCCTCGCGCTTTCATCGACGTTACGCGAGCGAGGTAGACAGGTTCTTCAGCAGTTCGATCGTGGCCATCCGAAACGACTTGTGGTCATTCATCCGGGGAGCGGCAGCGCCCATAAGTGCTTGTCCGCTCCACGTCTTGCATCGGTGATCGAATGGCTGTGCCAAGAAGGAACAACGCCCATGCTGCTCGAAGGACCGGCGGATCGCGAGCTAGTCGCTCAGGTATCGGCTGCCGTGACCGTCGCCCTGTCGGTCATTCGTGGGCTTGATCTTTCCGCTGCAGCTGCGGTGCTGTCTCATGCGGATCTCTATCTCGGGAACGATTCAGGCATGACGCATCTTGCCGCCGCCCTTTCGGTTCCTACCATCGCCTGCTTCGGCCCCACCAGCCTTCGACGCTGGGCTCCGCTTGGACCCCGGTTGTCGATCCTGACCGGAGCGCCCTGCGGCTGCCCCACTCGGAGCGATGTGGAGCGTTGTCAGGAGAGAGTCTGCCTTCACATTGTCCCTGAACGCATCATCGAGGCCTGCCGGACGCTATTGATGAAACAATCGACAACGCCCATCGCCTAACTCACGAGCTTGTCTCTCGCGCCATGGTGTGCTAGATTGCCGATTTGATTTTCGCTGTTTCCACGCAGACTTAGAGGGTTTTCTGTGACTCAGGGTGTGGTGCAAGACAGAGTCAGTGCGGCGCTGGTCGGTGCACTCCGTTTGGCGCAGCAGCGGGGGCTTCTCAAGGTCGAGCAGATGCCTGTCGTGAATCTCGATGCCCCGAAGCGGCCGGAATGGGGTGATGTTGCTTCCACCGTCGCCATGTCGCTGTCTGCCTCGGAGCGGCGGCCGCCCTTTGAAATCGCCCAGATCATCGTCGACCATATCGAACAGCGCGAGTCGCTCTTCGAGCGTGTCGAGATCGCACGACCGGGGTTCCTCAACCTTACGGTCAAGCGACAGCTGTGGCTGGAAGTCCTGCGTGAAATCGAGGCACAGGGCGCACGTTACGGACACAGTCCGGTAGGGCAGGGGCGCCGAGTCTTGGTGGAATATGTCAGTGCGAATCCGACCGGCCCGTTACACGTCGGGCATGGGCGTGGAGCTGCCGTGGGGCAAGCGCTCGTTCGTCTCTTGAGGGCGACCGGCCATGAGGTGGTCAGCGAATATTACATCAATGATGCCGGCAGACAGATGAAGCTGCTGGGCGTGTCCGTCCTGGCACGTTATCTGGAATCTTGCGGGAAGGCCGTATCCTTTCCTGAAGACGGCTATCAAGGCGAGTACGTTCGTGCGGTCGCGACGCGCGTGAAGGAGGAACATGGAGAAGCCTTGCTCTCGCTTCCTGTTGACCAGGCGGAGCAACGGAGCAAGGAGTTCGCCTACCGCGAATTGCTCGCACTGATCAAACAGGACTTGGAAACCTTCGGCATTGTCTTCGAGTCCTGGTTCAGTGAAGCCTCGCTGTTGTCGTCCGGCGCCGTGGAGCAGGTGTTGGACGAGCTCAAGGCCCGGGATCTCTTGTTCGAACAGGATGGGGCGCAATGGTTCCGTTCTTCGGCGTTCGGTGATGAGAAAGACCGCGTCGTCCGCAAGCAGGAGGGAGACTATACGTATCTTGCTTCCGACATCGCCTACCATCGCGACAAGTTACGGCGCGGCTATGACCTGTTGGTCGATGTGTGGGGCGCCGATCACCATGGCTACATTCCGAGGATGGAGGCGGTCGTCCAAGCCTACGGCTATCCCAAGGAGCGGTTGAAAGTCGTCCTCGTGCAAATGGTCAACCTCCTGCGCGGAGGCAAGAAGGTCGAGATGTCCAAGCGAGCCGGAGAGTTCATCACTCTCCGTGAGGTCATGGACGAGGTCGGTGCGGATGCCGCGAAGTTCTTTTTTCTCATGCGCGACTCCAGCACGCATTTGGATTTCGACTTGGAATTGGCCAAGCAGCAATCGCAGGAAAACCCCGTCTACTACGTGCAATATGCGCATGCGCGGATCGCGAGTCTGCGGCGCGTGGCGGCAACGCGCGGCATCGACTGTCCGTTTCCCAGTCAAGCCGATCTCGAGCTGTTGCAGGACCCCGATGAGCTTGCGCTCATTCGAAAACTGTCGGCCTTTCCGGTGGTGTTGCAGTCGAGTGCCATGGAACTTGAGCCGCATCGCATAGCCTACTACCTCCGTGAACTGGCCGGCATGCTGCATCCCTTTTACAACAAGCATCGCATTCTCCCTGTAGCATCGGACAACGACGCGAATGTCTCGCCGTCGGGCGATTCGTCGGTCTCCGCCGGCCGGCAGCAAGAGGTGTTGCCGCCGGGGTTGACGGGCGCACGGTTGGCGTTGATGTGGAGCGTGCAGCAGGTGGTTCGCAACGGGTTGAACCTGTTGGGCGTCGCGGCCCCGGAGCAGATGTAGGACTGCCGATCGAATGTTGTCGTTCCGCATCACCCATGAAGAACCAGCCGGGCGCGCGCGCGTAGGAGTCCTGACCACGGGACGGGGTGAGATTGCCACGCCGGCCTTCATGCCTGTCGGATCGTTGGGTAATGTTCGAAGTGTCGACGGCGAGGAATTGATCAAGATGGGCTACGGCCTGATCTTGAATAATGCCTACCACTTGTATCTGCGCCCCGGTCATAAAGTGGTGGAAGAGCTGGGCGGCGTGCACGGGTTCACGGCCTGGCCCGGCGCCATTCTCACGGACAGCGGAGGATTTCAGGTTTTCAGCCTCGCCAAATTCTGCAGGGTCACGGATGAAGGGGTGACCTTTCAATCGCATATCGACGGCTCGTCGCGGTTTATCAGCCCGGAGACGGCCATTGAAATTCAGGAGGCCCTGGGGGCGGACATCATCATGGCGTTCGACCATGTCGTTGCGCTGCCCTCGTCGCCGGAGCAGGTGCGTGAGGCCGCCGAACGGACGTCTCTGTGGGCACGTCGTTGCGCCGACAGCAAGCGGCGGACCGACCAATCGTTGTTCGGCATCGTCCAGGGCGGCTTGGATGCGGCGTTGCGGGTGGAATCGGCGCGCGATCTCCGATCGGTCGGATTCGATGGGTACGCCGTCGGCGGGTTGTCTGTGGGCGAGGACAAGGCCGACATGTATGCCATGTTGGATGTGACGGTGCCGGAGTTGCCGTCGGGCAAGCCGCGCTACCTGATGGGTGTGGGCATGCCGGAGGATCTCGTCGAAGGCGTGGCGCGCGGGATCGACCTGTTCGACTGTGTCGTGCCGTCACGCCATGGCCGTACGGGATGGTTGTTCACCTCGTTCGGACGGGTCGTGATCAAACAAGCCCGCTACGCGCGGGATGAGCAGCCCATCGATCCGGCCTGCCGCTGTCCCGTCTGCATGCGCTATACCAGGGCCTATCTGCACCATTTGTTCGACGTCAAGGAAATGTTGGGTGCGCGGCTCAACACGATTCACAATTTATGGTTTTTTGCGCAACTGATGCGGGAGATTCGGGATGCCGTGCGAGGCGGAACGTTTCAGGCGTTTCGCCGGGAGTTTCACCGGACTTACGTGCTTGATCGACCGGTCGCCGCCGGTCGGTCGGAGATCGAGAACACCAACCTTTCCTAACGACGGAGCAGACGGGGGACACTATGTGGGAATCGGTGGCATGGGCGCAGGGGACATCCGGGAGCGCAGGGGCGGGAGGCGGTCTCCTGTCGCTGGTGCCGTTCGTGCTGATCTTCGTTATTTTTTACTTTATGTTGATTCTGCCGCAGCAGAAGCGCCAGAAGCAGTTGAAAGCGATGGCGGAAGCCTTGAAGAAGGGGGATAAGGTGATCACGGCCTCCGGGATTTGGGGCACCATCACGAATATGGGGAAAGACACGGTGACGCTTCAAATCGCGGACAACACCAAAATCAAAATTCAGAAAGAGCATATCGCTCGACTGCGCGGTGACGAAGAAGATTGACGCACGCGATGCGACGGGAAGGATTGGCGCACGTATGAAAAAAGTCGGCGGACGGTTGTCAGCCTTGGTGGTGATGGTGATCGCCTCGATCACCTTTTTCTTGCCCTCCTATCAGCCCCTCTACAAGGAACTGCCGCGGTGGGTCCGGAGCCTGTTGCCGGACAAGGGGATTACCTTGGGGTTGGATCTGCAGGGCGGGATCCATTTGGTATTGGAGGTCGAAGAAGAACGGGCGGTGGAGATTGCGGTGGAGCGAACGGCGACAAGCCTTCAGGACCTGCTCGTCGAAAAGAAAATTCCCGCCGAGTCGGTCAAGCGCACCGGACCGTCGCAGGTCACGATCGGGTTTCAAAACGCCGAACTAAAGACGCAGGTACAGAAGCTGCTGGATGATTTTCCGACCTACCTGGAGGTGGAATCGGCCGGATCCGCCAACAGCGTCGTGTGGGAGTTGCGGGAAGCGGAGATCAAGCGCATCAAGGATTCCGCCATCAATCAGGCCTTGGAGACCATCCGGAACCGAATCGACCAATTCGGTGTGGCGGAGCCGCTGATTCAACGACAGGGTTTGAAGCAGGTGGTGGTGCAATTGCCCGGCATCAAGGATGCCAAGCTGGCGAAGGACCTCATCAAACAGACCGCGTTGCTCGAGTTCAAGTTGCTGGACGACGAGAACCAGCTCAAGCTGGACCTGCCGGGGCGGATACAGAAGGGAAAAGAGCGGGAAGACGCGTTGCTGAAACAGGTGGAAGGGAAGGTGCCGGAGGGCGACCAGATTCTCTTCGAGCGGATCGTGGATAAAGAGGGAGGCCAGGAATGGCTCGCGCCCTATCTGGTCAAGAAGCGGGTCATGCTGGCGGGCGATGTGTTGAGCGACGCGCGTGTCTCCATCGGCCAATTCAACGAACCCTATGTCTCGGTCACCTTCGATGCGAAGGGGGCGCGGGAGTTCGACCGGATCACGGGGGAGAACGTCAAGAAGCGCATGGCGATCGTGCTCGACAACAACATCTATTCGGCGCCGGTCATCCAGGAGCGCATCAGCGGGGGGCGGGCCCAGATCACCGGAACCTTCTCGATGGAGGAGGCGAATAACCTGGCGATCGTGCTGAGGGCCGGTGCCTTGCCGGCGCCGCTCAAGATCATCCAGGACCTCACGGTCGGGCCGTCGCTCGGACGGGATTCGATCGAAAAAGGCATCAAGGCGACGCTCTTCGCGGGGCTCCTGGTGATCATCTTCATGGCGACCTATTACCGGTTGTCCGGTGTGATCGCGAATTTCGCGTTGATGCTGAACCTCATCTGTTTGATCGGCTCCCTGGCGGCCTTGAACGCCACACTCACCCTGCCTGGTATCGCCGGCATCATTTTGACGATCGGCATGGGCGTGGACTCGAACGTCCTGATTTTTGAACGCATTCGCGAAGAGTTGCGGCAGGGCAAGCCGGTGCGTTTGGCGATCGATGCGGGATACGACAAGGCCTTGTTGACCATCGTGGACTCGCACGTCACGACGTTGATCACCGGGTTCGCGCTGTTTCTGTTCGGCACCGGACCGATCAAGGGTTTCGCCGTCACGCTGTGCCTCGGCATCGCGATCAACCTCTTTACGGCGCTGGTCGGAACCAAGGTCGTGTTCGATGTGCTGAATCAGCGCAGGAAAATTGAGCAGCTCAGTATCTAGCGGGGTGGTGACAATTCGTTCTGGCAGCGTCGAATAGGAAACCGCTCTGTATCATAGGCAAAGCAATAGTACTCACAGGATGTTCAAAAGGGCCGTCCAGCGAAACCGCAGCGAGTGAAGAGGCGAAGCGTGCTCTGCGCCGTACGTTGAGCCTCGGAACGACGCGAGAACAAAGCTGGCGGACGTTTTCAACATCCTGCCAGGAAGGAGCCGGCATGTTCGAGATTTTGGGGAAGACGAATATCGATTTCATGGGGAAGCGGTCCATCACCTTTGCGATCTCCGGCATCCTTGCCTTGTTGGGTCTCATCGCGGTGCTCCAAATCGCGCGCGGCGCGGCGAATTTGGGGATCGATTTCGCCGGCGGCACGGCGGTGCAGTTGAAATTCGACCAGGCGATCCGGATCGATGAAGCCAGGCGGGCGTTGGAAACCAACGGCCTGGGGTCGGCGGAGTTGCAGGAATTCACGCAGGACAACAAGTTGTTGATCCGCGTGAAGGCCTCGACGACGATCGAAGAGAAGGTCGCGGAACGGGTGATGGCGGTGTTCAGCAAGGAGTTCCCCGGCAACAAGTTCGTGGTCGATTCCAGCATGGAAATCGGACCGACCATCGGAAAGAAGCTCCAGGAAGACGCCATGATCGCGGTCCTGATTTCCTTTGTGGGAATCGTGACCTATATCGCGGTACGATTCGAGCTGCGCTTCGGCGTGGCGGCGGCCCTGGCCACGTTCCATGACGTGTTGGCGGTGTTGGGGGTATTCTATATCTTGGACAAGGAGATCACCCTGTTGGTGGTGACGGCCTTGCTGACCCTGGCGGGGTATTCTTTGACGGATACGGTGGTGGTGTTCGACCGCATCCGCGAGAATCTGCGGACGCGGCGGCGGGAAGATGAGGAAATGATCATCAACCAGGCCATCAACCAGGTGCTGAGCCGCACCATCGTCACCAGCTTGACCGTCGTCATCGTGCTCATCCCGCTGGTGCTCGCGGGCGCCGAAGTGTTGCATGATTTCTCGTTGGCCTTGCTCGGGGGTGTCATGTTCGGAACCTATTCATCCGTGTTTGTGGCGAGCCCGCTGTTGCTGCTGTGGCCCGGCAGCGCCGGGAGTCTCATGAAGCGCCGCTAGGCGTCGGCTCATCGGAGCCGGAGGCCGGGGCCCTGCATGATGTCGTGAGAGGGCCGTTTATCGGGGCAAGCCGCACCCATGCTGTTCTGGAGCCGGTCCCACAGTCTCCAGCGGAAGATCATCACGGCCATCGTGATGGTCGGTCTCCTGCCGTTGTGTCTGTCGCTCGTCCTGACCTACATCGAAGAACGCCGGGCGTTGCGCGAGACGATCGGCGCCAATTTCAAAGAAGTGGCCGTGGAAGCCGCCCGACGGATCGAGATGCAGGTCACGCGCGGCATGAACGAGGCGCAGCAGTTGGCCTCCACACCCTTCCTCCGCACGTCCGTGACGGAGTCCAACCGCTCCTACCTGGATAAGGACGAGAAGACCGTCCAGTCCATGATCAAGGCCTGGCAGCAGCGATGGCGGCAGCGGGACAAGCAAAACGAATTTCCGCTCTTCATCAACCGGATCGTGACCAATTATCTGATCAGGTGGCACGACATCCGGAAAGCCGACTATGTCGGGATTTTCGTGACGGACAACCGCGGCGCGCTCGTGGTGAGTTCCATTCCGCAAGTCGAGTATTACTATGGGAAGACGGCCTGGTGGCAGGCGATGGTGAAGCGCGGAGCGGGCAAGGTCTTCGTCAGCGATATTTTTTTCGATCCCGCCTTCGGTACCCATGTCGTCACCATGTCGGCGCCGATCATCGACGATGAACAGCACACGACGATCGGCGCAGTGACGGTCCTTTTGCGCCGGGACACGCTGTTCCATTCCATTTCGGAAGTCACCGTGGGGCGGACGGGACATGCGATGTTGTTCAATTCGGACGGTGTTCCGTTGGTCTGTCCCATTCTGTCGCCGGAAGAACATACGGTGAAGCCGGAGTTGGTGAGCGCCATCAATGCAAGCCATGCCGGCTGGACCACGGCGGCGAACGATTCGCATGGCGGACAGAACTCGATCGTGGGGTTCGCCCCGGTGCGTCTCGGTGACAATCTGGCACCGGACAGTCTGGGCGGCAAGCGATGGGTCACCTTTGTGCGACAGGACCCGGGAGAATCCTATGCGCCCCTGTCCAGGCTGGTGTGGCAGGTGACGGTCTATGGATTGGGGGTATTCGGCGTGCTGCTACTTACCGGTCTGACCGTTGCGCGGCGGATCGCCCGCCCGATCGGATTGCTGCACGAGGGAGTGCAGAGAATCGGCAGCGGGCGGTTGGACCAGCAACTCAATCTCAAGACCGGTGATGAAATCGAGCAACTGGCCGAGGCCTTCAACAAGATGGCCTCCAACCTGCGCGTCTCGTTCGAACAGATCGAGCACCGGATGGAGGATGTCCGCCGATTGGAGGCTCGGTACCGCGATCTCATCGAACATTCACCGGAAATGATCTATCAGCTGAACAAGGCCGGCCAGTTCGTACATGTGAACAAGACCGGTCTGGACAAGCTCGGGTATCAGCTGGAGGAAATGCTGCAGATGCGTCTCTGGGACCTGGTGCCCAAAGGGCGCGAAACGGAGGTGTTGGCCTATCTGGAGCGGCTGGTTTCGCAGGGGCGCAGCACGATTGAAACGGTGTTCGTGGCGGCGGACGGCCATCCGATCGATGTGGAGATCCACGCGACGGCGCTCTTCGAGAGCGGCGGGGGGCTGGTCCATTCCCGCGCGTTCGTCCGCGACGTGACGGAACGGCGTCTGCTGGAGGAGCAAATCCATCGCTACACGACCCAACTCGAACAGGCGGTCAACGACCGCACGCAGCAATTGGTCGCTTCGCAGGAGCGCTATAAGGCGCTGTTCGATCTGGTCGCGGATTCCGTCTTCATGGTGGGAGAAGATGGGGTGATCGTGGCGGTCAATAAGCGGGAAGAGCAGGCGCTGGGTTACTCGGAGCAGCAGGTGGTGGGAAGCAGTATTCTCGATGTGGTCCAGCCGATCCACCACGCCGAGATGAAAACGTTGCTGGCGAAGATTCGTGCCGGCGAACGCCAGGTGCCGACCCAGGAGATCACCGTGCTCGATGCAGCCGGCAAGGAGACGCCGGTGGAGATGGATCTGATCCTGGTGCGTGGCAGCGACCATACCTGGGGCATGGTTCAGCTCCGCGATATCACCGATCGAAAACGCCTTGAACGGCAGATGCATACGTACCAGCAGGAACTGGAGGCGAAGGTCACCGAGCGGACCCGCGAGATCGAGGAAACCAAGCAGTACCTCCAAAACCTGCTGGAAAATGCCAACGATGTCATCTATACCCTCGACAGCGACCAGTGTTTTACCTATGTCAACAGCAAGATCACGGCCTGGGGTTACGAAAAGGAAGATTTGCTGGGACGGCCCTATTTGGCCTTGCTGTCGAAGCGACATCGGGGCCGCCGCTTGAAATCGACCCTGGATATCGGCGTCAAACAGGTCTATGAGGTCGAAGTGCTGACCAAATCGGGCGAGGCCCGTCTCGCCATGGTCAGCGTCTCGCCGCTCCACGGCGTGGAGGGGGAGATCTTGGGGGTGCTCGGCATCGCGCGCGACATGACCGACACCAAGAAGCTGGAACAGCAAATCAGAAATTCAGAAAAGTTGGCGTCGGTGGGAAAACTGGCCGCAGGGGTGGCGCACGAGATCAACAACCCCCTGGGCGGCATTCTGAACTGTCTGTACAACCTGCGGAAAGGTACCCTCTCGCCCTCAAGGCAAGAGGAGTATCTGGCTTCGATGGAAGACGGACTGCGGCGGGTGCAGAAGATCGTGAGGCAACTCCTCGACTTTTCCCAGCAGCACAATCCGGAATTGGCGCTGGCCGACATCAATCAGGTCATCAACCGAGTCTTGCTGTTGACGGATCACCTGTTCGTGACCCATGGGGTACGGCTGGAAACGGCGTTGGCCGGTGATCTGCCCGACATCATGATCGATCGCCACATGATGGAGCAGGTATTGATGAACCTCATTTTGAATGCGATTCAGGCGATGCGGACCGGCGGAGTGCTGACCATTCGCACCGCGGTGGACGGATCCAATTGCCTGGTCCACATTCAGGATTCAGGTTGCGGAATCTCCGCCTCGGTGTTGCCTCGGATCTTCGATCCGTTTTTTACGACGAAGAACGAAGGGGAAGGGACAGGGCTCGGCCTGTCGGTCAGCCTGGGCATCGTGGAACGGCACGGGGGCAAGATTTTTGTCGAGAGCGAAGCCGGGAAGGGCACGACATTCACCGTATCGATTCCGCTCTCGACGGAACGGTATGCCATCGGGAGGTTTTCGTGAAGGGGCTCGACATACTCATCGTCGATGACGAACCGTTGATGCGGTTGTCCATGGTGGATGCCTTGGAAGGGATCGGGTGCGAGGTGACGGCCGCGGCGACCGGGACGGAAGGGGTGGCGATCCTCGGGGCGCGCCGGTTCGACATCGTGATTACCGACCTGCGCCTTCCCGGCGCCGACGGGCTCACGATTCTGAAGGCCTGCAAAGAGCGGAGCCCTGCGACGGAAGTGATCTTGATTACCGCCCATGGGTCGGTCGATACGGCCGTCGGCGCGATCAAACTGGGGGCCTACGACTACATCACCAAGCCGTTTCAAATGGACGAGTTGCTGCTGATCGTGGAGCGCGTCGGAAAAGTGCTGAGGTTGCGGCGTGAAAATCTCGAGCTCAAAGAGGTATTGGAAGATCGGTTCAGCTTCGGCGGCATTCTCGGGTGCAACCACCACATGCGGGCGTTGCTGGAGAAGATCAAACTGGTGGCGGCCACTGATTCGGCGGTCTCGATCGTCGGTGAGCGCGGTACCGGCAAGGAGTTGGTCGCCCATGCCATCCATTTGAACAGCCCGCGGCGGGATCAGCCCTTGATCAAGGTCTGTTGTGCGGACCTTCCCGAGCCCCTGTTGGAAGCGGAACTCTTCGGCCACGAAAAGGGGGCGTTCCCGGGAGCGCTTCGTCAGAGGCGGGGCCGGTTCGAACTGGCTCACAAAGGGACATTGTTCCTCGACGAGATCGACATGCTGCCCTCCGCCAGCCAGGAGAAGCTGCTGGGTGTGCTCCGGGAGGGGCGGTTCGAACGTGTCGGTGGACGGGAAGCGATCGAGGTCGATGTCCGGATCGTCTGCGCGTCACAGCAGGATCTGAGGGAGCGGGTGGCTCAGGGTCGGTTTCACCGCGATCTCTACGACCATCTCGCCGCCGTTCAGATCGATGTGCCGTCTTTGCGTGAACGGCGGGAGGATGTGTTGGTCATTGCCGAGCATGTTCTTGAGACGCGATCGGCAAAGCTCGGCAAGGCCCTCGAAGGGTTTGCGCAACCCAGCAGGGAATTGTTGCTGCGCTATTCGTTTCCCGGCAATGTCGGTGAACTGGAGCAGATGGTCGAGCGCGCCGTCGCCTTGGGACGAGAGGGGGAATCGCTGCAGCCGTGGGATCTCTGCGGGTTTCAAACATGCCCCTATCTCGGCGGGACGCCTCAAGCGGCTTGCGGATTTTGTGCGGAAGGATTGGCGGTGGAGGCTAAGAAGCCGATAGAGGTCGCGCCGGCGACCCTTGCCACGGCCAGGGAGGAATTCGAGCGGGACTATATTCTCGGCGTGTTGAAACAGGTGGAGGGCAATCGCACCAGTGCCGCTACGGTGCTGGGGCTCTCTCGAAAGGCTCTGTGGGATAAGTGTAAACGGTACGGCATCTCCTCCGCCAAGGGCGAGGCGGAGGAAGAATGACGGTTAAATTATTCCGACGGCTCAGGGCCGCCTTCCCAGAGTTTCACGGTGCGGTCCCAGGAGGCGCTGGCGAGGCGCAATCCGTCCGGTGAGAAGGCGATGCCGCGCACCGGTCCGGTATGGCTCTTGTCGGTTCGGAAATTGCGGCCCGTGGCGATGTCCCAGAAGCGGATCGTGTTGTCGTCGCCGGAACTGATGAGGACTTTTCCATCCGGCGAGACGGCCAGGGCCCGCACCCAGCCGTTGTGCCCGCGCAAGACGCGCAGTTCGTTCATGGTCGGCATCTCGAAGAACCGGATCGTGTTGTCCCGGCTGCCGGTGATGAGAATTTTCCCGTCCGGTGTGAAGATCATCGCGCCGATCCAATATTCCATCGGTTTCTGGAATCCCCCGTCGTCCTCGATGAAAAAGCCGCGGGTTTCCGTCGAGTCTTCCTCGGACTCCTGCCAATGCCCGTTGTGGAGGATCTTTTCCTCTCCGCTCGGCAGCACCTCCCAGATTCTGATCTTGCCGATGTCGGATCCGCTGGCGAGGTGGATGCCGTCGGGCGAAAAGGCCACACAGACCGACCAGTGGTGGTCGTATTGGTCTTTGCCCAGCAGGGTCATGAGGTCGGTTCCGGTCGTGACTTCCCAGATCTTGATGTCTTTGTTGTGGCTGCCGCGAGCCAACATGAGGCCGTCCGGTGAGAGGGACAGGCTGCACACATTGTGGTCGTAGCGTGTAAAGAGGAGCTTGGTCGGTTCCCCCGTTTTGGGGTTCCAGAGGCGGATCGTACGGTCTTCGCTGCCTGAGGCGAGCGTGCGGCCATCCGGGGTGAAGACCAAGGCGCGAATGTCGGCGGTGTGGCCACGCAAGGAACGGAGCAGCCGTCCGGTTTCGATGTCCCAGACCCGGACATATCGATCCACGCCTCCGCTGACGAGGGTTTGTCCGTCCGGAGCGTAGGCCACGGCCCAGATGCCGTGTGAATGTCCTCGAAAGGTCTTGAGTTCCCGCAGACCTGCCTTCCAGTACTCCAGGTAATCGATGGCTGGTGATGTTGCCGGGGAAGCGGATTCTCCCGGGCCGTTCAATTGTCCGGCATTGTGCGGCGTCGGGGGCGCAGTGATGTGATTGCTCATAACAGTCTATGCCTCGTCCCTGTGCTGAGCGGAGGCAGCAGCCCCCGCTGGCCCTCGACGGTTTGCAAACATCGCCGAGGGGTTTGTATAATCGGCGGTCGTTCGACCGATCGTAAGAGAAGGACCGGGAGCAAGTCAAGTTCAGCACTCGCGCGGGTTTCAGCTCGTCATTGAACCAGAAGAGGTGAGGTCTTATGGCAACCGGAGTAGAAGCGTCCAAGTCGTCGATGGAGATCCGTTTTCAGCCGGCCCTCTTGCAGGAAGTGATCGACTCCTTCATTGAAAAAACGGAACGGGAAGGAGATCCGACGTACTATAAAGAGTTTCATGAACTGGCCGATCCGATCTATGAAAAATTTACGCTCGATGATCGCGAGGCGGAGTTCAAAAAACTGTATCAGTATTTGTTTGGAATCTGGGGTTTCTCCGACATCATCCGCGATGCATTCAACGAGTTTCCCGAACTCAAGCAGCGTGTCGGAATCGTGTTGGTCAAGGGGGTGCTGAAGGAAGATCAGGAAGGCGTCGATGTGTTGCGCAAATGGGGCTCCGTCGAACACGACCTGGCCAAGCAGTTCGAGGAAAAGGGCTTGAAGGGGGTCGGCATCAAGTTGATTCCGCGACGGTTCTACGATCCGGCCTTGACGCGCTACTGCCGCCACGAGTTGATGCACATCCACGACATGCTCGATCCGGCATTCGGCTACGATCCCGATACGAGGGTCGGGCAAAACCCCGGGGAAGAAACGCTCATTCTGCATCGCTACCGCATTCTCTGGAATATCAGCGTCGACAGCCGGTTGATCGCCGCAGGCAAGGAACCGATGTTGCCGAAGGAAGACCGGTTCAAGGAGTTTCGGTCGTGGTATCGGAAGATTCCCCCGGCTCAATTGAAATCGGTGTTTGAAGGCCTGTGGCAGACGAGTTATTTCACCCATTCCGAATTGGTGGAAATGGCGACCGACACGTTGCGCATTTTGGATCGCGCCGTGGATGTCGAGGGCGGAGAAGTTCCGGAGACCGGCACCAAGGTCATGCTCATGCCGGGGTTTCCCTGTCCCTTGTGCCGATTCCCGACCTATTCATGGGTGGAAGATCTGGATACCAAGGTGGAAGGGTACATCCTGGATTTCATTCGCGAGAACCATCCGGGGTGGGATGTGGAGTATGGGGCTTGTGATCGTTGCGTGGAAGTATACAAGTTACGCGCCGACGGTGTGATGTAGTCGAGGACTTTGGTGGCCGGTGATCCAACATACGGGCGTCGTGATTTTCTGAAAGACTCCGTCGTCTCGGTGGCCAAGGCGGCGCGTGAGTTTGCGGTCCACAAAGACGCACCCCGCGAGCAGCCTGCTCCGTCGGTGCGAAGCGACTGGCTGCGTCCTCCGGGAGCCGTCGATGAATCCCTGTTTCTGGAACGGTGCACGCGCTGCAGCGACTGTATCAAGGCTTGTCCGCCGGGGGCGATCGTGAGCGACGTATCGAACGGCACCCCGGTGATTTTTGCGAATCAAGTCGCCTGCGAGTTGTGCGAAGATTTTCCCTGTATTGCAGCCTGCGCGACGGACGCGCTCTTGCCGGTCACGGATTGTTTCGAGGTGCGGATGGGGGTGGCGACGGTATCGCACCGTGTCTGTACCGCGGGGCAGGGTTGTCATGCCTGCGTATCGAAATGTCCGGTCGAGGCGCTCTCGATGGATTTCGATGCGCTCCGTCTGGTGGTGGCCCAAGAGCATTGTGTCGGGTGTGGCATGTGCGAGCAGATTTGTAAAACCGTCAATGATCGCATTGCGATCAAGGTAACACCGGCACGCAACCTGGCTGCCGGTGCGATGGGCCGTTGAATTCACACTGCATCAAGCCGGTTCGAAGGGTGAAAAAATCAGGCAAATTATTGAAACGTCGGCACTTGTGGCGAAGGCAAGGAGGAGAGAGTTCATGCTTGACATCCCTTTCTCCTTTACCTATCATACGCCTCCTGTGCCGCAGGACTCAGGTGTTGCGTGGTGTGCGAGTAAAATACGCAACATGTTGAGGTGAGGAGTAAGATCCGTATGACATCGAAACAAGTCGTGCAGCCTACCTCCCCGTCCTCCACCGCAGTCGCTCCCCCGCAGGCGGTCCCCATCAAAGATTCGCCGGCCGTTGAACGCGCGCTCAATCGCAGCAAAATCTACCTTCTCTTCTCCTGGAGTTTATTGTATCCGGAGGATGAGGAATTTTTGGATTATTTGCAGTGTGGTGAATTCGTCGAAGACGGACGCGCGGCATTGGAAGGTCTTCGCGTGGCGCTCGATGGAATCGGAGGCGAACGTGCGAGCCAGAAAATCGCTCTGATGAAGAAGCAGTTCGACCAGATCGAGAAGTTGGTGTCATCCGAGTGCGTCAATTGGCAAATCGGCGACCTCCAAACGGAACATCGCCGGGTGTTCACCAATGTGATCACGCTCGATTGTCCGCCTTATGAAACCCTCTTCGGCAACGACCACGTCTTCGCGCAGTCCCATGTGATGGGGGACATCGCAGGGTTTTATAAGGCCTTCGGAGTTGAACTTTCGAAAGACGTTCATGAGCGTCTGGACCACCTCAGTGTCGAACTCGAATTCATGCATTTCTTGACCTATAAGGAATCCTATTCGCGTTGTCACGATGGGATCGAGAAGACGGACATCGTGGTCGATGCGCAAAAGAAGTTCATTAAGAATCATATCGGCCGGTGGGTGCCGTTGTTCTGCAGGATGTTGGCGAAGAAATCGGACACCGGGTTGTTCAAGCTGATTGCCGATTGCATGTCGGAATGGATGGATTTTGAAGTCGCCTTCCTCGGGGTGACGGTGCAGCCCTACTCTGAGGCGGACTATAGACCAGCTACCTTCAATGCTCCGGAAGGTCAAACCTACGAGTGTGGGGCGCAGGACAAAGGGAATGAGTTGAGCATGCTGCTGAGTGAGGTCGGGGCCCAGTCCTTCATGGACCAGAAAACGAAAGAGAAGGATGACGAGAAGGGTGAAGGCCCCGTCGGAACTGCGTAGGGGTTCTCGGTTTGCGGGCAGTGCGGGATTCGGTTTCCGTGAGACGTTATAAGTTTTCAGTTCTTTTTTCTTATTAATCTTACAGAGGAGGGCATACGCAATGAGACTGATGCAGACACGCAACAAGCGTTTGGTGTTTGGCATTCTGCTCTCTGCGCTGATCGTCGGCGTCATGTTGACGATCGGGCAGGTGCCCCTTGCGGTCAGCCAACCGGTGACCATTCCCGTGAAGGCGATCAAGGGGGCAATCCCGATGGACGGTGCGAACCCCATTTGGGAAGGAGTGCCGGGTGTCATCATTCCATTGAGCGGCCAGACCATCACCACGCCGATGCATCCGAATATTTCGGTGAAATCGGTGTTCGTGAAGGCGGTCAGCAATGGGAAGGAACTGGGGCTGCGCCTGGATTGGGCCGATCAGACCAAGAACGATACGGCGATCGGACCACAGGATTTTCGTGATCAGGCAGCGGTCATGTTCCCGGTCAACACGGCGGGAGCCCCGCCGTTCCAGTGTATGGGTCAGTCCGGTGGAACCGTCAACATTTGGCGGTGGAATGCCGAGTGGCAGAAGGATATCGGGAAGGATAGTGCCGGAATGTGGGATGTGGATGATCAATACCCCGGCATCTTCTGGGACTACTACTTCGAAGAACCGGCCGGTGGGGTGACCTATCCGGATCGTATCGGTCGCAGCCTGGGTCCATTCAATTCCGGTATTTGGTCCGGGAACATCATGTCTGATCCGACCCTGCGCGTCAGCTCCGTTGAGGATCTGAACGCCAACGGATTCAGCACGTTGACCACCCAGGCCCACCAAGATGTGATCGGCAATGGCGTGTGGGAGCCGGCCGGTTCCGTCAAGGGCGGCTGCTGCGTCGGTCCGACCTGGCGTATCGTCGTGAAGCGTTCGCTGGAAACCAGCGATGCGAACGACACCCAGTTCAAGGCGGGCGCTTCGGTGCCCATCGCCTTCGCGGTGTGGGATGGGTCGAATATTGAACGAAACGGCATGAAGGCCCTCTCCACCTGGTTCACGCTGAAGATGCCGTGAATCTAGTGGCCTGAGGAGGCCGCTCCTGTTCCGATCGTGGGAGAGGAGTGTCGTGCCTTAGTTGTAAGTAGGAAGGCCCCGAGTCGTTGCCTTCGACGGCAAATGATTCGGGGCCTTCTTGCATTCGCTGCCGGACGTATTTTTTTTTCAAGGCTCCTAGAGCGAAATGATCGAATAGGGAAGCGGAGAAGGGTTGCATTTGAGTCGGAGCGGAGTGTATAAAGCCACGTGGGGTATTTCGCTCAATACTGTGATTTTCCTCGCTAATCCAGGTCTTCTTGCATGAAAGTTTCACTGCTGTTTCCCCCGACGTGGCACCCGTCTCAACCCTATCTGAGCCTTCCTTCGTTGACAGGATTTCTCTCGCAAGCAGGTGTCAAGAACGTCTCGCAACGCGATCTCGGCATCGAGTTGCTGGATAAGGTGTTGACGCAGTCGTTCGCTCAAGATGTCTATCAGCAGTTGACGGCGAAACAACGTAGTCTTGAGCGTGAACGCACGGGTGAAACCGGGTCCGGCAGTGCCGAACAGCTCTCGCGGGTGATCGAGTCCCTCGATCGGTTTCCCTATCTGTTCGAGCGAATCGAACTGGCGAAAGAAACGCTGCGGGGGGAAGGGTTCTACGATATCGAAGCCTATCGCAATAGCCTCTTCCTGATCGATAAATGGCTCGAGGTGATCTCCTCGCTGTATTTCCCGACGAGAATGACGGTGGTGGACAATCAATTCGGAGACTACTCGATTTACTCGTCGAAAGATCTGATCAAGGCCATTCGGGATGAAGCCCAAAACCCCTATGTCAGTTTATTCCGTGAACACTTTCTACCGTCCCTTCTCGCGGATCGTCCGGATCTGGTCGGCGTCTCCATTACCGCCACCTCGCAGATTATTCCGGGGCTCACGCTCTGCCGGCTGATCAAAGAACAGGCGCCGGAGGTGCATGTGACGGTCGGCGGCAGCATTTTCACTCGGCTGGTGGACAACCTGCGCCGCTGTCCATGGCTCTTCGACATCACCGACGATTTCGTGGTGTTCGAAGGCGAGACCGCACTCCTTGAGTTGGTCAATCAGATGGACGGCAAACGAGATTTCAGTAAAGTGCCCAATTTGATTTATCGCCAGAACGGTAAGATCACGGTCAATCAGCCGTTCTATTCAGAGAATATCAATCAGCTCACGGCGCCGAATTACGACGGCTTTCCGCTGGACCTCTACCTGTCCCCGGAGCCGGTTCTGCCCGTACAATTTTCACGCGGCTGCTATTACAAGGACTGCGCGTTTTGCGCCCTCACGCTGGATCACCAAAATTTCCGTCAACGCGACCCCGGCAAAACGGTGGACGATCTGGCCTGGTTGAAGGAGCGGTATGGGGCGCAGTTCTTTTTCTTCACCGACGAATGTTTTGCACTGTCGCCGACCAAGCGCCTCTGTCAGCAGATGATCGACCGGCAACTGAATGTGAAGTGGACCTGTGAGCTGCGGTTCGAGAAAAATCTCACGCGCGATTTGCTCGGGCAGATGCGGGACGCCGGCTGTTTGAAGATCGTGTTCGGACTGGAGTCGTTCAATCAGCGGGTCATGGATTTCATGAAGAAGGGGATCAAACAGGAATCCGTCCGTCGAATTACCGATGACTGCGTCGATCTCGGTATCGCCGTTCACTGTTATGTGATCGTCGGCTTCCCGACCGAGAAAGAAGAAGAGGCCCTTGAGACGGTGAACTTCATCGTGGGGAATAAGAAGCTCCATGAATCGTACGGCTTCTCCTGCCAGCCCTGTCTGTTCGATTTGGAGAAAGAGGCGCCGATCATGAACGATCCCGGCAGTTACGGCATTCGGCGGATCATGCGGCCGGCGACCGAAGATTTGAGTCTCGGCTTTTTTTATGAAGTGCAGGAAGGCATGACCCCCGCCCAGGCCGAGCAACTGTATCAGCAGGTCTATGAAAAAATCAGTGAAGTCGTGTGCGAGTTGCCCTTCAATTATTCGATGGCCGACGGGCTGCTGTATATTGCGCAGGCCAAGTCGCAAGCGTTGCAGGTCCCGCAGCCGACCGGTTCCTAATCTTCGGCCGCCATCAGGATACGCACCTTGCAGCGTTGACCGGCTTTTTCGTACGGGGCTATAATCAACGTTCTTCACAGGGGGCAGGAGATGTCTGCCGTAGCCGCCGCAGTCGAACGTTCCACCGGACGGGTGGAAGACCAGGGGTTGTTGTTCGAATACACCATCAAGTTGGTGCTGTTCGTCGGCTTCTTCGAACTCGTCCTCTATCGTCTCGTATCCCGCCTCGGAATGCATATCAGCAAGATCGCGGCTCAACACGAATGGGTCGGGACCCTCTTTCAATTCCTGACGTCCGTCGGCTTCGCCCTGTTGAACGTCGTCGCTATTTTTGTCTTTCTCGCCCTCGTCGTCCTGCTGCTGAATAGGATTCGGACCAGAGGGCTCGCCGGTATCAATGCCGTCACGATTCCCTGCGTCGGGCTGCTCCTGATGTTGACGGTCGCGTTCCTGATCGTCCCCCCGGCCATGTTGGGCTCCATCGTCTACAACGTCGTCACCCTCATCGCACTCACCGCGCTGATGATCGAATATGTGTCGCAGCACCATGAATGGTCCCAGCGGATCATGGGGGCGACCTACTATCTGGGCATTTCTGGTTGGCTCTACTACCAGATTTTTTCCACCACGTACGGATGGATGGGTGTGGTGGCGCCGCCGCCGTTTGTCTATGAAGCCAATCGCCTCGGCGAGGCATTGATGGTGCTCGCCAGCATCCTGGTGTTCTGGGCGTACGGGCGCGGGGTATCGTTTCGGACCAAGAATCGCCGGCAGCGACGACGCGCCATCTGGTTCTGGTCTGTGTCCGGGCTGGTGTTTTTCGCCTTGCTGTTCATGGATTATTTCCTGGGCCTGTATAACCCGGCCCTGGCCAATTCGATCCGGAAAGCCGGTGAAGGGATCAGCTGGATCTTTCAGATGGGCATGGGGTATACCTTTTACTTGCCCTTCGCGTTTTATGTCGCAGGGCTCTTGTGTTGGTCCTATACCGTGATCAGGCTGGTGTCGATGGGGCGCCTGGCGGGTTATGGTCTCGCGCTGATGTTCATCGCCGGATATGCGTTGCTGTTCTCGAACCTGACCTTGATGGTCATTCTCGGCGTGATGTTGTTGACACTCGACCGGCCCAAAGGACCGGTAACGGAACAGGCGACGGTGCCCAGGCCTCCGCTCGTGGGGAGGCAGGAGTCTCTCGTGGGCGGGCAAATTTAACCTCTTCGTCATCAAGAGTAGGATAGGTTACTATGGATGAACAGACACAGGCGGTCGGAGCAGAGCAGGGCGGTGCGGCGATTGATCCGGGCGATCAGGCCTTGAGCCCTGACGAGGAAATCGCCGAGATTGAAAAATTGCTCGGCACCGAGCCGGACGATTTTCAAGCGCGTTGTCGGTTGGGTGAATTGTATTTCAGTAAAGGCCGGCTCGACGACGCGCTCACCGAAGTGAAAAAGTCGATCGAGATGGCCGAGGGGCTCAGGGCGGAAATGAACCGGTCGCTCGCGATGTACTATTCGAATCTTGGAACCATTTATGCCACCAAGGGCATGATCGATGAGGCGGAAGCGGAATTCAAACGCGCGCTCGACGTGCATGCCTACGATGTCTTGGCTCTGTTCAATCTCGGTCGCGTGCAGGCCGACAAGAGAAAATACATGGAGTCCAAGAACTATTACGAGCGGTTGGTGGAGATTACGCCGGACGATCCGATGGCGTGGTACAATCTCGCGGGCGTCTATGTGGAACTCGATAATCCGCAGGTCTCCGACTACAACACGATGGATATGGCGATCCAGTGCTACCTGCGCGTCCTCGAACTGGACCCGAAGCATTTGGAAGCGAGCTTCAAGTTGATGGAAATCGCCCTCAATCACAAAAAGACGGACTTGGCGATCAAGGTGATGGAGAGCGCGGTGGAGCACAGCCCGGACGAACCGCTCGCCTACTACAATTTGATCAGCGTCTACGACAAGTGCAAGATGTTCGAGCAGGCCGAACAGGCTCGACAGCGTCTGAAGGAGCGATTTGCGAAGAAGGCCAAAGAGGGAGCCACGTCCTGAACGTGTGAGCAAAGGAGATACACCATGTTTGGCAGTCTTGGTTTCACAGAATTGATCCTGATCCTGTTTATCGTGCTGATTATTTTTGGAGCAGGAAAGTTGCCGCAGCTCGGCGAAGGGATCGGCAAGGCGATCAAGGGATTCAAGAAGTCCGTTCACGAAGCGGATGCGATCGAGGCGGAGGCACAGGCTCAGGCGCAAGCCCAGCAGGCCGAACCGGCGCCGGCACAGGCCATTCCGGCCCAGTCTGCCGTGTCGATGCCGGCCCCGGCCGTGGAACAGCAGGTCGGCGCCGCACCGCCCGCCGCGCGTGCGTAAACTGTTCGACTCAACGGGCTCAGCGTAGAACGGATCCACATCGTTATGGAAACAGATGTTCAGTTAGCCAGCGGATACATCGAAACCTTCGCCGGAAACGGGAAAGCGCGGAGCACGGGAGACGGCAAGCGTGCCGTCAAGGCAGGGATTCCGCTCCCGCACCATGTCGCCTTGGACCGCGAGGAACAGTGGCTGTATTTTGCCGAATCGGGGTCCGACCGTGTGCGTCGTGTCAACCTCGCGGAGGGCACCGTCCACAACTTTGCCGGAATCGGCGAAACCTGTTACAGCGGCGACGAAGGACCTTGCGGAGAGGCCGGGCTGTATCTGCCGCTGGACGTCGCCTGCGATTCTCGAAATGACCTGTACATCTGCGATTCGGGCAGCAATCGGATCCGCAAAGTGGATCGTGAGACCGGAATCATCACGACGGTGGTAGGGACCGGCGAACATGGGTTCAACGGCGACGGCGCTGCGTTGGAGGTCAACTTGACGTGGCCTGCGGCGATCGCCTTCGATGCGGACGACGTGATGTACATCGCCGACACGCAGGCGCACCGGGTTCGTCGATACGACTCACGTACCGGTCGCGTGGAGACCGTGGCGGGAAGCTGGACGGCTGAGGATGAGGCCCGCGAGCAGCCGCTGGTCGCGCGCAATCTGGTCGTATTGTCGGGTGATGCGATCGGGATCGATTTCAGCGACGATAACGGGTGGCTCATGCCGGTCTGTTCCGACGGTCTCAATTTGTCGATGTATCTGGACGACGGGCATCCGGCCTTGGAGGCTCGACTCTACGATATCGTCGGGATTGCGGTGGACAACGCCGGCGACGTATACGTCGTGGACAAGGGCAGCAATCGCGTGCGCAAGATCGATCGCAACACGGGGCTGATTTCGACCTTGGCCGGCGTGTGCCGGTATGGGTTCGACGGGGACGGCAAGCCGGCGGCGAAGTCGATGTTGCATGCACCGGAAGCCATCGTGTTCGATCGGGACAATCACGCATACATTTCCGATACGGGCAACCATCGAGTCCGCAAGGTCGATGCGCATACGGGTCTGCTGACGACGGTGGCCGGTAACGGGGACAGCGGATACGAAGATAAAAATATGGGCGGCTGCGGCGCGGCCCGGTTCGTCGCCAAAGATGCCGCCGGGGCGTTGAAACATGGCGACGGCCTTCTCGCCGTAGAGGCGGTGGTGAATTCTCCGGTCGGGCTGGCGCTCGATAAGCAAGGGTATCTGTATATCTGCGAGCGGGGGGAAAACAAGATCCGCCGCGCCAAGTTGTGGTAACGGTTGGCAACGGGCTCATCGTTCCCATCGGTGGAACATGCGCATGAGTACTCACGGCTAGGGCACTGCGCCGGGGCATGAGGCGAATGACATCGGTCCACACATCCCGCACCAGGTTGCTTTTTTTCCTCTCTAGTCTCCTTGTTCTTGCCCTCATTCTGGGCGGCCTCGGCATTCCTATCGTCAGTTCCGAAGGCATGATCATCCGTGCGCAGGCCATTACGGGAGACATTCCCGTCACTCCTGATGATCCGATCTGGCAAAAAATTCCCCCCATGACGTTGCCGTTGAGCGGGCAAATCATCACCCGTCCGGTGTGGCCGGAGCCGACGGCCCGCGCGCTGACTGTGCGCACCGTGCATAACGGCACCGACATCGCGTTTCTGCTCGAATGGCAGGACAACACGAAAAACGATCGACTGACCCCCGGTACCTTCCGTGACGGAGTGGCGTTGGGGCTGCCGCTGGGTGATGCGCCGGCCTTCTTCTGCATGGGACAGCTGGATCACTACATCAACATTTGGCATTGGAAGGCCGATTGGCAGAGCGACATCGATCGGCGCGCCGCCAGAACCACCGAAAAGGATAAGGCCGCCAGCGGCGAACCTCGCCGGTTCGAGGTCATTCCCCGGCGAGCCTCTTCGGTGGAAGATTTGATCGGGGGGGGGTTCAGCACCTTGACGACCAAGGAGAAGCAGGGACGCATCCAGGGAAAAGCTACCTGGAAAGACGGCACGTGGCATGTGGTGATGCGCCGACCGCTGTCCAGTGAAGAGCAGGAAAATGAAGCCAAGTTGATTCCCGGACGTATCCAGGCGGTGTCCTTTGCGGTGTGGAACGGTGAGAACAAAGAACGCAACGGCCAAAAGGCCATTGCCCCCTGGTTTCAACTCGCGTTGGACCCGGTCACAAAGACGTAATTGTTCTTGATAGGATGACAGAAGCGCCGACCCATCGGAGTCGGCATTTCTCAAGTCATGAGGCGGACAGGTTGGAGGGTGTGCCTACGAAGACCCGATCGTTCTTGAAAAAAGCCCTTTCTCTCGGAAGGGCTTTTTTTGTGTGTGGGGCTCTGTTCGCAGCGGCAGGATGGGGCAGCCAGGCCTGGTCAGGCACGGGTACCAACGGTGAGATGACGGCGGAAGAAGCCATTCAGCTGGGAGAGGAATTCGGGATTGCGGTCGGTGAGGTCGATGAGGAGATTCAAAAAGAACTGAAGTTGCAGCGGGCGGAAGGGGTCGCCGTCTTCGAAGTGATCGGCAATTCCCGTGCCGACTATGCCGGTATCAAGGTGCGGTCGGTGATCAAAGAAATCGATAAGAAAGAGGTCCGTACGCTGATCGATTTCGGAAAGGCCGTCAAGGCTGCGATGAAAGAATGTAACTTCACGGTCGGAACCTACGAGCCGGCCGATCCCGGCGATCCGGTCGGGTGGGGCGTGAACTTTCACTTCGTCGGCTGTCGGCGAGACTAAACGGCACTGGTGGCGAGAGCGCGGTGAACGACAAGGCACGACCGATTCAAAAGCTGGCGATGGGCGGACTGCTGCTGGTGATGGCGGTGCTGAATGTTACCTTCCATGAGCGGGCGATCGCGCAGAAGAACGACGGCCAAGCCCCGGCCGATTGGGTCGCCGAGATCGAAAAGATCTTCATCCGCTCGGAAGACTGCAAACAGTGCCACGACCGGCATTATGAAGAATGGAAAGGCATGCGGGAACAGACACCGGATCTGAAGACGTTCGGCCGGGTCGATGCCGCCTTGTTGCACGGCACCTCGTTCGAATCGCCGGTGTTCCGGACGGTGTTGGGACTCTGGATGCAGACGAATCCCACAGTACTGGAACGGCAGCGCTGTCTCACCTGCCATGCCCCGGCCGTGACGGTATTTCCACAACATGTCGAGAAGATCACGGCGCAAGTGCTGTCCGGCAAGCCGCAGGTCGAGGGAATCGGCTGCGCCTCCTGTCACCTCGTCAACGCAGTGGAAACCACGCCCCAGTCGCCGCCGACCTACAAGGTGCAGCCGGGGGAGATGCTCTACGGACCCTATGCCGATCCGGAGGAAAACCTCGTGCATCCGGCGACCCAATCTCCGTTGTATCGCGGAGCCAATTTCTGCGCCTCCTGCCATTTCGACAAGGTGAAGGACGTGTTGCAGAGGGATCTCCCGGGAGAAATCCTGCAGGGCACCATTTGCCAAGATTGCCATATGGAACCGTCTACCGGCAGTTCCACCTCCAAACGAGGCGCCATGACCCGCGCGATCGGCCGGCATTGGTTTCGCGGGGTCGTCATTCCCGGGACGTTGTTGAAGAACCGTAATCTCCAGGCGGAATGGATGCCGCGCATCGAGGTGGAGGCGACAAAATCCGGGACAGGCGTGGACGGCACCGTGCTCGTGAAGATCGGCAGTCTTCCGCATAGTTTCCCGGACGGTGATCCGGTGTTGAAACAGTTCTTCCTCTCGATCACGACCAAGGACGCACAGGGACATGTGTTGGGCGAGGAGACGAAGCGGTTCGGTCTGCCGTACGACCAGATCCTACGCGGACAGATTCCGGACCCGTTCATCAAGGGCGGCCACACGCGTCGTGTGCCGTTCTCCCAGGCCCTGAAGGCAGGGGGAGAGCCGGCGACGATCGAGGTCGTGCTCACCTATGCCTTGATCCCTGAGCCTGGGGCGGACCTCAAAGACAAGTATCTGGCGACCCTGGCGAACGACCAGGAGCGCGCCACCGCGAAAAAGGTGATCGAAGAATATACTCGGCCTCGCATGCTCACCTACCGGGTCAAGTCACTCTGAGTCGGGGCGCCGAAAGGTTGTAGGGCACAGGTATCGAGGAATGCCCGATGTGCGGAGGATATGCAGACGGTGAAGAATCGACGAGGGGTACTCCAAGGGATCGCGATCGGTGCGCTGCTGCTGGCGGTGGTCATGACCGGCCACGGGGTGCAGCAGGGGTTGGCACAGGATGCCAAGGCGCAAGCGACGATCGAAAAGGCCTTTCCCAGTTCAAGCAAATGTAAGCGTTGCCATGAGCGGGTGTTCGAAGAGTGGGAAACCTCCCCGTTATCACGCTCGATCCATACGCCGACCTTCCGTGCCGCGCTCGATGCCTACCTGACCTCTCAGGCCGGTAAAGACAAGGCCATGTGCTTCCGCTGCCATGCTCCGCATGTGCGTGAATTTGCCGACCATGCTCAATTGTTCGTCACCCAGGCTCAATCGGGCGAACCGTCGCTGGACGGCGTGGCTTGCGTACAATGTCACCTCATCAAACAGGTGGACCGGACGAAACAGCCGCCTGAACCGAAATACGACCTCGGCAGCAAGACCATGTACGGGCCGTACAAGGATTTTGCGCAGAACCTGGCGCACCAGTCGATGGAGTTGGGTCTGTTCCACAAATCGGACCTCTGCTTGAATTGCCACCAGGTGGTGCCGGCTGCGGCGGAGCTCGGTAAGAGCAACGACCTCTTGGGCAATTGGGATCAGAGCAAGGCCGTGAAGTCGGGGAAGGAATGTCAGACCTGCCACATGCCGGAACAGGTCGGTGAATCGGCCAACGGTGAGAACAAACGTAAAGTGGCCAACCACACCTTTCCGGGCCGGATCGGCCAACTCCGGCAGGAAGCCGCCAAACTCAATGTGGCGACCAAGGTCGAGGGGGAGAAGACCACCGTGACGGTGGCCGTGCAGAGCCTGGTTCCACACAACCTTCCGACGACCCATCCCGGCTGGGTCGCTGTGGTGCTGGAGTTGGATATCAAAGGCAAGAACCTCAAGACCGTCTTCAGCGACAGGCGCGTCTACGGCCGGACCTATGCCGACGCCAAGGGCCAGAAGACCATCTTCGATTTCGAGGCCGTCAAGGTGCTCGAAGAAACGGTCCTGAAGCCGGAAGAAAAGCGGGTTGAAACCTTCACCTTCCCCACGCCGAAGGACACCAAGACCTTCGACGTCGAAGCCGTTCTGAGTTACGCTCCAGTGACCGGACCGGCTGCATTCCTGCAGCGCATCGAGGCGGAATCCTCCAAGGGGGCCCAGGACCCCGTGTTCCAATCCATCCCGATCGTCAAGTTCAGCGAAAATATTCCGGTCGTCAAGTAACGACGTTCGTCTCTCGTGAACCGTCTCTCGTTGAAGACCGAGAGTCTTTCAGTCACGCGAGATACGAGCGACGCGTCACGGGAGACCCGTCACTCAGAGACGATCCGGGAGCCGGGGGACTTCATCTTGAAGATCTGAATCGCGCTGTAGATGCCTTTGGCGGGGTGGTTGAGGATGAGGCGCGAGTTCGTGATGTGGGTGTCGATCAGCTCGTACTGCCCGCCGCTGTAGTAGATGTCGCAGTCGTCCATTTCGCAGTTCTTGTAGACGTGATTGTCCAGCGACAGCTTGGCCTTGCTGAACTTCTGCTGATCCACCAGGATATATTCAGGCGCCAGTCCCATCGACTTCCCCTCGGGAATTCGCGCGCACTATAACAAAGTCGCCCCTTCACCGCAAACCTTGAACTGCGCGGCGCTGTCCCTTGCACCGATTATCAGGAATGGTTCTCCAACAACCCTCATCATTCTCCATCCATTTTCCTCATCGATGAAGGGAGGCTGGCCTGGTCGATCCTTCTATTGCGCGCGCCCAACGAGTATTCTTTTCCATTACCGTCCCAAGGAGGGAGGCTGATCCAGTCTGCCTCCAGATTTTTTCTTGATCCGCTTCGGCCTCCCCTATAGAATGGCGCCACTTTTCAGATAGTTAGCATCCGCGTCTGTTGTCGATCCCCATTGCGGTTTCCCGCTGTCTCATCTGCTCACGAGGAAACGAGGCCAGGGGACATTCTGTGACAACCGTCGATCGATGTGAGGGTTCGTGTCAACTCAGGGCCGTTTTCTGGCAGTTCAGCTGGAGGTTCAGTTTCATCATTCTGCCGACAGGAGGAGAACACTGTGAGTGACTCAGCGATCATTACGTTTGCGTTGATTGCAGCGGCGGCCGGGATTGCCTACGGCCTGTATCTCGCCATGTGGGTGTTCAAGCTCAATGCCGGTAATGCCAAAATGCAGGAAATCGCCAAGGCCATTCAAGAAGGCGCCGCAGCCTATATGAATCGCCAGTACCGCACGGTCGGCATGGTGGCGGCAGTTCTGTTCGTATTGTTGTGGGGGGGTGGGGCGGTCTCGGACAAGTTCGGGTTGTTGACAGCGGTTGGCTTTCTGGTCGGGGCGGGGGCATCGGCCATCGCCGGCTATGTCGGCATGATCATCGCGGTCCGGGCCAACGTCCGCACGGCACAGGCGGCACATGATGGGATGAATGCGGCCTTGACCGTGGCCTTCCGCGGGGGCGCTGTGACGGGGCTGTTGCTGATCGGGTTGGGCCTGTTGGCCATTACGAGTTTTTATACGCTGGCCTCCCAATTCGCCGGGCAGGAGAAGGCGATCCATGCCTTGCTGAGCCTGGGCTTTGGCGGCAGTTTGATTTCGGTGTTTGCGCGGGTCGGCGGCGGGATCTACACGAAGGCGGCGGATGTCGGCGCGGACCTCGTCGGGAAGGTCGAGGTAGGCATTCCGGAAGACGATCCGCGCAACCCGGCGGTCATCGCGGACAATGTGGGTGACAATGTCGGTGACTGCGCCGGGATGGCGGCAGACCTGTTTGAAACTTACGCGGTGACGACGGTGGCGGCCATGGTGTTGGCCTTTACGATGTTCAAGGGTGCCAGCGCGCCGATTCTCTATCCACTGGTCCTCGGTGGAGTGACGATCTTTGCGACTATCATCGGGATCCTGTTCGTGAAGGTCAGTCCGGGTGGAGAAATCATGCCGGCCCTGTACAAGGGACTGTTCGTGGCCGGCGGCATTGCGGCGGTGGCGTTTTTCCCCATCACGACCACTGTCATGGAGGACGTGGGCGGCGTGAGCGGCATCAGCTATTACATCGCAGCCTTGATGGGGCTTGTCGTCACGCTGGCGATGGTCTTCATTACCGACTATTATACGTCCAAGAGTTTCGCGCCGGTGAAGGCCATTGCCAAGGCCAGTGAGACCGGTCACGCCACGAACATCATAGCCGGATTGGCGGTCGGCATGCAGTCCACCGCCTGGCCGGTGGTGGTGATCGGGGGGGCGATTCTCACGAGTTATTGGATCTGTGGCGGCGCAGCCTCCGGCGGCCTGTATGGCGTAGCGGTGGCGGCGGTATCCATGCTGTCGATGGCCGGGATTGTCGTGGCGATCGATGCCTTCGGGCCGATCACCGACAATGCGGGAGGCATCGCGGAAATGTCGCATCTCGGCAGCGAAGTGCGGAACATCACCGACCCGCTCGACGCGGTCGGCAACACGACGAAGGCGGTGACCAAGGGGTATGCCATCGGGTCTGCAGCCTTGGCGGCCGTCGTGCTGTTCGCCGAGTTCTCACGCGAGGTGGCGGTATACAATCCCGCTCTGGCCGCGTTCGACCTTTCCGATCCCAAGGTCCTGGTGGGGCTGTTCCTGGGCGGGATGTTGCCGTTCATTTTCGGCGCGCTCTGCATGAAAGCGGTGGGAGAGGCGGCTGGTCTGGTCGTAGAAGAGGTCCGACGGCAGTTCCGGACGATCAAGGGCATCATGGAAGGCACCGGCAAACCTGAATATGGCACCTGTGTGGATATCGTGACACAGGCGGCGATTCAAAAGATGATGATCCCGGGGCTGATTCCCGTGGCCTCGCCGATTCTGGTCGGTGCGATCCTCGGTCCCCAAGCGCTCGGCGGCGTGCTCGTCGGCAGCATCGTGACGGGACTGTTCGTCGCGATCTCGATGACCAGCGGCGGCGGCGCCTGGGATAACGCCAAGAAATACATTGAGGAGCAGGGCTTGAAGGGTACCGACACCCACAAGGCGGCGGTGACCGGCGATACGGTCGGCGACCCCTATAAAGATACGGCCGGTCCGGCGATCAACCCGATGATCAAGGTCATCAATATCGTAGCGCTGCTGATCGTTTCGCTGATTGTCAAATAGTGGAAGGCGTAAAGCGTGACGCGTATCCCGAAGCGCTCCGGTCGAATAACCACATACGAACGACGGTCCGCGTTTCGCCCGTCGGCTTGACGCGTTCGGCGGCCCTAGGGTAATGTGACGAGAGACGGTTGGCCGTAACAGTTCCTGATTGACTGGAGGTGCTCCGATGGAGAAACAGGAGAGGAGACCGGAATCCAGGAAAGAATCCCACAGCAAGGAAGAGGTCAAGCCGAACCCGAAAGTCGTCGAGTCCGGGAAGAAAATGAAAGAGGACATCGACAAGCTGGTCGATGAAATCGACGATGTCCTCGAAAAAAATGCCGAAGAGTTTGTGAAGAACTACGTGCAAAAGGGAGGGGAATAGTCCCCTCCCTTTTTTAATTGTGTGCTCCGTTCCGATCTCCTCCCCTTTCGCCTGAGGTTTGTCCGTCAACCACAGGGCCCATTGCTCCCGTGCCGTTCGTCTCACTCCTGTCGGGACGGCGCCCCGTTTGACAAAGATGGGGTGAGTCGATACCATTCCCTTTACTTCTCAGTCACTTCTGAATATTTCGCAGAGAGTCAGGGAGAGAGATAGAGGATCCATGCAGGAAAAACTGTGGGTATTTCGACCGTCGGATGTTGCATTGCAGAATAATCTGTCGCGGATATTGTCGATCTCGCCTGTGACGGCATCAGTGTTACTTGCGCGCGGTGTGACCACCGCCGATGAGGCGAGTCGATGGATGTCCGGGGCTCAGGGAGGTCTGCATGATCCATTCTTGATTCCCGATATGGAGCTGGCCGTAGAGCGGTTGCATCTGGCCCTCTCTCGGCAGGAGCAGGTCTGTTTCTATGGCGATTATGATGTCGATGGGGTGTCGGCCACAAGTCTCTACCTGTCGTTCTATCAAGGTCTCGGGGGGAATGGCTGCGGGTATATTCCGCACCGGGTTCGAGAAGGATACGGCTTGAACGAAGGGGCGATCCGGCGTCTGGCAGAGGAGGGCATCACGTTGTTGGTGACTTCCGACTGCGGTACGACCTCGCATCGCGAGATTGCACTCGCCGGGCAGCTCGGCATGGATGTCGTCGTGACGGATCACCACCAGACCGACGCCACAATGCCTCCGGCCCTCGCCGTGCTCAATCCCCACCGGCGAGGCGCGATTTATCCGTTCAAGGGGCTTTGCTCTGCCGGACTGGCCTATAAGGTAGTGTCGGCCTACCGACAGCGGTATGGATCGGGCGATGTGGATCCGGAATCCTGCCTGGACCTCGTGGCCTTGGCGACGGTGGCCGACATCGTACCGCTTCAGGATGAGAACCGCATCTTGGTTCGAGAAGGGCTCACGCAGATCACGCGCGGCTCGCGTTGCGGCATTCGCGCCCTGAAACAGGCGGCCGGCATCACGAAGGCCTGTACGAGCGACACCGTCGGCTTCCGCCTGGGTCCCCGGCTGAATGCCGCGGGCCGGTTGGACCACGCGATGGCCTGTGTGCGGTTGCTGACGACGGAATCCGATGTGGAGGCCATGCAGATTGCCGAACAATTGGAGCAGCTCAACCGGCAGCGCCAGCAGATCGAAGAAGGGATCATCAGCGAGGCGGTTGCATCCTTGGCTCAGGATGAACCGGCTGCCGCGATCGTGTTGGGCTCGCACGATTGGCACCTAGGCGTGGTCGGGATTGTCGCGGCCAGGTTGGTGGATCGGTTCCATCGGCCGAGCATCGTGATTGCCGTGGACGGTCAAGGGATCGGCAAGGGATCGGCTCGGACGGTGGAGGGTTTTGATCTCTATCAGGGGCTATCCGAGTGCCGGGATCTGCTGGAGGCCTATGGCGGCCATCCGAGCGCTGCCGGATTGACGATCAAGGAAACGCGGTTGGAGGAGTTCCGCCGGCGATTCTGCGAAGTGGTTGCACAGTGGACCGGCGTCTCCCCCTCCATGCCGACCTTGCATGTCGATGCCGAGGTGAACCTCACGGAGGTCAATTTCAACTTGATCCAAGAACTCGAATCCTTACATCCCTTCGGAGCAGGCAACCCGGAACCGACGCTGGCGGTCCGCGGCCTCGATGTGGTGGATGCGCGGGTGGTCGGTGAGAAGCATCTCAAGCTCCGTGTCCGGCAAGGGCGGTCATTTATCTTTGACAGTATCGGGTTTCGCATGGGCTCGTTTGAAGAGTTGGGGCTCAAGGTCGGCCGGCCGGTCGATTTGGCCTTTAGTCCCGAGCGCAACCATTGGAACGGCTACGATCGGATGCAGTTGCGCATCAAGGCCCTTCGCATGAGCGGTGAGGTATCCTGAGCATGCCGCATGAGACGGTGACAGACCTCGGTCAATTGATCGAGCGGGTGAAGAGCTACAACGTCGAGGCGGATCTGGACCTCGTGCGCCGGGCCTATGATTTTTCCGCCAAAGCGCATGAGGGGCAAATGCGCCGGTCCGGCGAGCCCTACCTGCGGCACCCCTTGGCGGTCGCCGGCCTACTGACCCACCTCAAGACCGACGTCACGGCTATTGTCGCCGGCCTCCTGCACGACACGCTGGAAGATACGCTGGCCACGCCCCATGAATTGGAACAGCGGTTCGGGAAAGACGTGGTGCATCTGGTCGACGGCGTCACCAAGATCGGCAAGATCACCTTTCGCAACTACGAAGAAAAGCAGGCGGAGAACTTCCGCAAGATGGTGCTGTCGATGGCGGACGACATCCGCGTCGTCCTCATCAAGCTGGCGGACCGGCTGCACAACATGCGGACCCTGGAGTATCTCAGCGAGGGCAAGCGGCAGGAAATCGCCCAGGAGACGTTGGAAATTTATGCCCCGCTGGCCAACCGGCTGGGGATCGGCTGGATCAAGAACGAGTTGGAAGATCTCTGTCTGAAGCATCTCAAGCCGGACGTCTACGAATCGTTGCGCGTCCGTGTGGCGAAGCGGGACGAGGATCGGCAGCAGTACATTTTGGAAGTCATCGATCTCGTGAAGAAGGCCATGGCCGAGGCGGGATTACAGGGTGAGGTGTCCGGGCGGCCTAAACATTTGTACGGCATCTATCAGAAAATGGAAAAGCAGTCGATTTCGTTCGAGGAAGTGTACGACCTGGCGGCGCTCCGTATCATTACCGACACCAAGATGAATTGTTATGCGCTGCTCGGCGTCATCCACTCCCTGTGGCGGCCCCTGCCCGGCCGCTTCAAGGATTACATTGCGATTCCAAAATCCAACCTCTACCAGTCGCTGCATACCACGGTGGTCGGCCCCAAGGGCGAGCATGTGGAATTTCAGATCCGCACGGAGGAGATGCATCGGGTGTCGGAGCAGGGTATCGCCGCGCATTGGAAATACAAAGAGCAGGGTCGCATCGACGAGAAGGACGGCAAGGTCTTCAGTTGGTTGCGGCAGTTCGTGGAGTGGCATCAAGACTTGCCGGACAATCGGCAGTTCATGGACTCCGTCAAACTGGATCTGTTTCATGACGTCGTCTATGTGTTTACGCCCCAAGGCATGGTGAAGGAGTTGCCCAAAGGCTCCACGCCGGTGGATTTTGCCTACTCCATCCATACGGAGATCGGGGACCATTGCGTGGGCGCCAAGGTCAACGGCAAGATCGTCCCGCTGAAACATATGTTGGAGAGCGGGGACATGGTGGAAATTCTGACCGCCGCCAACCAAACACCCCACAGGGATTGGCTGAAGTTCGTCCGGACGTCGCGGGCCAAAACGAAGATCAAACATTGGATCAAGGCGGAGGAGCAGTCCCGCAGCGTCGAGATCGGCAAGCGGCTGCTGGAAGCGGAGTTTCGACGACATGGCCTGGCGCCGGCCCAGATGATGCGTTCGGAGCAACTCCTCGCGGTGGCAAAACAGGTCGGGTATGAGACGACTGACGAGTTGGCGGCTGCCGTCGGCTTCGGACACCTGCCGACCTCCCAGGTAATGAGCAAGCTCGCTCCACCGGCCCTCGCGGAGAGCCAGACGTTGGTACCGGAGACGCCTGCGCCGCCGAAATCGGTCACCGGCCGGGCCGATGACAGGGGGGTGCAGGTCAAGGGTGCGCGGGATTTGCTCATGCAGTTGTCGCGCTGCTGCAATCCTGTGCCGGGCGATCGCATTTTGGGCTACATCACGCGGGGACGGGGGTTGACGATCCATACCGTCGATTGTCCGAATCTGGAAGCGCTGGACTACGATAAAAACCGTCTGGTCGAAGTGGAGTGGGACCATTCCACGCCCAGTACCCATGCCGTAAAGATTTCGGTCATTGCCGTGGACAAGACCGGGGTGCTGGCGCATGTGTCCACGGCCATTTCGGAATGCCAAGCGAACATCAGTCGCGCCGAAATTACGACCCGCGAGGATCGAAAGGCGATGCTGGACTTCGTCGTCGAAGTCCTTGACACCGCACACCTGGCGCGGGTGCTCAAGGCGGTCGAAAAGGTCGATGGCGTGATCACGGTGCGGCGGGTTCGTACGTGGCAAGAATGATCGTCGCCCGAGTTTCGGTCTCAGGTTCTCTTCCCCACGTCAGGTGACAACCGCATGGGTCTCGGGATTCTAGCCGGCACGGTGATCGCGATTTGTGTCGTCGTGGCCGCTGCGCTGATCGGTGTGGCCTATCTGTCGTCCCGACGCGGCAGGCCGGCCCCGCCGCTTCCCTTCTATGCCGGCAGCGTCGCTCTGTTGTTCGTCATCGCGGCGCTGGCAGCTCGCAGCGAACTGGTCGAGAGCCTTCCGCAGATGGTCCGCTCCGGACTCGATGTCGCGGCGTGGCTCGGCGCTTCCTTTTTTCTCTTCACGATTCTCGATCACCTGATCATCGGCGAGTGGCTGATCGATCGAGGGCAGCGGTATATCCCAGACATCGTCCGGCACCTGTTGATCGGCGCCGAAGTCGTGGCTGCGGGGGTCCTGATCCTCTGGCTGGTCATGGGGATCAACCTCGTGGCCCTGGTGGCGTTGCCGACCGTGGCGGCGGCGATGGTCGGGGTCGCGCTGAAAGATACGTTGACCAGATTCTTTTCTGGCATCGAGCTGGGCAAGATCGTCAAGATCGGGGATTGGATCACGGTGCTCGACCGAGAAGGCATTGTGACGCACATCGGCATGGAACATGTCACGCTCTTGACCCGTACGCAGGATCTTGTGTCGCTACCCAATGATCTCGTGATTCAAAGCGGGGTCACGAATTTTACCAGGCCGACGACGACACACCTCTGCTCGGTCTACGTCGAAGCCGCCTATCGAACCGCCCCGGATCAGGTGTGCGCGACCTTGATCGAGGCGGCATCGTCCGTGCCGGGAGTCGCGACGGATCCGAAGCCCGTCGCCATGGTGACGGCGTTCAACGAATCGGGCATTCAGTATCGTATCAAGTTTCCGATTCTGGATTACGGACGGTACCCGATCATTGAGAGCCTGGTCCGGACCTATATCTGGCATGCCTTTGTACGAAAAGGCATCGAAATTCCGTTCCCTCAACGGGTGGTTCACAATATCGTGGATGGCGATACGGCGCCGAAGGAGCAGTCCATCGCGCGGATCATCGCACAACTGACGGCGGTCGATTTTCTTGCCATGCTGGATACGAAGCAGATCGAAGTCCTGGCACGGGAAGCGCGCTGGGAATCCTACCTGATCGGTGAGCGGGTGGTCCGCCAGGGTGAGCCAGGAGCTGTCCTCTACGTCATTGTGTCGGGACAAGCCGATGTGCGATTGGAGCAGGGGGGACTCAGTTCCACCGTCACGACCCTGAGCAGCGGGCAGTTCTTCGGCGAGATGTCGCTGCTGACAGGTGAGCCGCGCTCGGCCACAGTGGTGGCGGCGACGGAACTCTCGGTCGTCGCTGTAGGGAAAGACGCTCTCATGCGAATCGTGGAAGACGATCGGCGGTTGCTCGAACGAATCGGTGAGGTCGTAGCCAGGCGCCAGGCGGCGACGGCCGCTGCGAAGGCACAGCTGTCTCGTGATGCGGCGGCCCTCTCGGCGGTCACTCACACCCGCTCGCTGATCGAGCGCATTCAGAGTTTTTTCTGGGGAGACCGCAAGCCTATGCCGTCGAACTGAAGACCGGCTAGGGCTGTTTGAAGCTCAATCGCATGCCGCGCTGCAATTGAAGTGCCTCCGCCCGCCCCCCACCCAGTTCCAGAACATAGAGCGCGCCTTCGTCGGAATGGTATTGCGGGCAGCCGTCGTCCTGCCTGGTACAGATGGGGACGTTGCGTTCGATATGGATGATCGTTTTCTTCGCGTCCATCCAGATGATGTCGAGGGGAATTTTGGTGTTCTTCATCCAAAAGGTCCAGGGCTGGGCGTCGCCGAAGATGAACAACATACCGCGATCGTCTGGGAGGTGTTCGCGAAACATCAAACCCTGAGCCCGCTTCATGGCTGTGTCCGCCAATTCAGCCTGGATCAGGGCGCCTTTCGGTGTCTTGACGGTGATGAGGGTGTCTGCGGAATGGTCGGCGGCTTCGGTTGATATCGCAGTTGAAAACAGGGCGATGATCGCTATGCAGCACATCGGGAGATTCAGCGCGATTGAACTGCGTCTCCCGCGCAAAAGAAGCGCGACGTTTTTCATCATGGCCGCATCCTAGCTGGCTGCTATTGGGCCGTCAAGTTGCTTTGAACGGTGGAGAGCCAAGCCAGGCGTTGTCTTGCAATTCCGACGGCCCCTGTGCCATCCTCACCCTATCGTGTGATTTGTAAGGAGGATATTCATGAAAGAGAAACGGCGCGTGCTCTATAAAAGAGGCGTGTTTGTCTGCCCGAAGTGTCGTCAATCATATGTACAGGAAAAGTGGATCGAAGAGTTCCGCATCCGTTGTCACAAGTGCGACTATCGCGGAACCTTGACCGAAGTGTCCGTCGAAGAGCACATGGATGAGGAAACGGTCCGCCGTTAAGGAACTCCGTTCTGTCGGGCGAGCATTGTGGGAATCCTTTCCGTGCCTTCCGATCGGGAAGCGCCAGTTCGATCAGGTCATTCATAAACCTGACTCTGCCGATTCAACCTCCGCTTCTGTAAGCATCAAGAGGGTGCGTCATGATTCGACTATGGCGACTGTTGCTTCTGTGTGTCACCGGCTGTTTGGCGACTGCAACCACCGGGCAGGCTGCCGATAGTCTACCGATCGTCAACGTGTTGGTGGCCTACCACTCACTTTCAGGCCATACTGAGCGGATGGCCGGGGCGGTGGCCGAGGGGGCAAGGACAGTTGTCCGCACGCAGGTGACGGTGAAACGGGTGCAGCAGGTCACGGCTGAAGATATATTCGCTGCCGATGCCATCATCCTTGGATCTCCCGTCTACTGGTCCAATATGGCCGGTGAGGTCAAGGCCTTTATCGACGATTGGCAATTCAAGTTTGGAGTGTTCCCGGATTTTAAACTCAAAAACAAGGTGGGGGCCGCGTTTGCCACCGGGGGGCAAATTTCCAGCGGAAAAGAACTGACGATGCTATCGATTCTGGCGGCGATGCTTGGGAACTATATGATTGTCGTCAGCGGGGGCGGGGCATTTGGAGCCTCTGCGACGACAGAAGGTGACAGCCCCGGCCTCGATGAACAAGAGTTGGCTGCTGCCCGTGACTTGGGGCAACGGGTGGCAAATGTGGCTGCCGCTGTGAAATGGGGATTTGCCCAAGGGGAAAGACGATAGACTGCTCCCCGTTGGGGAGGGTTCTTGTTTCAGAAATAGTTGTGGCTGACCTGACAGGGTGATCTAGGACGGAACAGGTTTGTGACAAATACCCTCAAGGTGGCTTTTTGCCAAGGCCACCAGCTCGTGAATGTTCTTCGCGCAACGACCGCAACACCCATTTTCACGCAGGCCGAACTCGGCAATGATTTGCCGGGTTGTCAGGGAGCCCTGGCGGCCGGCTTCCCGCACATCTGACTCCGTCAAGCCTTTACATAAACAAACATACATGAGTGGCATCTCCCGCTGAATATTTGTTCTTGCCGGACGCGCGGACCGCTTAGTTTTTCGATACTGATAAGCGTTCTCAACTGTAGCCAGTATAGCTTCTGTTATGGGACCTGTCAAGCAAGCTCTACGGAACAGCTGATTAATTGAGCATTCGGCAGAGGTCTCGGCAATGTTCAGGATGGAGACAAAAATTACCCAGAGGTTCCATAGAAATGGCTACGATGAGAGAGAGGGGTGGGACTTGGATGGAGTCTATTCCGGCTGTATGCCTCAATAGGCCGGTTGTCATTTCGATGTAAAAATCATTGGGAGCATTGAGGATCAAACTCGGATCAAAAATACGAAGGCAGAAGGCCCTTTCGAACCTCCTGCCTTCGTTGTGCTGTTATCCCCACCGAGGAGAGAGGAACGCCTCTCTCCTCGGTGTGCGCTTTACAGCCAGTTCACGCGTTCGGCCGGCCGAATATAGATCGGCTCTTCGACCTGAATGCGCGCCACTTCCTTCCCCGACTTGTTGAAGCCCAGCACGGTATCATTGTACATGTCGAACCGCTTCCCGTGGATCTGAGTCTCGAACACCTTCGGGCCCGGAATGACGTCGTACCGGAAGATGATCTGCTGGCTGGCTCTCCAGAGTTGGAGCACCGCCAACAGTTCCCGACTCGGCACGAGATACTTCTCGATCGCGTTGTCCACCCCCGGCCCGAACATCTGCCGGTTGTAGCCCCGCGGCGCGTGCCGCGGCGGAATGTAGAAGCCGTTGGGCTCCGTGCCCCACTGCGGGTACAAGGGCAACGCCACCTGCTCCACGCGGATCGCGTAGTACAGCGGGTGCCACCGGTCTTCCGCCCACAGCCCGTCTTCGCCGATCCGCACCAGGCTCTGCATGCGGATCTTCCCCACGCAGGCCGCCATACAGCGCGTTTCCATCGGCTCGCCGCCCGTCAAGGGGTCCTTCCCCTCGATCCGCGGATAACAGGCGATGCACTTCTCCGACACCCGGGTCGTGCCCCGGTACATCGGCTTCTTGAACGGGCACTGCTCCACGCACTTCTTGTACCCCCGGCACCGGTTCTGGTCGATCAATACGATGCCGTCTTCCGGCCGCTTGTAGATCGCCTTCCGCGGACAGGCCGCCAGGCACCCCGGATACGTGCAGTGGTTGCAGATCCGCTGCAGATAGAAGAAGTACGTCTCATGCTCCGGCAGGCTGCTGCCGGACAGCCGCCACGGTTCGTCCCGCGTGAAGCCCGACTTGTCGATGTTCTCGACAATGGCCCGCATCGAGGTCGCCGTGTCTTCATAGATATTCACGAACCGCCATTCCTGGTCCGTGGGGATGTACCCGATCGCCGCCTGGCCCACCTTGGCCCCCGCGTCGAAAATCGTCATCCCTTCGAACACCCCGTACGGCGCATGGTGCTTGCGGCCCACCCGCACGTTCCACACCTGCCCGCCCGGATTCACTTGCTCGATGAGCTGGGTGATCTTCACGTCGTAGAACTGCGGATACCCGCCGTACGGCTTCGTCTCCACGTTGTTCCACCACATGTACTCCTGCCCCTTCGAGAAGAGCCAGGTCGACTTGTCGGCCATCGAACAGGTCTGACAAGCCAAACAGCGATTGATGTTGAACACAAAGGCAAACTGCCACTTCGGATGCCGCTCCTCATACGGATACAGCATCTTCCGTCCCAGTTGCCAGTTATAGACTTCTGGCATTGTGAATCCTCCTTCTGAACATGATCACGTGGTTAATGGTTCGCATTCGTTTCAAGTACTGAGGACGAAGTGCCGAGAGGCGTTCCTCTCAGTCTTTGCGCCTCGGTCCTAGACCTTGATCTTGATATGTTCACCCTTGAGCCACTTGATCATGAACTCGTTTTCCTGACCCGGCGTGAAGCCGGTCCGGACCGGTTCCCACGGACCACGGGCTCCGATGCCGCCGTCTTCCGCCTTGGTGATGCGGATCAGACATTCCTTCGGAGTCGTGTTGATGCCATGGTGATCGATGGCATACCCCCACTTGAACTTCCAGGCAATCGTGTGTTTGCCGGGGAGTGAGTCGGTCTGGTGCATCGGCATCAACCAGCTCCTGGTAAACGACTGTTGGGCGCCGTACCGGAAGTTGGACTGATAGCCGGTATCCACCGCGATGGCGCGCCCGTCCGGCCGCGTCTCGTGGCCCTTCACCGACTTCGCCGTCGACACGTACGGGGCATGTTTCGCCATCGTCACGTGGTACGGATAGGCAGGGTTGTACTTGGCCCGGATCATCAAACGGGACACCTTGTAGAACGGATCCGAGGGCTTCCAGCCGCGATAGGGCCGGTCCACCGGGTTGCCGTCGACAAAGACATAGTCGCCGTCGTTGATGCCGCGGTCTTTCGCCGCCTGCGGGTTGATGTGCAACTGGTGTTCGCCGACACCCGGTGTCCGTTTGTCCATGCGGTACGGATCGCCGAAGTTCGACTCGTAGATCTGCACCCAGTCGTTCACCGACCATTGGCTGTGCACCCGGTGCCGGGTCTTGGGCGTGACACAGTAGAACTGGTAGCCCTTCTCCCACAACGGGTTCGGATGCCGCTTGATTTCCTGCCACGGCAGCTTGAGGTTCCGCACATGTTTGTCGTCATGGTGCTGTGCCGTGATGGGAATCCCATAATCGTCCGGCCGAATGAACGGATTGTTCGAGAAAATCGCATTCGGCAAGTACGGCGTACACTCCGGGCCTTCCCGGTGTACGATGAAGTTTTCTCCGTACTCGATGGCTTCCGGCTCGACACGGTAGGTCTCGATGCGGCCAGACCGCGTCCACTGGGGCTTGGACTCGTTGGTCTCTTCCCAGAGCGGATGCCGCGGATAGGTACGACCCATCACCATCCACCCCTTTTCCGACTTCAACATGACGTCGGCGCTGTACCCGTAGCAGGTGGAGCTGGCATCCAGCATCCGCTGCGGATAGACATCGACGCGGTTCATGTAGACGAAGTGGAAGACACCGCGGAACCGGGCATCGCCGGTCATTTCTGACAGCTTCGCTGCCACGCCGGCAAAGGTGTCGGCGTCGTTGCGGGTGTCGTACAGCGGACGGATCCCACCTTTCCAGATCTGAATCCACGGGTTGGATACCGTGCCGGTCATTTCCGGATAGGTGAACTCCATCCACGAGTTACACGCAAACGCCACGTCCGCATGGTTGACGTCCGAGGTCATCTCGATGTCTTGTGTGACGATCATCTCGATGTTCGGATCGACGTTCTTCACCATGTCGTAGTGGTGCTTGGCGTTGTTGAGGATGTTCACGTTGGTGACCCAACGGACTTTGCTGGCGCAAGGCATGTGAGTCTTGCCGGTGAACACCTTGCGTCCGTACTTCGGCGTATTGACGATCAAGGCCGTATCACCATGGTTCCAGTATCCCACTTCTTCACCATAGTAGTACGATCTGGTCTTGATCTCTTTGCCGTGGGCGTTCGGATCCAAGGTCAGATTGAACGGATCCTCACCGGTATGCACCGCGAGGCCCGCACCAGACCACGGAACGGCGTTCCAGATACCGGCTTTGTAGTTGCCGGACCAGGTATGGCAACCGGTTCCGAACTTCCCGATGTTACCCGTGATGGTCATCACGAATGCGGCCGCACGACCCATTTCCGTCATGTGGAAATAGTGACAGACGCCTTCGCCGTTGTGCATGGCGGCCGGCTTGATCGTGCCTGAATCACGCGCCCAGCGGACCAACAGGTCCTTCGGCGCCCGCGTGATTTGGTGCGTCGTATCCAGGTCGTAGTCCTGGAGGTGCACCTGATACATCTGATAAAGCGGCATGACGTCGATTTCGCGGCCATTGGCCAGCTTCACCCGATGGGTGCCGGTCAGGCCTACGTCGATACCGCTCTCCTTGAAGTGGAAGCCGCACTGTTCGCGGTGTAGAGGGACTGCTTGGTTCTTCGCCAGGTCCCACACCATCATGCCGCCAAGCCGTTCAACTTGCTCCGGCTTCAACGACTGGATGCGTCCCGAATAGCTCTTGGAAAAATCCGGGAACTTGTAATCCGGAATCACGTCACGCGGATCGAGATACTGAAGGGTATCCGTCCGAATGAGGAGAGGCAAGTCGGTAAATTCCTTGATGTAGTCGATGTCCTGCAGATTTTCGTCGAAGATAATCTTGCTGGCACCGAGGAAGTTGGCACCGTCGGTCTCCGGCCGAAGGGGAATCCAGTAGTCGGCTCGGTATGCCGTGGGGTTGTATTCCGGCGTAATGACGACGATCCGTGCGCCGCGCTCGATCGACTCGAGCTTCCAGTGCGCTTCCGGCATCTTGTTCTCGACAAAGTTCTTGCCCCAGCTGGTGTTCAGCTTGGAGAACCGCATGTCGGACAGGTCCACGTCGCAGTTCTGGGTGCCGTTCCAGAACGGATGGGATGGATCTTGGTCGCCGTGCCAGGTGTAGTTGGAATAGTACTTTCCACCTTGTGCCTTATCCGGATCAACCTTGCGGATCCAGGAATCCAGCAACGGCAGGCATCCGCCGTTGAAGCGGGTGTTCATCATCTTTCCGATAATGCCGAGCACCGGCATACCGGCCCGATGCTTGAAGCAGCGCACGCCCGCGCCCTTCATCATCTCGATCATTTCCGGTGCATAGCCCTGCTCCCGGAGACGCCGCGCGCCGGCTTCGCCGCTGTAGCGGGTCGCGATGAGGATGCACGCCTTGGCCACATAGGTGAAGGCCGTATCCCAGGAGACCCGGTTGAGGTCGTCGAGAAACCGGCTGTCGAATTTGTATTTGCGCTTCACGTCGGGCGTCAGCTCCGGCGAGCCGTCGTCCATCCACTGCTTCCACCCCTTGCGCATCAACGGCCCCTTCAAGCGATACGGGCCGTACACGCGCCGGTGGAAGGTGAACCCCTTCAAGCACATGCGCGGGTTATGGGCGAACGTGCCGCGGTTGCCGTAGAGGTCTTCGTAGGTCTGGTGGTCATAGTTCTGCTCGACGCGCATCACGACGCCGTTCCGGACGAAGGCCCGGATGCGGCAACCGTGGGTGTCGTTCGGCGAGCAGCACCACGTAAAGGACGAGTCATACCGGTACTGATCGTGATAGACGCGCTCCCACGACCGGTCCGGGTACTCGCCCAGCGGGTTTCCAACCTCGATGACCGGTTGCAACGCGGTCAGCGCGAGGACTTTGTCCGCCACGGCCACTGCCGCGACGGTTCCCGCCGAGATTTTGAGAAACTGTCTCCGTGAAACGGAAACCTGCATAGTAGCTACCTCCTTGTGAGGCACATGATTCCCTCATGCACCTGTTCGTACAAACTCACTACACTCCCCAGAATGCAATCTAGTTTCACCCACCCCCTTTCCATGTGTCGAATTGGAAACATCGGTCACCCGTACTTCGAATTTCGTGAGCGGACACTCGCTCGCGCGTTGAAGGCAATACAATTCATGTGCCGCAGGGAAGGCGGAAATGGCCACGGGGCATTTTAAAAAAAGTGCTTAAAATCAATTAGTTGAGTTGTTAATTCTGGTGCAGAACGGGGGGTGTGAGGGGGGTAAAAACATAGAGGTCAGGAACTGCTGACTACGTCGATGGGATAGCCTTGTAACTATATGAAAAACAATGACAATGTTGTGTCTGTAAAGGCTGACTGGTAGGTGCTATTTCAGAAAATGAAGAAAAAACAATTAGTTGGAGTCATTTGGTTGGGCGCAGTGTCATATAATACTGACAGCGCTATTTTTCATCTTTTGTATAGCGACGCATGATTTCATGGAAATAAGAGCGCGGAAGGCCGGCATCCTGAGCGGCGTGGGTGACATTACCTCGGTGGATCGTCAGTTTGGTCGAGATGTACCGCCGGTTGAAGGCTTCCAACACCTGTTCTTTGGCCTTGGCGTAAGGAAGATGCAGGTAGTCTTCATCGATGGACTCTCGCTGGCGTTCGTCGGGAACCGCCAGCATGCCGGCCACGTCGGCCAAGCCGATACGATCGCCCTTCGCGAGCATCACGGCCCGCTCCATCACATTTCGCAGCTCTCGGACGTTTCCCGGCCAGGGGTAGGCGACCAGCTCGGTGACCGCCGACGGATGGAGATCCTCCACGTGTTTCGTAAACTCCTTGGCATAGCGGGCCATGAAGTGACGTGCGAGGACGGGGACGTCTTCCGTGCGTTCGCGCAGGGGCGGTACGCGGATCACCATGACATTCAGGCGAAAGAAAAGGTCTTTCCTGAACTCGTTCCGCTTGACCTTCTCGGCCAGGTCCTGGTTGGTGGCCGCGATGAAGCGGACGTTGACTTTCCTCTGCTGCGTGCTGCCGACGGCCCGGACCTCGCCTTCTTCCAAGACGCGCAATAGTTTGGCTTGGAGATTGGCGGGGAGGTCGCCGATTTCATCGAGGAAGACGGTGCCGTGCCTTCCTGACTCGATCAAGCCGGTCTTGTCGGCCACGGCGCCAGTGAATGCGCCGCGCACGTGGCCGAACAGCTCGCTTTCCACGGTGCCTTCCGCGAAGGTGGTGCAGTCGACGACTTGAAACGGTCCGTCGCAATCGAGACTCCGCTCATGGATCGCCTTCGCGATCAGTTCTTTGCCCGTACCGGTTTCTCCGATAATCAACGTCGTCGAGGGGACCTTGGCGATGGCTTCGATCATCGCCATGACGTTTCTGATGGGGGCGCTGACCCCGACGAGGTTCTTGAAGGGAATGCGGGGAGCGGCTGGCTCATCGGGAACGGCCTGCAATAAGATTTCAGACATGCGCATGGCCCGATGAATGCGCGTCGCCAGATCCATGGTTTCGTAGGGTTTGACGATGTAGTCGAAGGCCCCGTGCCGCATGGCATCGATGACCGTGTCGGTCGCATTGATCCAACTGACGATGATGACGGGAATGCGCCGGTTCATATCCTGCACGCGCCGTAGGAGCTCGATGCCGCTCATGCCGGGTAAACGAACGTCGGCGATGATCAGGTCGATCGGCTGTTGTTGCAGACGTTCCAGCGCGCCTTCGGCCGTGGCATTGATGACCAGCTCGACCTGCTCGTCTTCATGGCGCGGCAGCTCCTGCTCGACGGTCCGCAGGAACATATCCACGTCCCCGGCGTTGCCTTCGACCAGCAAGATGGTGAAAACTCTATGTTTGGTGCCCGACATCCTCGTCTCTCTCCGTCCCATTCATCATGTTCATTCCGCCAGGCGAGGGTGTGGCGGTCCGTTGCCTGTCACTTCTCGAAGATCAGCATGACATAGGCCCAAAACAGGAGCAAGTGGACAGCGCCCAAGAGCACGTTGGTGCGTCGGACGGCGAACGTCAGCATGCTGATGACGAAGGTCAGGATGAGCAGAATGGTATCGACCGTGTCCAGGCCGAGAATGATCGTCGATTTGGTAAAAAATCCGATGGCGAGCACCGAGGGAATCGTGAGGCTGATACTGGCGAGGACCGACCCCAACAGGATATTGACGGAGCGTTGCAACTGGTTGGCGAGAGCGGCGCGGACCGCACCCAGGGATTCCGGCGCCAGCACGAGCACGGCCACCAGGACGCCGCCAAGAGCGGGGGGAAGTTGCCACAGTCGAAGCGCATGGTCCATCGGTACGGCCATGTGTTCCGACAGCACGACGAGAGGGAGGAGATAGGCGAAGAGCAGAATCGTGTGGAACCAGACGGAGGTGCCGGGGGGAGGAGGGTGGGGCAAGTGAAGGAGCGCAGTCTTGCGTTTGCCGATCGCCCGGGGCGCCATGAAATAGTCGCGGTGGCGGAGGTTCTGAATCGCGAGGAAGACCCCGTACAATCCCAAGGACATCACGATCAGAAAAATGGATTGATGGGGTGAGTAGGTGGGGCCCGGTGAAGAGATCGTGTAACTCGGCATCACGAGCCCCAAGACCGCCAACGGGACGATGACCGCAAGAAAGGCGTTGGCTCCCTGGAGATTGTAGGTCTGCTCGTGATACCGCAGGCCGCCGAGCAGGAGCGAGAGGCCGACCATGCCGTTCAGGACGATCATCACGACGGCAAACATGGCATCCCGTGCGAGCGACGCATTGCCCGACCCGGTATACATGAAGGCGGCGATCATCATTACCTCGATCCCGGTGACCGACAGGGTTAGGATGACGGTGCCCATCGGTTCGCCCAGCCTCGTCGCGAGGTGTTCCGCATGGCGCAGCACGGCAAAGGCTGCGAGGATGATCACGCACAAGAGCCATCCGAGCATGGCGCCCAATCGAACGGGATTCGAGAGATCGCTCGACCATTCATGGCCATATACGAAGAACAGGCCGGCGGTTCCGGCGGGGAGGATCAGCAGCCATTCGCCAAGGGACCAGTGACGTCGATTCATATTATGACGATTTGGAAAGCGCAGCAGCGACGCGTTCTGTTGATCGGATGTCGTGAGGGGCAACATGATGCGGTGTGGGCCTTTGGGCGAGGAACCGGTGTGCGATCAATCAGGAACTGCCTTTGAGTCCCACGATGCCGGTCTACACCGCATAGCCTGTGTCTACGGGAATGGTCTTCTGTGCTTGGGCAAAACAACCGAAATGTGCCGCCATCGTCACGAGGGTTTCCCCGTCGGCCAGAGTCTGGTAAATTTTTCCTTGTACTTCAACCCGATCGCCCAACAGGTTTCGAACAGTCCGGCTACGAACAACAAGGGTCCCTCCCCTATTCCCGCGCTCCTTACGATTCAAGGCGCAGCACAGGGTAGGGGGAACGCCCCCGTCGGATATCCAGCGACAAGTGAAAACCGGCGATCGAGGCCGCTCATCGTACCAGATACGTTTCCCGGAAAAACCTCGGTATCTCACTAGGGGCTGTCGTCAAATCAACCAAATGACTGAGGCGGCGAGGTGCAGGGCCGCCAAGAAGTTCCGGGCAGTTTTGTCATAGCGGGTGGCGAGGCAGCGGAATGGCTTGAGTTTGGCAAAGAAGTTCTCGATCAAATGCCGTGCCTTGTACAAGGCACGGTCATACGTTCGCCGCGTGTGACGATTGCTCCGCGGCGGAATGACAGCCTGTATGCCGCCCTCTGTCAACGGTTTGACCACACGCGCATCCGCATCGTATCCCTTGTCAGCAATCAAGATAGGAGCGTGTATCTGCGGGAGCAACACATCTGCGCCCTCCAGATCACTGGCCTGTCCCGCTGACAAATGAACGCCGAGCGGATTACCCAAGGCATCCACCGTCGCATGAATCTTGGTACTCAACCCGCCTTTGCTCCGCCCAATGGCTTGCGGCCCGTTTTTTTTTCGCGCGCCGGCGCTGTGCTGATGAGCCCGCACAATGGTGCTGTCGATCATCGCGTACTCGTTATCCGCATCACGACTTAGCTGCTGAAACACACGCTCCCACACACCACGCTCCGCCCAGCGACTAAACCGGCGATGGGTATTCTTCCAGTCGCCAAACCGCTCCGGTAAGTCGCGCCAGGGAATGCCGGCCCGGTAGCGGTAGAGAACCGCTTCAACGAAGAGCCAGATTGTCCGTCGCCGGACGACCGACTTGGCCAACCCGGCCAGGGAGCAACACACCGATTCGCTCCCATTGGTCGTCGCGTAACCCATACCGTCGTATCATTCCCGCAACTTACTACACATTTACTCAATTTGACGACACGCCCTAGGGAAGACGGGACGTTCGCGGTATCAATGTGCAGGCCTGCCGCCCGCTGCGGTTTGCCCCTCTTGGTCATGGTCGAACCATCGATAGAGCACCGGCAGGACGATCAACGTCAGCAGGGTGGAACTGACCAGCCCGCCGATCACGACGACGGCGAGAGGGCGTTGGACTTCCGAACCGATTCCATGGGCGAATGCCAGCGGTATCAAGCCGAGGAGGGCGACCAAGGCGGTCATGAGGACCGGTCGGAGCCGAAGCGTGCACCCCTTGATCACGGCCTCGTCGCCCTGCAGGCCGTCCTCGCGCAGCTTGTTGAAATAGGAGACCAGCACGATCCCGTTGAGGACCGCGACGCCGAACAGATTGATGAACCCCACCGAGGCGGGCACGCTCAGATATTCTCCCGTCACCCATAAGGCGACGATGCCGCCGATCATCGCGAACGGCAGATTCAGAATGATCAGCGCCGCATGGCGGACGGAATTGAATGAGGCGAACAACAGCATGAAGATCAAGCCGATCGTGATCGGCAGGATGATTTTCAATCGCGCCATCGCCCGCTGCATGTTTTCAAAGGACCCACCCCACACAAAGCGATAGCCGGACGGAAGATGGATCTGCTGCGCGATTTTGGCTTGGGCTTCCGCGACCACGCTTTCGATGTCGCGGCCGAGGGTATTGAACCCGACGTAGATTCGGCGCTGCAGGCCTTCACGGCTGATCAGCGACGGTCCCTCACGTAATTCGATCGTGGCGAGATCGCCGAGCGGAATCAGGGCGCCGTTCGCCGTCGTCAAGAGGATGTTCCGGATGGTTTCGACGCTGTTGCGATATTTCTCCGGATACCGGAACGTCAGATCGAATCGCTTGTTACCCTCGTAGACGCGGGTCGCCGCTTCCTGGCCGATCGCCGTCGTGATGATTTCCTGGATGTGGGCGACGTTGATGCCGTACCGGGAGATTTTGTCGCGGTCGATGTCGATGGTCAGGTAGGTCTGTCCGAACAGCTGCTCGACCCGCACATCACCCACGCCCCTGACCGAGGCCATGATGGTCTGAACCTTCTCCGCCGTCGTCCTCAACACCTCCAAATCCTCTCCCAGAATTTTGATCGTCGCTTCGGACCGGACGCCGGACAGCAGTTCGTCCACGCGCTGCTGGATCGGCTGGCTCAACAGGAAGTTGGCCCCCGGAACTTTTTCGATGCGCTTGCGGACGGCATCGTCGAGCGCCGCTTTGGTCTTGGCGGTGGTCCATTGATCCATCGGACGGAGACTCACGACGGGGTCGCTGGCGTTCGGTTCCTGAGGGTCGTTTCCCATCTCCGAGCGACCGATCTTGGACACCACCATGCGCACTTCGGGAAATTCCAGCACGGCACGCTGCATTTCCTTTTCGATCTCGATCGATTTGTCCAACGCAATGCTGGGATAACGAATGGTCTGGGGCGAGATGGCCGCCTCGTTGAGGATGGGAATGAATTCACCGCCGAGAAACGGGAACAGCGCCAGGCTGGCTCCCAGAAGCGCCAGCGCGAGGGCCAACACGGTCGCGCGATGGCCCATCGCCCATTGCAAGGCCGGGAGATACACGCGCTTGGCCCAACGGAGCAGAAACGTGTCCTCTTCGGTTCCGCGCTTCAGCGCCAGCGCGCAGAGGACGGGCGAGAGCGTGAGCGACAGCAACAGCGACACCACCAGCGCGATGATGATCGTGTTGGCCAGCGGTTGAAACATTTTTCCTTCCATGCCCTGCAGCGTCAGAATCGGCAGGAAGACGAGGATGATGATCAGGATGCCGAAGATCACCGGTTGTCCGACTTCGGTGACGGCGTGCAGGATGACTTCGGTCTTGTTGAACCGGTCGCTCTTTTGCTCGGCCAGGTGCCGATAGACATTCTCGACCACGACGACCGAGCCATCGACCATCATGCCGATCGCGATCACCAATCCGCCGAGCGACATGAGATTCGCCGTCAACCCGACCTGATCCATGACGATGAAGGTGACCAGCGGCGTCACGATCAACGTGGCGGTCACGATGAGGGCGCTGCGCACGTTTCCGAGGAACAGAAAGAGGATCACGACGACCAGCACGATGCCTTCGAGCAGGGCCTTATACACGGTGGCGAGCGCCGCCGTAATCAGTTCGATCCGGTCGTAAAAGGGAACGATGCGCAAACCGTCGGGCAGGATTCGCTTCTCATGAATCTCGTCGATTTTGTCCTTGATGGACTGCACGACATCTCTGGCATTGCCGCCGCGCAACATGAGGACGATGCCGGTGACCACCTCGTGCTTGCCGTTCAGCACGGCGGCGCCGTGCCGGACGGCGTGCCCGATCCGGACTTCCGCCACATCCCGCACGTACACCGGTGTGCCGCCCACTTCCTTGACGACGATGTGTTCGATGTCTTCCAGCGTCTTGATCAGCCCCACGCCGCGAATCACGTATTTTTCGTCGTCCTTCTCCAGGATATTCCCGCCGGCATTGGCGTTGTTCTTGGCGACGGCATCGAACACGTCATGCAACGCGAGCCCATATTTTCGAAGCAGACCCGGCTCGACCATCACCTGATATTGCTTGACGAACCCACCCAGCGAATTGACGTCCACGACATCGGGCAGCCCCTTGAGCAGCGGCCGAATCACCCAGTCTTCGAGGGTCCGCCGCTCCATCAAGTCCTTCTCGGTCATCACAAATCCGTTGTCGTTGTCGTGCGGTCCTTCCAGGTAGAACTGATAGACCTCTCCCAACCCCGTCGTATTCGGCACCAATTGCGAGGTGGTTCCCGGCGGCAGGAATTCCTGGACTTCGAGGATGCGCTCAAGCACCACCTGCCGGGCCAAATAGATGTCGATATCATCCCTGAAGACCACGGTAATCATCGACAGGCCGACTTTTGAGAACGAGCGAATGTCGGTAAGGCCCGGGGCGCCCATCAGTTGCAGCTCCATGGGGAACGTGACGAACCGTTCCACCTCGGCCGGAGACAGTCCGGGCACTTTCGTGACGACCTGGACGAGCACCGTGGTGACATCCGGGAAGGCGTCGATGGCGATGGTACGGAAGGCGTAGATGCCTCCGGCGGTGAGAATGCACGCGATCACCACGACCAGGACACGTTGACGGAGGGCAAAGGCCAGGAAAGAAGCTAACATCAGGCTAGATCTGTTCCCCGAGCATTTCGGACTTCAGGACAAACGCTCCTTTCGTCACGATCGACTCGCCCTCCAACAGCCCGTCTCGCACCGTGACATCGTGGCCGTTTGAATTGCCCAGCTTCACATCGCGGGCTTCAAAGAGGGTCGGCTCACGCTGGACGAAGACGAACTGCCGATCGCGGTCGCGTTGAACGGCGGCCTCGGGGATGAACAGCACATTCGGCTCCGGTTCTGAATAGACCCGAACCGTGGCGTACATCGCGGGTTTGAGTTTGCGCTCGGGATTCGGAAGTTCCAGTCGCAGGCGCATGGTCCTGGTCGCGGGATCGAGCACATCGCCCACGTAAGTGATGCGTCCCTTGAAGACCTGTCCCGGATAGGCGGCCACGAGGACCTCTACCGATTGCTCCGCGTTCGTTTGGTCGGGACGGATGTACGGAATATCCTTTTCGGGGATGACGGCGGTCACCCAGACGTCGGACAGGTCTGCGACCACGAACAGTTTCTCCGTCGTCTCCACGACCTCGCCCTTGGTCAGGTTGCGGGCGATCACCCGGCCGTCGAATGGGGCCACCACCGGTACATGGGAACGGATCGTATGGTTGCGATCCAAATTCCGCAGATCTTCCTCGGTCAAACCCAAGAGCAGGAGGCGATCGCGGGCCTCCCGCAGCTCCGCCCGCAGGCTGAGCATTTCTCCTTCGCGTCGCTGCAATTCAGCCAGGCCGATCACCTTCTCTTTCAGCAGCAATTCTGCCCGGCGGAACGCCCGGTCGGCGACGTTCAGTTTCGCCGAGGCTTTCAGATAGGCCGACTGGGCCATGCCCAGCTCACTGCTGTAGAGCAGCGCCAGGAGAGTCCCTCCTTTTACTTCCCTGCCGAGGTCCGCATAGACATCGATGACCCGGCCGCGTACGAGAGTCGTGATTTCCGCCAAGGCATGTTCATTCGGTTCGATGGTGCCGGGAAACTCACGGATGGTCCGGAATTGACCGCGTGCGACCGGTTCGACGACGATTCCAGAGGACCGGATCTCTTCGGCGGTCAGGCGCACCAAGCCCTTGTCGAGGGCGGGAGCCGGTGGATTGGCGCCGGTCGCGTTCGGAGGCGGTCCTTCGCATCCTGAGGACAGGAACAGGACGATCACGCCGAGAAGGACCGTCGCGGAGCGCATCCGAAGATGGCTGTGCCGGAATGGCTGCGGTTCGGTGGAAATCGGTTCGGTCTGCGGCATTAGAGAGCGCCTCCCACGGCGCGTTCCAGGAGCGCCAATGCGATCGAGAGATCGAATTGGGCCTGCGCATAGTCTAACAGAATTTGACGTTGGACGCGTTGCGCGTCGAGCACTTCGATCAGGCTGGACGCGCCCTGTTGGAAACTGAACTTGGCGATCCGCAGTGCTTCTTCGGCCTGTTTGAGCAGACCCTTCTCATACACTTCGATCAACTCTGCGGTGGTCTTGGCGTCTTGAAAGTGTTGGCTGATGTTGCGGATCAATTCGTTCCGGGCGCGGAGGAAATCGGCTTCCCCCTTCCGTTTGCTGCCGAAGGCCGCCATGATTTCGCCCTGCCGCCGATCCCACAGGGGAGTCGGGATCGTGAGGCCGCCTTGAAAGGCTTCGCGCCCGATTTCCCGCCAGTAGCTGCCGCCGACGGTAATGTTCGGCACCCGGGCTTGGCGTTCGAATTCCAGGGTATGGTCGGCCTGTTCGACGAATTTCGTCAGGCGCAGGATGGTCGGGTGTTGCGTGAGCGCACGTTGCGTCAGAAGGTCGAGACCGAAGCTGGGGCCGACGCGGTGGAACTGCCCGTTGATCGAGTAGGAGGTTCCCAGCGAGCCGGCCGTCAACATGTCGAGCATCACGCGGCTGACGCGCACGCGGTTGACCGCTTGGGTGAGTGATTGATTGGCCTTGAGGACTTCCACCTCCGAGCGAATCGCTTCGAATTGCGGGCTTTCTCCCAGGCGCACACGGGTGCGCACGGCCTTGTGAACGTCTTCGATGGTGGCGAGGTTTTGTTGTGCCAGCGTCACCGCGCGCTGGGCCAAGAGCAGATCGTAAAATGCGACCTTGACATCGGCCTTCAAATTCAGGCGGGTTTCTTCGAGGCCTGCAGAAGCGACGGCGACGCCCGCCTCCGTCGCACGCTGGCGGGCTGCCCGTTTCGAGGGCCATTCGAGCGGCTGGCCTATGGTCACATTGTATTCCGTGATCGATTGCCGGGTCAGCGTATCACGCACGTCCGCGCGTCCCGCATCCCGGATGGTGCCGTGGCCGGTATTGGCATTGACCGAGGGATTGGGGTAGGTGTGGGCTGCGACCTGATAGCCCCGGTTCTGATCGATGGCGCCCTCGGCGCTGGTGACCGACGGGTTACGCGACAATGCAAAGGTCAATATGGTCTCCAGGGAGTAGGCCGGTTCAGGCGTCATTGGGGAGAGCGGGGGAGAAGGTTCGGCAGCCGGGCCGGGCGTCGGGTTTGAGAGCCCCAGACAAAGCAACGCGCCGAAGATACAGGCGGCAGTCGCTTGCCTGTGCCCCGCGCAGACCCCTTTCTGGGGATTCGAATTCCAGACAGACCGTGGTCGGCGTAGATGTGTCATCATGACCTTCCTCCCTCCGCAACACCCCGAATCACCGGCATAGAGCGCCGATTCACGACGCCGTGTCGTTTGTGTCGAACAAGCAACGTAACATCTTTTCATTCATCAAGTCGATCGCGTGTCCCGACGGTTCATGGCGTGGAGAGATGGTGATGGATGCCGGGCCGATGGCTCCATCGAGAGCACAGTGCGTGGTATGGGAGAGGTATCTCGACGGCTCGCGATGAAGCGGGTTCGGCACTGTCCGGTCCGATGGAGCCGACCCGGCAAAGGGTTATCCGATGGACTCGGTTGCGGGGGGTGATCCTCGCCCACAGGTGCCGGCTGCTGGAGAACGGTGCTGAAAAATCCTTTGAGGGGATCCTGTGAGGCCGGTCGCTGCGCTCATCCGAGCCGCATCAGCGGTTTGCGTGCCTTGGTCTGATGCAGATGGGGCTTCGGACGAACGGTCTGGTGTTGGACGATCAACCGGTCCACAATGGCGCCGCAGACCACGCAACGCCAACCGGTAAAACTGACAGGACTCGTATCGGCCTGCAGATCGACGAACGTTTCCTGCACCATGAGATTTCGGCATCGAGGGCATCCCACGATCGGGCCTCGCTGGCTGTTCGGTGGAGTCGGGTTTCGGCCGGTCAGGACCAGATCTCTTGTATAAGCCGGCAATAGAACTGGTTACACTGTGGGCAATACCCTTCGGACAGGGTGAGATCATGGGGCGTCACATCGTATTTCTGCAGGAACGCCGGCAGATCGGCCCACACCGCAGGGGAATGCCCGTCCGGTCCTTTGTCTTGAACACGCCAGCAAAATTGGCATTGCGTGGCTGCGGAATCCATCGCCCAGACCTCCTTCGACGGGATCGGGACAGAACGACATATGTACATGGAGTTCGGCGCACCATCTGGGTAGTAAGGTACCGAACGACGACGTGACTGACAACTAGGCGATTTCCTAGGTCGGCCATGAATTATTGCGGGGTCCTTTCGCGAGCGGCTCTGTCCGGTTAGGCGGATGTCAACCCATGGGCGAGGGCATACTTGGTCAATTCGGCCGTGGTGTGCAGGTTGAGATGGAACATGATCTGGGCCTTGTGAAATTCCACGGTCTTCGGTGAGATATTGAGCAACGCGGCGATTTCCTTGATGGTGCGCCCTTCCGCAACGAGCTGAAGCACCTCCCGCTGGCGCGGGGTCAGGTCTTGCCGTTGCACGAAGAGGTTCCCATGGCCTTCGGCCAGGGAGGTGACGAGGTCCCGCGTCAGCAGGGAGGTCACGAAATATTGTCCCTTCAGGACGGAGTCGATGGCATGGTCCAGTTCCCGGGCGGCGGACCGTTTGAGGAGGTAGGCCGACGCGCCGGCCTTGAACGCCTCACTCACATAGGCCGGATCCGCATGCATGGTGACGAAGACGAGTTTGACGTCGGGAAGCAGCTTTTTCACCTGCCTTGCCGCATCGATGCCGTTCAGCAGCGGCATGGAGATGTCCAGCAGGATCAGATCGGGATGCAAGCGCGTGGCGGCATCGAGCAAGGCGCGACCGTCTTCGACCGTTCCCACGACCTCGCACCGTTGCTCCACGATGCGTCGAAAGCCTTCCAAGACCAGGGTATGGTCGTCGGCCAGCAGCACTCGCGGCATCGTCGTCACGCCGGCACCTCCATGTGCGGCACGCTGATATGCAGGCGGGTGCCCCGCTGCGGAGCCGAGTCGATCGTGACGGTGCCCTGGACCAGCCGCACCCGTTCCGCCATGCTGACCAGCCCGAGGCCGCGATTGTCGGTTCCCGCCTGCGCATCGAATCCGACCCCGTTGTCCTCTACGGTGAGACTGACGGTATCGGCGGTGGACGACAGGGACACGAGCACCCTCGTGGCCTGCGCATGTTTCATGACATTGGCCAGGCATTCTTGCGCGATGCGATAGAGGCACGTCGATACCTCCTGCGGCACGGGGCGGGGCGCCAAGTGGACTTCGAACGTGCCCTGGAAGTTCGCGCGTGCGGCACAGTCCTCCACCAGACGCTGCAAGGCGACGGTGAGTCCGAGGTCGTCGAGGATGGAGGGGTGGAACTGATAGGCCAAATGGCGGACATCGTCCGACAGTTCGATCAGACGGTCCTGGATCGACCGTAACTCTTTGCTGCAGGCGCCGGCGGTGGCCGGAAGATCTGTATCCAGCGATTCGACTTGCACAACCAGCATGGCCAGCCGTTGATTGATGTCGTCGTGGAGATCTCGGGAGATGCGCCGACGTTCCTCCTCCTGCGCCGTCAGCAGTCGGGCGGCCAGATCTTGTAACTCCTGCCGGCTGACGGCGAGCGCATGCTCGCTTGCCCGGAGGGACTCCTCCGTTTCGACATGTTCGGAGATTTCGTTCAACAGCGATTGGTTGACGTCGGCGAGTTCTTTGGTGCGGGCGGCGACGCGATCTTCCAGTTCATCCTTGGCCTGTCGCAGCCGGACTTCCGCCTGGTGTCGCTGCCGCAGCAGTATGGCCGAGACCCAGACGATGACCAGGCTGAGGGTGCGATTGACGACTCCGACCCAGAGGGGAATGGTGCCGAGGTGAGGTCCCAGAGAGGCTCCAGCGAGGAGGAGGCCTGTGGTGCCGACCGCGGTGAGCATCAGGAGTCGCGGGTTCGAAGAGGCCGATGCCAGCAGCACGACGCCGGCGTAGAGCACTCCGTTGGCCACCCCCAACGGCATGAACAGGTCGAACACGAACAGGCCGCCGCTCAATCCGGCGACAATCGGCGGAATCCATCGCTCACGGGGGTCGGCTGTCGCGCATTGGTCCATGAGCCGATTATCCGCTCTCGGCGGACGCTGTTCAACCCGGAAGTGAAGGGGGCCGCCGGAGGCGATCAGTCGTGTTCCATCTGCTTTTTCAGCCGGCGATCCAGGGCGAATCGCGTCAACCCCAGATGTTTGGCGGCGAGCGTCTTGTTGTGATCCGAGAGTCGAACCACTTCCTCGATGAGGGCGGACTCGATATCCGACAGGGTTTGCCGGCCCAGCACCATCTCGATGCGCAGCGAAGGATGTTCGCTCTGGCCCATGGCCACGGCGATCTGCGGCCCCTGGTCATGGAGTTCGCGCGGCAGGCAGCCGGCGGTCAAGGTCTTGTCGTGGCAGAGGATCATGGCGCGTTCGATGATGTTCTGGAGTTCGCGAATGTTGCCGGGATAGCTGTATCGCTGCAGCAGTGCCTGCGCCTCGGGTTCGATTTCGACGACCTCCTTGCCGAACTCCTTCCCGAACCGCAGGACCGCCTGCATGCAGAGCGGCAGAATGTCTTCCGTGCGCACGCGCAGCGGAGGCAATTCGAACGTGACCACGTTCAGGCGGAAGTAGAGGTCTTCGCGGAAGGCGCCGCGCGCGACTTCCTTCTTGAGGTCGCGATTGGTCGCCGTCATCAAGCGGAAATCGACGGAGAGGTCCTCCGTGCCGCCCACGCGCCGGAACGACCGTTCCTGGAGCACCCGCAGCAATTTGGCCTGCATGGCCTGATCCAGATCGCCGATTTCGTCGAGAAACAGGGTGCCGCCCTCCGCCTTTTCCAGCAGGCCTCGTTTGCGCTGGTGGGCGCCGGTAAAGGCGCCGCGTTCGTATCCGAACAACTCGCTTTCGAACAGCTCTTTCGGAATGGCGGTGCAGTTGACGGCGACGAAGGGGCCTGTGGCACGCGGGCCGTTGCAGTGGATGACGCGCGCGAGAAATTCTTTGCCGGTGCCGGTTTCGCCCTGGAGCAGCACCGACGACCTGGCGTTCTGCGCCACGTCCCGCACCTGACCGAGCAGGAGTTGCATGGCGGGACTGCGGACGTCGAGATTGGACAACGCGTAGGGACTGTTCTGGTCTTCGAGCGAGAATTCGACCCGGTGGCGCAGTGCGAGGAATTCGAGGGCGCGATCGACGACGGGGTCGACGCCGGAGAGATCGACCGTTTTGATCAAGAAATCGTAGGCGCCCAACCGCATCGCTTCGACGGCGTCTTCCACCGTGCCGTACGCCGTCAACATGATGACCAGGGTCTGCGGGGCGATCGGGCGGATCTGCCGGAGCGCCTCCAGCCCTCCCATACCGGGCATTTTCAGATCCAGGAGGATGAGGTCGGGCAGGTGTTGTGTGACAGCCCGGAGCAGGTCTTCGCCCGATTCGAATCCGGTGACGGCGTGGTGGCGCCGTGAGAGGCGTTTGACGATGGCGGTGCGAATGGCTGGTTCGTCATCCGTGACGTAGATGGTGGCCCGCATGGTTCCCTTCTCCCTGCATACGTTGTGGCTGTTGCCGTAAGGGGCACCACACGCGAACGGTGGTGCCGCTCCCCAACTCACTCTCCAGCACAATGTCTCCGCCGTGCGCATCGAGAATGTTGCGGCAGATGGCGAGCCCCAACCCTGTGCCGCGCGGCTTGCCGCTGGTGAAGAACGGTTCGAACACATGCGGCAGGTGGGTGGGACTGATCCCGCTTCCCCGATCCGTCACGACGATCTCCAAACCCGGTTCCACACCGCGGGATTGCTGGGCCAGGGTCACGGTGATGGTCTTGCCCGGCGGCGTGGCTTCGAGGGCGTTCTGGATCACGTTGAGCAGCACCTGTTTGAATTGATCGCGATCGGCATGGATGGTGTAGGGCGGCGCCGGCGCCGACAGGTGGATCGTCGCCTGTTTGCGGGCCAGGGGTTCGTCCAACACCTTACCGACTTCCTGCACCAGTTGTGCCATGTCGAAGGCGGCCGGCATGACCTCGCGGGGGCGGGCATAGTCGATGATTTGATTGACGATCCGATCGAGACGCCTGGTCTCCTGGAGAATGACGTCGAGATCGGGCCGTCGAGTATCGTTCGGATCGGTGTCGTCCAGCAACAGTGAGGCCGTCGAGCCTATGCCGACGAGGGGGTTCCTGATTTCGTGCGCGATTCCTGCGGCGACCTGACCGAGCGTCGCGAGCCGTTCGGCCCGACGCAAGCGTGTCTGCATGAGGTCGAGCGCGGTGATATCCACGTTGAATCCCTGGTACATCACGATCTGTCCCGAAGGGTCTCGAATCGGGATGCGCCGGCTCAGGACCTTTCGGACAGTCCCGTCCGCGTGAAGAAACCGGAAGACCGTTTCGTACGACCGTCCTTCCTCCACGGCCTGCGCGAATTCCACGATGACCCGGTCGCGATCTTCCGGATGAATGGCGCGTCGCACCGCGTCGGGATCCTTTTCTTCACTGGGGTCGAGTCCCGCAAGGATGCTGTTGTATCGGTTGCTGAAGATCAGGGTCATGCCGCGGGTCGTAAAAATGCCGAAGGGGGCGTGGTCGACGATGCTGCGATACTTGGCTTCAGAACCGGCCAGGTCTTGATTGAGCTGGCGCAGGTTGGCTTCCGACTGTTCCACTGCGACGATGTGGGAATGGATGGCCGAGCTCATGGCATGGATGACGCGCGACAGATTCCCGATTTCGTCCGTTCTGGTCATCACCGGAACCTCGGGGACGGGAGTGGCTTCGGATGCCACCACGGCTTTGGCCAGCCGCTCGAGCGGCGTCGTGATGGAACGGGCGATGAGATGCAATACCCCCACCATGCAGGTCAAGGCGAAGAGGCCGCCTCCCAGAATCGTCATCAACATGTCGTCGCGATCCTGCGCGAGTTTGGCCAGTTTGTTGTTCAGGGCGGCTTGGGCGAGGTGGTCCAGCCGGCCCATCTCCTGCCGGATCTTCAACATCAACGCGCGCCCCTTTCCCTCTTCGATATAGAGTCGCGCTTCGTTCGTATGTTCGGCCTTGACGGCTTCGATCAGTTCCTCTTTTTCCTCAATGAATTGCCTGACCAACTGTTGGATGGCGGCGATGAGCTCCCGCTGGTCTTCGTACTGGGAGACGTGCGCTTCCAGGGTTCGGCCGAGGTTCAGGACGTGATCCTGCGCGGTTCGATAGGGGAATAGATAGTGTTCCTGGCTCGTCAGGACGAAACCTCGGAATCCCGTTTCGAGGTCGACGATCAGCCGGAGGTATTCCGATGCCAACCGCTGAGAATAATAGATATCGTTGAGCTGGCCTTCGTCGTCGGAAAAGGTCGTGACGCTGCGATAGGTCAGGATGCTGAGAAGGAGCACGGTCAGAGCAGGGATGACCGACGCAAGAAACAGCTTGCGGGCGATGGGCAGATTGCTCAGCAGGTCGCTCAAGGGGGCTCTCAGTCTCCGAGCCTTATCGTAGTCTTCACCCCTGTCCATGTGCAACCTCGCTGCCCGATCCTTTGCAGCGATCCCGAAGCGCAACCGTAAAGGCGAATCCAGCGATTTCCCCTCTCATCGAACGCCGTGTGGACTGGTTCAGAGCCTCCGATCTCTCCACATCGAGCGATTTTGAACTGTGCGACAGTGCGATTGCGCCCGGATTTTGGCTTTCGTGGAATGGTTCTTTCGACCTAGAGACAGCTTCTAGGAAAATGGGCGAATGAAGGCTCCTCGCGGAGTTCGATCGTTATCGAGCGAAGCTCACTGGCGAGGCACGCGGTTTGCTCATATCGGCAGTCCAACGAAGGTTCGGTGCGATGGGTCCGGCGGATGGCGGACCTGCGTTGAACGGCGAACAAGGAGGATGCGATGGACTATGTGAAGCCATACGGCGTAGTGGACAGTATGCTGGCCGGCGGCGCATTGAAGTTGAGTCTGCCGCCGCGCCAGCTGGTGCTTCGTGGCATGTTGGCCGGCGCCTATTTGGGCATCGGGACGAGTATGGCCGTGACAGCGGCGGTTGAAACGGGATATTGGATCATCGGGAGTTTGCTGTTCCCGTTCGGCTTGGCCCTGGCGATTTTGCTCGGGGCGGAGATCATCACCGGCAGCTTTGCGCTGCTCCCCGTCGCAGTGGCCGATGGTCAGAAAAACGCCGGCCTCCGTCATGTGGTGGCAAACATGGGCTGGGTGTTTCTAGGCAATCTCCTCGGCAGCGTCTTGTATGCGGGATTGTTCGCGATCGCCCTGACCACCGCAGGAGATGCCCATATCAATGCGGTCGGCACCAAGCTTATTGCGGTTGCCGAGGCGAAGACCAATTATTATGTGTCGCACGGTTCAGCCGGCCTCCTCGCGGCCTTTACCAAAGGGATGCTCTGTAACTGGATGGTCAGTCTCGCGGTCGTTGCGGCCTATATGTCGACCTCGTTCTCCGGGAAAATGCTCGCCATCTGGGGGCCGACATTGCTGTTCTTTTCCCAGGGATTCGAGCACGCGGTCGTGAACATGTTTCTGATTCCGATCGGTATGATGCTAGGAGGCAATATTACCTTCTCCACCTGGTGGTTGTGGAATCAGATTCCGGTGACGCTGGGGAATTTGATCGGGGGAATGCTGTTTACCGGATTGGCGCTGTATGCGGCCCATCATGCCGTCGCGCCGTCGGCGCAGCCTGCCCCGGCGGTGGTGCCGGGCGGACAGGTAAAATCCCCGTCCGGTCAATCGGGTTATTCTCCCTCGTATTAAGGAGCTACGGAATTCGGCGGTGGCGGCTGTATATCTCAGGCGGTTACATGGATGGCGGTTCGTACTCTTCAATGCCGTGCTTGGCTTGGCGCACATCGTCGTCCTGTTCAACGCCGGTTCTTACATCGCCCTCTTGCCGCACGTGTCAGGGGATCTCGGGGGAGTACTGCCTAGTTTTCTCACGTGGGCGCAAACCGATTTCATGGTCGGGCTGGCGCTGGGCTTTCCCCTCGCACGGTATCTCTCTGGACGGATCGGCGACTACCGGCTGCTGATCGCGGCGTTCTTGGTGTACAGCGTGGCCTCCTATCTCTGCGGGGACAGCAAGACCCTCGCGCAATTCGTGCCCGCTCGGATCATCCAGGGCATTGCCGGCGGCATCACCATTCCGCTGGTCCAATCGATGTTGCTGAACGAATATCCCAAGCGGTTGAAGGCACTCGCCCTCACCGTCTGGGGCCTGTTCAGCATCACACCCTTCACGATCGGCATGCCGGTGGGGGGCTATATCGCTTATATGCTCGGCTGGCGGTTTCTGTTCTATCTGGATTTTGTGCTGACCCTCGTCATCGTCGGCACCCTCGGCGCGTTGCTGTACGGCCGGGGCTTTCGGCGCCGGTACTCCCGTTTCGACACGGTCGGGTTCCTGCTGCTGGCCGTGCTGCTGCTGGGGCTCCAGACGTTGCTCAACATGGGCAATGACTTCGATTGGCTGGACTCGCCCTTTCTCCAGGTCATTGCGGTGATCCTGGTTATCGCGTTTCCCTGCTTCGTCATCTGGGAGCTCGGCGAGCGACAGCCGATCCTGGATCTTCGCCTGTTCTTGCACCGCAATTTTCTGATCGGCGTCATCAGCCTCACGCTCGGCTTTTTTTCGATCCAGGGACTGTTGTCCCTGCTGATCGTCCAGATCCAGTATCTCCTAGGGTATTCGTCGAAGTTGGCAGGCCTGGCGCTGTTGCCGATGGTGCTGTTGGGGGCGCCGGTCATCGCCGTGATGCACTATCTTTGCAAGTACGTCGATGCGCGCTGGCTGGTTTGTTTCAATAGTCTCGGCTTTGCCTTGACGTTCTATTGGATCGGTCTGTACGACGATCCCCATTCCTACGAGGAGCTATTCTGGCCGATGGTCGTGGAGGGGATTTTCTTGGGGTCGTTCTTTACGCCTATGACGGTGCTGCTCCTGCACGGCCTGTCAGGTCCCAAGGTCACCCGCGCTGCCGATGTCGCCAATCTGTTGCGTGTCGCAGCCGGCGCGTTCGGGATCACGTTTCAAGGCATCGTGCTCTTCCGTCGGACGCATTTTCATCAGCTGCATCTGGCCGATCACTTCGGAGGGCGGCAGTCGATTTCGTTCGATCCGATGGGGCAGTTGGCGGCCAAGTTGAGTGCGGCGGGACTCAGTCCCTCGGAAGTCCAAGCCAGGCTGGGTGCCATAATCAAGCAGGCAGCGAATCTGTTGAGTATGAGCGATGCATTTTTGGTTGCCAGTTACCTGTTCGGCGGATTGGCCTTGTTCGTGTGGTTCGCGCATCCGACCCATTTGCCGTTGTCGCCGACCCCCGCCGAGGAATTGCGGGAGATGCGCGCGGAAGAATTGATGGAGGAAGTGCCATGACAGCGAGTTCCACGACGGCGCGCCGGCTGCGGATCGGTCTCGGGATCGGCTGCGCGCTGTTCTTCGGCAGTTGTGCCTGGATTCCGAAGGGCGACCCTCCGGCCGAGTATCTCGATCCGCCGGAGATGAAGGAGACTCTGGACGAGGTGACGAACCGGCTGCAGAAGTGGCCGGAGGATCTGTGGTGGGAACAGTTCGGTAATCCGGAATTAAATGAGCTGATCGAGACTGCTCTCAAAGACAATCCCGGACTGAAACAGGCATCGGCCAGGCTGCGCCAGGCGGAAGCGCTCGTGAAGGTCGAAGGGGCGCGGCTCTTGCCGTTTATGGAAGCCGATGCGTCGCTCACCTATGAACGCATCTCCCAACACGGTGTCTTTGCGGCTCTGAATCCGGAGGTGGCCGGCATAAGAATCGCGTATGGCATCATCAATCCGTTGAGCTTCCGGTACGAATTCGATTTCTGGGGAAAGAACCGGGCCATGCTCGAAGCGGCCTTGGGGCATGCGGCGGCCGAGGAGGCGGAAACCGCCGAGGTGCGCCTGCGGCTGACCACCGGCATTGCGCGTGCGTACTTCCGGGGGCAAGCGCTCCAGCAGCAGCTCAATGTGGTGAAAACCATCGTCGGCATCCGGCGTGATCTGCAGAAGCTCGCGGAGACCCGGTTCCGTCTCGGCCTGGATAACGACCAACCGGTGAAGATCGCCGTGGCGGAGTATGAAGCGGCCTTCAAACGGCAGGCCGCGGTCCGCGACCAACTGGATGTACAGCGCCACTTGCTTGCCAGATTGGCCGGGAAAGGACCGGATGAAGCGGCCCATCTGTTTGCCAAACCGGTGGTGGCCATTCCCAAGCAGATTGCGGCGCCCGATCACCTGTCCATGGGGTTGCTGGTCCATCGCCCAGACCTGGCCGCGGCCCTCTATCGAGCCCACGCCGCCTCGCGGATGGTCAAGGTTGCCAAGACACAATTTTATCCCACGATCGACCTGACGGGATTCGTGGGGTTCAATGCCCTGACGTTGACGAAGGGCACGGACAAACTGGCCAATTTCCTCTTCAGCGGCCAGAGCTTTTCGTATGGATTGGCTCCGGGTCTGCGCATGCCTTGGTTCGAAGGAGGCAGGCTCCGGGGAGAGTTGGGGGCCCAACGCGCCGAATATGACGCGGCGGTGGAGCTGTACAACGACACCTTGCTGGACGCGATGCGGGAAGTGGCCGACAGTTTGAGCGCCTGGCAAACGACCGGAGAGATGATGGAGTCGCACAAACGGCTGCTCGCCTCGCTTGGCGCCGACTGGCGGCTGGCGAAGGTGCGGCTCGTTAGCGGTCTCGACGACGATCGCGAGGTGTTGCGTCATCAGTATCCGATGCTCGAGCAGGAATACGCCTTGAGGGCGTTGGAGAGCGACCAGCTGGTCGCCGCGGTTGATCTCATCGAATCGTTGGGCGGGGGCTATCACAATCCGGACATCGAAAAGCGGCCGAAACACAACCCGAGTTAATCCATGACCAATACGACAACGGAAACACCGAATCCCACTCCTTCATCCGGTTCGCTCAGAATTCACCCCAAGGCCATTCGTGCCCGCCGGAATCGCCGGCTGCTGGTCGTAGCCTTGCTGGTCCTGGTCACCTCCATCGGCTATCTGGTCTACTGGTGGACGCACGACCGGTTTTGGGTCCGCACCGATAACGCCTACGTGACGGGCAACCTGGTGCCGGTCGCGGCGCAAGCCTCCGGTATCATCACGCAGGTGCTGTTCGAAGAAACCCAATTCGTGAATCGAGGCGACCTGATGATTCGCCTCGACGAGCATCTGGCCTACGCGGCATTGGGGCGCGCGCGCGGAAGGCTGGGTGAAGAGGTTCGGCGCGTCGCCGCCCTGTTCATGACGAGGAAGCAGTTGGCGGAAAAATTGAAATCCCGAACCGCCCGCTTGGAGCTGGCTGAGCACGACATGGAGCGCTATCAAAAGGCTGCTCCGAGCGGCGCGGTCTCCAAGCAAATCGTGCAAAATACGATGGATAAAATCGCCTCCTTGGAAGCAGAGGTACGGGAGACGCAGGCCGAACTCGATACGCTCGATGCGCAGATCGGGGGCACGACGGTCATGGCGCACCCGGCCGTCGAATTCGCCAAGCATCAGCTCATCGAGGCGCATCTGGAGTATGCCCGCCAACAAATCCGGGCTCCTGTGTCCGGTTACGTGGCCAAGCGCAAGGCACAAGTGGGAGACCGTGTGCAGCCCGGCGCTCCGCTCATGACGATCGTCCCGCTGGACCATCTCTGGGTCGAGGCGAATTTGCGGGAAACGGAACTGCAGCACGTCAGGCCGGGGCAACTGGCCTTGGTGAATGTGAGCCTGTACGGGTCGAAGCAGACCTTCCATGGCACCGTCGAGGGCCTGGTGCCGGGCAGCGGGAGCCCGTTCGCGCTGCTTCCGCCGGACAATTCCACCGGGAACTTCATTCACATCGTCGAGCGTGTGCCGGTACGGATTGCGCTGCCCGCCGATGAACTCCGCGAGCATCCGATCAGGCCTGGGCTCTCGACCGTGACGAGTATTAACATCGCCGAATCCGGACAATCGGTCTGGACCTCTCTCGCTTCCGCATCGACACCCGAATATGAAACCGATGTGTATGCCGACGAATTGCCGTCGGCGGAATCCATGGCGAATGAGGTGATGGCCACCAATTTTGTGATAGGCGACAGCGGGGAGCCGACCGCTCCCCTCCTCGAAGAAGACGAGGACCCAGCAGACATCGTCGCCCCGAAGAAGGGTGCCGTCACGGCGCCGCATAAGGGGCGGACCTCGGCCACGTTCGGCCGAACATCAGATCGGGATCGCCGCGATCGCATTCCCAGCTCCTTTGTGCCGCAGCGAAGCCCTGATCTGGGAGATTCGACCGTTCCCCTGACGCCCTCGATCGGTCCCGGCTCTGGACTGTTGGGCCCGGAAGGAGGGCGCAGTCCTGCAAGACTCAGGTCCGGCTCCGATCGGGACAACGGAAGACGTTCTTTCGGAGACCGTTGACACCACTTGCCCCCATGCGGGACGTCTTTGCCGCGACCGGCTTTTGTCGTAAGGTCTGCGGATGCCCCGTCCGGTCCCCTCGGTGAAGCGAGGAGATGCCTTCGCGCGCCGATCGACTTCGCGCGCACCCTCCGGCCGCCGGATTAAATTCTTCTTAACAAGGCCTCGGCGCTGGAATAAGGGTTCCTGATGAACCTATGATGTCGGGACAGCCGGAGCCCATGCGTTCATGGCGGCACGACGTGTCTTGGTTCGGCCAGTCCGTTGAGCCTGCGTTCTTGTCGGTTTCTCCTAATCGACACGACCCGTCGGTGATCCCTGCATCGAGGTAAATGCCTTGCGCAATATCGATCTCAGCTATCGTACGCTCCTGTCGGTGACCAACGTGCTGAATTCGCAGCGCAACAGGCAGAGTCTGTTTCGCGCCATTACCGACCAATTGGCGAAGGTGATTCGCTGGGAACGCGCAGGCATCACCATCTACGATCTGGGGTCCGATGCGTTTCGCTTTTATGCGATGGAAACGAACCTCCCGAAAGTCGTGCTGCAGAGCGATGCCATGATTCCCCGTGAGCGCAGCGCCGTGGGGTGGGTCTACGATCACCATCGCGTGCACGTGCGTCCTCACCTGCAGAAGGAGCAACTGTTCATCGAGGATGAAAGTTACCTGCAGGAGGGACTCGGGCGGATGATCAACCTTCCCATGGTTGTGCAGGAGTCCTGCCTCGGGACGCTGAATATCGGCAGCGTCGAAGCGGGCCCTCCCGACCCGGACGACGTGGAGTTTCTGCAACAGGTCGCCACGCAGATCGGTTTCGCCATCGCACAGGTGAACGCCTATGAGGAAATCAATCGCCTGCGGGAACAATTGGCGAGGGAGAATGTCTATCTGGCCGAGGAACTGAAATCGACGCAGAACTACGGCATCGTCGTGGGCCGGAGCCAGGCGTTCGAACAGGTGTTGGCGCTCGCGCGGCAAGCGGCGCCGACAACGGCGACCGTGATGATCACCGGCGAAACCGGGACGGGCAAGGAGGTGTTGGCGCGGGCCATCCACGAGTGGAGCCCGCGGCGCGAACGGGCTTTCGTGCGGCTCAATTGCGCGGCATTGCCGTCGGGGCTGATCGAAAGCGAGTTGTTCGGCCATGAGCGGGGCGCCTTTACCGGGGCCGATCAGCAACGCATCGGACGATTCGAGCTTGCCGACGGCGGCACGTTGTTTCTCGATGAGATCGGCGAGATGCCGCTGGAGGCGCAAGCGAAACTCCTGCGGGTGCTTCAGGACGGCCTGGTCGATCGAGTCGGCGGGGCGCGGGCCGTTCCCGTTGATGTGCGGGTGATCGCCGCCACGAACGCCGACCTCCGGACCGCGATTGCGCAGGGACGGTTCCGCAGCGATCTGTTTTATCGGCTGAATGTCTTTCCTATCCATTTACCCGCCTTGAGGGAGCGCCCCGAGGATATCCCGATTCTCGCGCGGCATTTTCTTCGCCACCATGCCCAACGTCTCAAACGTGCCTGTCGGGACTTCGATGGGCCGTCGATGGAACGATTGGTGCAGTATGCCTGGCCCGGCAACGTGCGAGAGCTTGAAAACCTCGTGGAGCGCGGGCTGATCCTCTGTCACGATCCCCTGTTGCACATCGATCCGGCCCCAGTGAATATGCGGCTGTCCGACGAGTCGAGCCCGCGTCGGACCTTGCAGGATGAAGAGCGCCGTCTCATCCGGCAGACATTGGCATTGGTCGACTGGAGAATCGAGGGGGCAGGCGGTGCCGCAGAACAATTGGGGTTGGCGCCGAGCACGCTCCGCAGCCGGATGCAGAAACTCGCGATCCGTCGTCCTTCCCGTCCGTAGATCGATCCTGTCCTCCCATCACGTTCATCTTGCCGGCTCACCGTAGGTCTTACGCCCACGATGTATCGTGGTGGGATCGCGGAAAACCACCACGCGAGATCGTGGCCTTGGTGGTTCAGGCCGCGAGATTCGTCCGTTCGTCCTTCTCCCTGTTCGGTATTTCAACGACATAGGCGACGACGTTTGGGCGGTCGTTCGTGGCATATGAGATGCACAAGAGGTGCTCGTGATTTTTTACGTATTACTCCATCTAACGGAGGAGCGTGGTTCTGTGCGCAGAGGATGCGCGCCGCCGCGTCGCTGTGTGACCGGTGGCTCTCGTGGCGGGGAGCCATGCGCCTGGAAAGGGGTTCGGCAACAATCATCCTGTTCCGGTCATCCGTGAAGTAGTGTGCGGCGTTGTGGGTGCATGGCGCCGCAGGTCCGTCCTGTCTTTTTACGAGGAGGTGTTCATGATGCAGTTATCCCGCAGGCAGTTCTTAAAAGTCTCGGCGGGGACGGTGGCGGCTGCAGCCATTGCCGACAAGGCCTTGGCGTTGACCGCGCTCCAACCCGTCGTGGAGGTCGACAATCCATTGGGCGAATACCCGGACCGGTCGTGGGAGCGCGTCTATCACGATCAGTATCGGTATGACTCGTCCTTTACCTGGTGCTGCTCGCCGAACGACACCCATGCCTGCCGCATCCGGGCCTTCGTCCGGAACGGCGTCGTGATGCGCGTCGAGCAGAACTATGACCACCAGACCTACGAAGACCTCTACGGCAACCGCGGCACGTTCGCCCATAACCCGCGCATGTGCTTGAAGGGGTTCACCTTCCACCGGCGCGTGTATGGCCCGTATCGCATGAAGGGGCCGTTGATGCGCAAGGGCTGGAAGCAGTGGATGGACGACGGCTCGCCGGAGCTGACGCCCGATGTGAAGCGCAAATACAAATTCGACAGCCGGTTCCTGGATGATATGGTTCGGGTGTCCTGGGATACCGCGTTTACGTATGTGGCAAAAGCGCTGGTCGTCATTTCAACCCGCTACAGCGGCGAAGCCGGGGCGCGGCGTCTCCGGGAGCAGGGCTATGCACCGGAAATGATCGAGATGATGAAGGGCGCGGGCGTGCGCTGCTTCAAGCATCGTGCCGGTATGCCGATCCTCGGAATGATGGGAAAACATGCCAATACCAGGTTCAACAATTGTGTCTTGCCGTTGCTGGACTCCTGGGTTCGCAAGGTCAATCCCGATCAAGCGCAGGGCGGCCGTTATTGGAACAACTATACGTGGCACGGCGACCAGGATCCCTCTCAGCCCTGGTGGAACGGGACGCAGAACTGCGACGTCGACCTGTCCGACATGCGATTCACCAAGCTGAATACCAGCTGGGGCAAGAACTTTGTCGAGAACAAGATGCCGGAAGCGCACTGGAAGCTGGAGAGCATGGAGCGGGGAGCGCGTCTTGTTGTGATTACGCCGGAATACAATCCGACCGCCAGCCGTGCCGACTATTGGATTCCAGTCCGTCCTGAAACGGACGGCGCGCTGTTTCTCGGCTCGTGCAAAATCATCCTCGATGAAAACTATCAGGACATCGACTTCATCAAGGGCTTTACGGACATGCCCCTGTTGGTACGGACGGATACCTTGCAGTATCTGGATCCGCACGAAGTCCTGCAAGACTATCAGTTGCCGGACTTCTCCAAGTCGTACTCGGGACGAGTGCAGGGATTGACCAAAGAGAAGGTGCAACGGCTCGGCGGGATGATGGTGTGGGACCTGGCCAAGGGCAAGGCGGTTCCTTTGCACCGCGAGCAGGTCGGCCTCCATCTACAGGAGAGCGGCATCGATCCGGCCTTGACCGGCACCTATCGAGTCAAGCTGCTGAACGGGCGTGAAATCGACGTCATGCCGATCTATCAGATGTACACGATTCACCTTCAGGACTACGACCTGGATACGGTGCATCAGGTCAACCGCGCGCCGAAGGACCTCATCGTTCGCTGGGCGCGGGATTGCGGCACGGTCAAGCCGGCGGCCATCCACAATGGGGAAGGCGTCTGTCACTATTTCCACATGACGTCCATGGGGCGTGCCGCCGCATTGGTGATGATGTTGACGGGCAATATCGGGAAGTTCGGGACGGGCTGTCATACCTGGTCCGGCAATTATAAAGTCGGCATTTGGCAAGCCTCGCCCTGGTCCGGTGCTGGCGCCAGCGTCTATCTCGGAGAAGACCCCTGGAATATGAACCTGAACCAGGATGTGCACGGGAAAGAAATCAAGTATCGCAAGTACTATTACGGCGAAGAGCCGGGCTATTGGAATCACGGCGACAATGCCTTGATCGTCAACACGCCGAAGTACGGGCGCAAGGTGTTCACCGGCAAGACCCACATGCCGAGCCCCAGCAAAGTCCGCTGGGTCGTGAACGTCAATATTCTCAACAACGCCAAGCATCACTACGACATGGTGAAAAACGTCGATCCGAACATCGAGATGTTGGTCACCCAAGACATCGAGATGACCTCGGACGTCAACCATGCAGACGTAGCCTTTGCGGTGAATTCCTGGATGGAGTTCACCTATCCGGAAATGACCGCCACGGTATCCAACCCCTGGGTGCAGATCTGGAAAGGCGGGATTCGTCCACTGTACGACACCCGCAACGACCTCGACACCTTCTCGGGGGTGGCAGCGAAACTGAAAGACCTCACCGGTGAGCAGCGGATGGCTGATACCTATAAGTTTGTGTATCAGAACCGTGTGGATGTCTACGTGCAACGCATTCTCGACGCGTCGAGCACGTTCTTCGGCTATAGCGCCGACGTCATGTTGAAATCGGAAAAGGGCTGGATGGTCATGTGTCGCACCTATCCGCGGCATCCGCTCTGGGAAGAAACCAACGAATCCAAGCCCCATTGGACCAGGTCGGGACGGCTTGAAAGCTACCGCATCGAGCCGGAAGCCATCGAGTACGGAGAAAACTTCATCTCGCACCGAGAAGGCCCGGAGTGTACGCCGTATCTACCCAATGCCATCATGACGACGAACCCGTTCGTCCGTCCGGACGACTATGGGATTCCCATCACGGCACAGCACCATGACGACAAGACGGTGCGGAACATCAAGTTGCCGTGGCAGGAAATCAGGCGCTATCCGAACCCGTTGTGGGAGAAGGGCTACCAGTTCTACTGTGTCACGCCCAAGACCCGGCACCGGGTGCACAGCCAATGGTCGGTGAACGACTGGGTGCAGATCTACGAGTCGAACTTCGGCGATCCGTACCGCATGGACAAACGGACACCGGGCGTCGGCGAGCACCAGATCCACATTAATCCGCAGGCGGCGAAAGACCGCGGCATCAACGACGGCGACTACGTCTTTGTCGACGGCAACCCGGTGGACCGGCCCTATCGCGGCTGGAAGCCTTCGGATCCGTACTACAAGGTGGCGCGGTTGATGATCCGTGCCAAGTACAACCCCTCTTATCCATACCACGTGACGATGGCGAAACATGCCCCGTACGTGTCGACGCCGAAGTCGGTGAAGGGCCACGAGACGCGGCCGGACGGGCGCGCCATCGCGGTGGATACCGGCTATCAGGCCAACTTCCGGTACGGCGCCCAACAGTCGTTTACCAGGAGCTGGTTGATGCCGATGCACCAGACCGACTCGTTGCCTGGGAAGCAGGCCAATGCCTTGAAGTTCAAATGGGGGTTCGAAATCGATCACCACGCGGTCAACACGGTGCCGAAGGAATGTCTGATCCGTATCACCAAGGCGGAAGACGGCGGCATCGGAGCCCGTGGTCCGTGGGAACCGGTCCGGACCGGCTTCACGCCGGGTCAGGAAAACGAGTTCATGATCAAATGGCTCAAGGGTGAACATATCAAGATCAAGGTCTAAAACTCGTGAGGGGTCAGGCGTTAGGGGTGAAGAATCGTGAAGCGTGAGGCGTGAAGCGTAAGGGGATTCCCTTCACGCCTATCGTCTCCCGCCTCACAAGGCATTCGCCTCCCGCCTCGCGTCTCACGCCTAACGGAGGTTAAGAGATGCCAGAAGTCTATAACTGGCAACTGGGACGGAAGATGCTGTATCCGTATGAGGAGCGGCATCCGAAGTGGCAGTTTGCCTTTGTGTTCAACATCAATCGCTGTTTGGCTTGTCAGACCTGTTCGATGGCCGACAAGTCGACCTGGCTCTTCTCGAAGGGGCAGGAGTACATGTGGTGGAACAACGTGGAGACGAAGCCGTACGGCGGGTATCCGCAGTTCTACGACGTGAAGATCACCCAGCTCATCGAGCAAGTGAATCCGGGCGGGCAGGTGTGGAACGTGCGGGTGGGCCGCAAGCACCATGCGCCGTACGGGGTGTTCGAAGGGATGACGATTTTCGACGCGGGGGCCAAGGTGGGCCAGGCGGCGATCGGGTACATCCCCACGGACCAGGAATGGCGGTTCGTGAATATCTATGAAGACACGGCGACCTCGATGCGGGCCATTGTCGAGAACGTCGACAAGTCGGGCTTCACGCGGGACGAACCGTGGAAGCTCACCGGCAGCAGCCTGCCGGAGCATGAGACGTACTTCTTCTATCTGCAGCGGATCTGCAACCACTGCACGTATCCGGGGTGCCTGGCGGCCTGTCCGCGGAAGGCGATCTACAAGCGGCCGGAAGACGGCATCGTATTGATCGACCAGAACCGGTGCCGGGGGTACAAGAAGTGCGTGGAGCAGTGCCCGTTCAAGAAGCCGATGTACCGGGGCACGACCCGGGTGTCGGAGAAGTGCATCGCCTGTTATCCGCGGATCGAGGGGAAGGACCCCTTGACGGGCGGCGAGCCGATGGAAACGCGCTGTATGGCGGCCTGCGTGGGGAAGATCCGCATGCAGAGCCTGGTGCGGATCGGCGAAGACGGGCTGTGGGCGGAAGACCGGTGGCACCCGCTGTACTACGCGATCCGCGTGGAGCAGGTGGCGTTGCCCTTGTACCCGCAGTGGGGCACGGAGCCCAACGGCTTCTACATTCCGCCGCGGCACGCGCCGCGGGGCTACAACCGGCAGATGTTCGGGCCGGGGGTGGACAACGCGATCGAGAAGTATCTCGTGCCGAGTCGGGAACTGTTGGCGGTGCTCCAACTCTGGAGAGCCAGCCAGCAGATCATTTTCCGGTACGACGTCATTCCGGGCCCGAAGGTGTTCGAGACTCAGATCCACGGGAAGCGGTTCGACATGTACAATGATACCGTGCTGGGCTTCAACAAGTCGGGGAAGGAAGTGGCGCGCATTCAGGTCGAAGAGCCGATCTATATTCGGCCGGCCGAACGCGTGAACTGGCTGTAGGGATCAGGCAGCCAACGGATGGGAGGAGCATGCCTCCTCCCATCCGTTACTGTAGACCTCTCGCAAGGCTTCACCGTCGTGTCAATGAATCAGGTTCTTCCGAAGGGTGGGGGCGCGAGGATGCGCTGCTTTCGGATCGTCGAGTAGATCGGAGAGCGTCGCACGCATCGATGGGTATACGCGGTCGGTTCATCGGACTCTTCCTCGTCGTCACGGCCGCCCTGGCCGTCTCCTTCTTCGGCCATGCCTTCCTCTTCGAACAATGGCGGGTTCAACATGAGCGGCAGCTCCATCGCTCGAAAATTCTCGAGGAGCTGTTGCGGTTGCAGCGCCTGGTCATGGACGTGGAGACGAGTTTTCGCGGGTACCTGCTGGCCGAACAGCAATCCTTTCTCGAACCGATCCATTCAGCCGAAGTCCGGCTGGCAACCGGCATTGCGCGGTTGGGCGACCTGACCGCCGACACACCGGGCCTGCAGGCCGGGGTGCAGGTGCTTTCCGCCCGCTTCAAGGAGTTCATCGACAGTAAAAAGCAGTTGGCGGCGCTTGTCGGGACGGACCAGCAGGAGCAAGTTCGGTTGTATGTGCGAAACGGGAACGGCCGCGCGCTGTTCATGACCATCGAAAAGGCCATCGGAGATTTCGAAATTCGAGTCGAGCGTGAATTGCCGGTCGAATCCATGACCTACGAATCGTGGATGCAGCGGGTCAAATGGCAGCTCCTCCTTTTAGAAGTCCTTGGGGTTCTTGTCTGTGTCTCTCTCACCAGGGCATTGAGCCTCCCGAAAAACACGTCTTTCAAGCAGGGTGCTCATTTCCTCCATTGAAGCAGTCCTGGAATCCTGTCTCTCTCCCAATCTGAGCCGGTTGGTTTGTCTTTTTCGCTGAAGGCCGATCTTGCAGCGATTCGCACAGTGCAATAGGTGCGAATTCGCTCGATTTAAAGCCTCAGGGGCTCAAATATATTGAATTTCCGCTTTGCTCGTAGTGGCATGTGCCTTGCTACATTGATTGTCATCACGGGCCTTGAGCACGCAAAACAAGAAAGGAGTCGGCTCATGGTGGAGATGTTGAAGAAAGTCGGGGATCGGGAGTTAGCCTGGGTCATGTTGGCAGTGGCCGCCATTGCCATCTGGAGCACGTGGGGACTGGGCGCCTAAGTCCCGTTGGGACGATCGCCTCTGACTTCGAGTCGTGGGGTCTGTTTCTGGTGAAGGTTGGTTCGGACCGTCGCCCTGCATCGGCAAAACAACATCGGTTTCCGTTCAGGTTGTGACGCAGCCTGACGTGTGAACCCGCCCCTCACCTCATCTGCTCAATCAATTCCTTCAGTACCACCGCCTGGTTATGTTCGGTGTCCGCCGCTCCGTATAGGAGCGTGACGGTTTTGGATCGGGCGAGCCGGGCAAGTTCCTGGATCGCCTGGTTCTGTTCCGGCCGTCTCAACTCCATACGATATCGCGTGCGAAAGTCATCCCATTTTTTGGGATCATGGCCGAACCATTTTCGGAGCTCCGTACTCGGCGCCAGCTCCTTTCGCCAGGCGTCAAGGCGTGCCTGCTCCTTGCTCACACCCCTCGGCCACACCCGATCGACCAAAATGCGAACCCCATCACCAGGGCTCGGTTCGACGTAGACCCGTTTGATCCGCACCATGGTCGATCGTGACGTCATGCCGCTCCGGTTCTCTTTCCCTCGGCCGAACTCACAGGCTACGCAGTCAGAGATTTTTTCTCAACCGGACGACTTTACCCAGGACCTGATCCTGCTTCGCCACCGGAAGGTCTTCGTACTTCCGATTCAACGGATGGAGCATGCGTTGGCTGCCGATGCGCTTGATTTGCCGAAGGAGGATGGAGTCTTCGCCTCCGTCCCGACTATCGGCGATGACGTAGTCTCCCGGCTTGCACTCGAGATCCGGATTCACAAAGATGATCTCGCCCTCGGTGAACAACGGCTGCATCGAGTCGTCCCTTACATGCAACGCAAAGGTCCGTGGCCCCGCCACATCCGTTTCCAGCATCGCCTCCGCGCGAATCATGGGCGGCATGTCCTTGCTGGTCACCATCCTGTCGATTTGACTCCAGCTCAACACGGGAACCTTTCGCATGCGGCCGGCAGATGCGGCGGGATCGCCCCCGGACAATTCGAACAAGGCTCCCGAACGGGTCAAACCACCGGATCGCAGGAAGTCTGCGTCCATACGAAAATATTTCGCGAATTGCTCCCAGACGGCAGGGTCCGCCGGAGCCTTGTCGGCAAGAATCTTCGTGAGCGTCCGCATCGGAACTCCCACCGCCGACGCCAGTTCCTTTTCGGTCAACCCCTCGCCCAGCTCTCGATGAATGAGACCCTTCAGGTCCACAGGCTCCTCCTCAAATGTGTGAACGGAACGACACATCCGTGCCGGCCCGGGCGGTCAGGCTTCGATGCCCACGGCGAGACCGATCGAGGCCCGGAGGAGATCGTGCCGTGTGACTGAATAGGCCACCTTGCCGTTGTCCACCACCGGGAGATTCAGCAAATGCATGCTCGTCATGATCTTGATCGCTTCCCTGATGGTGGTGGACCGCTGAACGGCGATGGGATCCTTGACCATGAGGGCGTCGGCCGTGAGATCGTTCAGGTCCTTTTCGGCATCGAGGGCCTTGAGAATATCGAACTCGCTGATGAATCCCACATAGGTGCCGTGTTGATCGAGCACCGGGGCGCCGGAAAGATGGGCGGAGAGCAGTTCGATCGTGATCGCCAACGCATTTTGGTCGGAACGAAATCGCACGACGTTCGTTCCCACAATCTGTCCGACCGTCTTGAAGCCTTCAGCTGGAATACCCACGTTGCTCATGGCGTGTCCTTTCGACGGGAAGTCTCGATGATTCACCCATGTGGCCGCCGGTGGAACTGCCTGCTCACCCTCTGCCGATGAGCACGTCAGGTTCTCTGTTCATTGGACCGGCGGCACAGAGCCGGCCTGTAGGACGATCGCACCGCACTCGGTCTCAGAACCCGAGGGCCGCCCGCTCATCCTGATTTTTGATGGAGGCCGCAAATCGCTTCATGCGGTCTATCAACGCCTTTTCCTCCTGATCCAGCTTGTCTTCGCTCTTGAGCGGGAGGAGGACGGCGTAGGGGACCGATTTGACGACGGCGGCAAAAATTTTATGCGCAGCGTCGGTGCTGATCCCGCCTTCCTTCGTTTCCAGCATTTCCAGGAAACGGTTCATTCCCTTTCGCTTTCCGTTGTACTCCCCCTTGACGGCCGCTTCGCTCACCGTTTCCAATTGCTTGAAGTAGGGGTCAAAGTTCCCGCTCTTGGATAAGTTTTTTTGTTCCATCACGACCAAGGCGATTTTGTCGATCCATGGAGGCGCCACCCACGCTCCTGCCAAGGTAGGCACCATCCACAGGCAGGAAGCAACCAGCAAGGCGGAGAGTAACCGTCTGTACAAGCGACGCGAGGTCATGATCGGCTCCTTTCTCTTCTCTGGGGAATCACAAGAAATGTGATGACGACGGCTGTCACGACGACGGGATTGCGGAGGAGGGCGAACGACCTCCGGGAACGCCACGCATCTTCGATGACCGCAGCGGAGTGAAGAAACAACGGGTGAAACGGCTGGGTGCAGCATCACGTCTGCGTCCCCCTTGGTAGCCGCGGAGTTCGTAGATGGCCGATCAAAAATGATCTCTGTGCTTAAGAGAGCGCAAATCACGTGCCAACCGTGTCTCGCGTGAAATGAAGAACAACTTCATGACAGTTCAATATGAGGAGGTTCGCGAATGGAGCGTTCATGCACAGAGCGCACGTAGCGAGAACGCACTGTGACGCATCGTCAGTCCGATGTTCCGCTCCCTTGAACACCGATCTCTCGACGGAGTCCGACCGAAGCGCGCTTCATGACGAGAAGACGAGATTGGCGAATGGATAGCTGCACGGTGAGCGATCGGAACGTCAGAATTCCTGGTACGTTCTGCCGCGCGCATACCCGACGGCCACGATGCCGGTCTGGACCGCATAGTGGGCTTCCGACAGGCGCACTTCAGCCATGAGCAGGGCGGTGGCGGCGGTGGTGATATCGACGATCGACGCCAAGCCAAGGCGGTACCGTTCCTTCGCCAAGGTGAGGGCGCTGCGGGCGGAGGCCACTTCCTGCTCTTCCACCCGGATCTGTTGCCGCGCGGATTGCAGCGACAGATAGGCGTCGGTCACCTCGAGCGTGATTTTATTCGTCAGGTCCAGTTTCGTGTGCTCGCGCTTGTACCGCTGCGCGCGGGCCTCGGCCACGCGATTCTCGATCAGGAATCCGGTGAAGATCGGGACCGATAGGGTCGCTCCGACACCCCACCAGAGGTTGGTTTGGCCGACATGCGACCCGGCATATTGATTCAGCGGGGCATCGCTGAAGTGGATGACGCCGTATATGCCCTGGCTGGAAACGGTCGGCCGGTTCATGGCTTCGGCTGAACTGAATTGTTCGGCTGCCTGGCGGATCCGGTCGGTGGCCCCGCGCACTTCCGGGCGTTCTTCCAAGGCTTGGGTGATGAGCGTCTCCAGGCCGTCTGCCGAGGAGTCCGACAGGGCAACGTCCTCCAGCGTGTATTCTTCGGGCCCCTGCACCCCCATCGCGTTGTTGAGCGCGGCAAAGGCCGCGCGCCGTTCGTTCCTGGCCTGGAGGAGCTGAACTTCGGCATTGCGCAGCTCGATGGAAATCAAATCGAGGTCCAGTTTGGACTTCAGCTCGCGCCGATACAGGATCGCGATCTGATCGCGCAACAGGCCCCGTTCCCGAACGGTTTCCTCCGCGATGTCGACTAGCCGTTTTTGCCGCAGGCAGTGGATGTAGGCCTGTTGCACCCGCAGAATGACCAAGGCCTTGTGCGTGAGGATGTCCTGTTCCGCCGCCTCCCGCCCGGCCTCCTCCGCAAGAATTTTGTGCGCCGTCTGGCCGAAGTCATAGAGAAGCTGATCCGCCCGAAACCCGGCGCTTTCGATATAGGAGGTCGGTTTGTTCTGCGCCCCGGCAATGTTGAAGGCACTCAACGGTCGGATCGTTCCTCCGGTCTGAATGGCATAGGCGTTCAGTTCCGGATAATAGCGCGAGCGGGCCTGCTCGGCGAGAGCCTCGGCGCCCTTGGCGCGCTGTTCGGACCGCTGCAACTGGGGATGCTGTTCGAGACCGATCTGAATGGCGGTGCGATAGCCGAGGAACGCTCCCTTCGTGTCGGGAACCTCGTGTGATTGCTTGATCGGAGGCTGCGCCTCTTCGCTCGGCGAGTCCGCCGGCCATAGGAAGGTGGTCGTCCCGATCACGGCGGCCGTCGCGAGGCCGTTCGCAAGGCGCCGAAACAGGCGCAGCTGTGAAGCGGCATCGTGCCTTCGACACAACCTGCCGTCAATAGCGGCCATAGGTCGTCCCCGTTGCATAGGTCAGCGCCGCTTCGCTCGCCTGGAGTTCATACTGCGATTGGGCCAGGCCGGTTTCGGCGCTCAGCAGGTCGGTCGTGGCCGTGACCACGTCCAGAATCGACCCCAATCCGGCCTTGTACCGTTCTCTCGCCAGCGTCAGGGCTTCACGCGCGATGGCCACCTTCTCTTGTGCGACCGTGATCTGCTGCTCCGCCGTCAAGCGGCTGAAGTAGGCCTGTGCGACCTGCAGGGCGATCTGGTTGGCGATGGTCTGGGTCCCTGCGTCCACTTCGCCTTGCCTGGCTTCCGCTTCTTCGATCTGGCCGCTGATTCGACCGCCGGTATATAAAGGGAAGGAGCTGGTTCCGCCCAGGCCGTACCAGCCTTGTTGGGCTCCCGGATTGTTGACGTCCTTTCCGTTCGTCCGTTCTTCACGGCCCCACCAGGTGTAACCGAGCGTGCCGATGGCGGTCACCGACCCGAAGCGCAGCGCCTTCGCCGCCTTCACCGCTTCCGCCGCCGCCTGTTGCCGGTCCCGTCCACCCAGCAGTTCCGGACGCTTTTCCATGGCCTCTTGCAGGAGCGCATCGATCGGGGCTATTTGCTGTTTGGCGGTCGGCAGGGCCATCGGTGAGGGGCGGGCCGGACCCTGCTGTCCCATCGCATTGCCCAAGGCGGCATAGGCGGCCTGCAGGTCATTCTCCGCCTTGATCAAGGTCAATTCGGCGCGGTTGGCTTCCACCGACGCAAAGTCGAGATCCAATTTGGATCGCAGCTCCCGCCGATGAAAGATTTCCGTCTGCCGGCGGATCAATTCCCGTTCCGCGAGCACTTCGCGCGCGACCTGCACGAGCCGTTGCTGCTTCAGCGCATTCAAGTAGGCCTGTTGCACGGTCAGGATCGTCAGGGCCTTCGAAGCCAGGACGGCATTCTTGGCGGAGGAGGTGAGGGATTTTTGGGCCAGAATGTTGTGCGCGGTGCGGCCGAAGTCCGTGATCAACAAATCGGCGCGCAAGCCGGGCGAGGTCAGATAATTGGTCGGTTTCGGCAAGGATCCAGAAATCCCCAGGTTGGCAAGCACGCGGGTGTTGCCGGCTGAATTGGAGAAGATGCCGGTGATCTGTGGATAGTTGGCCGATTCGATCTGTTTGACGACGGCCTCTGAAGCTGCGACGTCCTGTTCGGCGATCCTGATCTGCGGGTGCCGCTCGACCGCCGTTCTGATCGCTTCCTCCCAGGTCAATGTATAGTCGGCGGAGGACGGTTGGCTCGAAGGAGCCTCGTCCGCCGCCCAAGCCGATGTCAGGCAGAGCGCGACGAGGCAGGTCGAGAGGGAGAGGCTAATACCGTTTGTAGTCCTGTCCGACTGCATAGGCGACCACGGCTTCAGCGGTTTTATAGATGTATTGAGCTTCTTTGAGGCGCGATTCGGCCTCGAAGAGACTGGTGGTGGCGCGCACCACCTCGACGATGGGGCTCAGACCGAGCCGGTATCGCTCCTGCGCCAGTTTCAACGCCTCTTGGGCGAAGGCGACACGATCCCGTTCCAGAACGATCTGTTCGGCGTTCGTGGTCCTTGCCAGGTACGCACGGACGATCTGCAGGACGACTTCGTTGGCCAGGTTCCGCAGCTCCGCCTCCGATTCGCCCTTGTGGGCGTCCGCTTCTTTGACCTGGTTCTGAATGCGAAATCCGGTGAAGATCGGCACCTTCGCGGTAGCCCCGACGCCCCAGAAGGGCGCGAGGCCGTCGGAAGGAATCCCTCCGTCGTGGACCGTGCCGTACTTGGTGATGCCGATGGAGCCCACGGCGGTGATCGAGCCGAAATGCAGGGCCTTCGCCGCACGGAGCAGTTCCTCGCTCGCGACCAACTGGTCGCGGCCACCCAGGAGTTCAGGTCGGTTCGCGAGCCCGGCGGCGATGAGCTGATCGACGTCCGGGCTCGGGCTCACTGTAACGGGAATATCTTCCAACCGGTAGTGATCCGGACGCTCCAAGCCCATCGCGTTGTTCAAGGCGGCAAACGCCTGATGCAGGTCGTTCTGAGCCCTGATCAAGGCCAATTCGGCATTGGATACCTCGACCTGGATGAGGTCCAGATCCACTTTCGATTTCAGCTGGTTTTTATACAGGGCCTGGATCTGGTCGCGGATGACTTTGCGCCGCGTGACCGTCTCCGCCGCGATGGAGACCAAGTGTTGTTGAAGCAGGCAGGACAGGTAGGTTTTTTGGACATTGAGGATGACATAGGCCTTGTTCGTCAGGATCGTTTTCTCCGTCGCAGACTCTGTTGCTTCGCCGGCTGCGATACGGTGGGCCGTATAGCCGAAGTCGGTGATCAATTGGTTGAGGAGCAACCCGCCGGTCAGCATGTTTTGATTGTGGTGGGGGAGTGCGCCGCCCGGATCAAATCCGTGCCCGCCCCGATCATGGACCGTCTTACCGTCGGTGGTGACGATGCGCAGGGCGCCGCTGCTCTCTGCGATCGACGCTTCCAACCAAGGGTATCGGTCGCCTCTGGCCTGTTTCGCCAGGGCGCCGGCGATGCGGGAACGGTGGCGCGATTCGGTGATCGACGGATGGGTTTCCAGGCCGGTATGTATCGCCGTCGTCAGGGTCAGGGGACCGTCTGCGACCGGTACGGCGCCGGGGGACGGATTCTGCTCCGGTTGCGCGAGCACCTGCCCCGTGCCTGCGGTGAACAGGCACACACCCACCAGGAGTGAGTATAGTCGGCGAGCCGACAGTCCGGCCCCTGCGACCGACCTGTGATGAATGCCCATGTCGATCATGCCCCTCATATTTTTTGACGGGCCGGTTTCCCGTCCGGCAGGTTGTACGGAGACGCGCGGACCTCTTGGCCATCTTTGAGGCCGCCCTTTCCGACCACGACCACGTCCTCGCTGCCGGTCAAGCCTTCGGTCACTTCGACCCAGAGGCCGTCATCGAGGCCGGTCTGAATGCGGGTGAGTTTGGCCTTCCCCTGATCGACCACGTAGAGGGACTTCTCCTGTCCGCCCTTGGTCGTGATCACGGACGCGGGCGGAACGGCAAGGGTATCGGGATGTCGTTCGAGGTCCAGGGTGACGTTGGCGAACATGCCCGGTTGGAGTTTGCGTGCCGCATTGTCGAGGTCGATCTCGACGAGCAACGTTCGCGTGGCCGGATCCAGGGCTTCGGTCGTGCGGGTAACGGTCGCCTCGAACCGCTCCTGGGGCAATTCGCGGATCGTGAGGACGGCGGGAGTCCCGGCCTTTGAGAGCTGCGCGGCCTCTTGCGGCACGTTGACGTAGACCCGCACCGTGCTCATGTCCATGACGGTGAAGAGGGGAACCGCCTGGGTGGCAGAGCCGGTCGCTGCTTGGATCAAGGCGCCGGGGTCCGCAAACCGCGCCGTAATGACCCCTGAGAACGGTGCATAGACCTTGGTGTATTCGAGCAGGGTCCGGCGACTGTCACGGAGATGCTTGGCCGATTCTGCGGCGGACCGTGCAACGTCCACGTCTTGCTTCGCGATGATGTCGTGATTGTCCTGCCAGACACTGAGGTACCGCTCGAACGTGATGCGTTTGATGTTGTAATCAGCCTCGGCCTGTTTGTAGTGATCGTCGATCTCCGGCGCATCGATCACGGCCAAAAGCTGTCCCTTCTTGACGGCATCACCCTTGTCGGCTCCAATCCATTTCAAGTAGCCGGAGACCTTGCCGTACAGGGTGGCTTGGTACCAGGGGGAAATATTGGCCGGTAACGTGAGGGTCTTGACGATGTCGCGACGCTGCGGCTTGACCACCTGCACGGCGGGGGCGGACGAACTCCGAGCCTCCTGTCCATGCGGCGTTGCGGCGGCCGGCTGCTGCGGCGTCGAAGAGACCGCCGGTTCTTCGCGTCCGTTGAGCGCAATGACCGCGATCACGGCTGCCAACCCTCCGAGCACCACGCCGGCGACGATCAAGCGCGCCGGCTTCATATGGGAGCGAGGTTCCGGAAACTGCGAACTCGTGTGAGGCTCTCCTGATATCGCCATTGGGTCCTCTCTCATCCCCTGCTTGGGCTGTCGATCGGCTGCCGGCTGTGGACGTCAGCCGATCTGCGCCGGGCGAGCGCGTGTAAGACCGGGATGAACAGGAGCGTCATGAACGTCGATACCGTCAAGCCGCCGATCACGGCGCGCGCGAGGGGCATGTTCGTTTCGCTGCCTTCGCCGATGCCGAGCGCCATGGGACCCAGTCCGATCACGGTGGCCAGCGACGTCATGAGGATCGGCCTGATCCTGAGGCGACCGGCTTCCACGACGGCATCTTCGAGGGGGATCCCTTCGCTCAGTTTGTTATTGGCGAAATCGACGAGCAGGACGCTGTTCGACACGACGATGCCGATCATCATGAGCGTGCCGATCAGCGATTCGACGTTGACGGAGGTATGGGTCAGCAACAACATCCAGATGACGCCGATGAACCCCAGCGGGACGGCGAACATGACGACGAAGGGGTCGAGCCAGGAGCGGAAGAGCCCGACCATCACCAGATAGATCAGCACCATCGCCAGGGGCAGGGTTCCGGCGAAGCCTTTCAAGGCAGCCCGCAAGCTGTCGATTTCCCCCTTCATGGTGACCCGCAAGTCCTTCGGAACGTCGACACGCTTGATCGCTTCTTCGATCTTGGTCGCGACGCGGCCGAGATCGTTCCCCGGCACGCTCACCAGCACGTCCATCGTTCGTTGCAGATTGTAGTGATCGACGGTTTCAGGTCCGCTGCGCCGGGTGACGTCGATCAAATCCCTGAGCAGGACCGGTGAGCCGTGATTGGCGGCGACGCGGGGGAGTTGCGGCCGTTCGGTGAAGGGGGTCTGTTGCATGATGAGGGAACTGCCGATCGTTCTGTTCCCTCCCACGCTGACGGCGGCCGGCCGCTCCACGTTCGTGCCGACCAGGGGAAGATTGAGAAAGTCTTCGAAGGCGACGAGGATCTGTTCGGGGAACTGCGTGACGACGAAATAGGCGTTGTTGGTCCGGGGGTCGATCCAGTAGCCGGGGTTCAAGGTTACGTTGGAGGCCAGGCCGGTAATGAGATCGGTGACGATTTGTTGTTCGTTCAATCCGGCGGTCAAGGCCTTGTCTCGATTGATGTCCAGGTGAATCTCGGGATAGTCCATGCCCTGCCGTACCTGGACATCCGCCGTGCCGGCCTCGGCGGCCGCGAGGTCGCGGAGGCGTCCGGCGGTGTCGGCCAGATCGGCCATGTTCTGCCCGCTGACCTTGATATCGATCGGGGCGGGCAACCCGAAGTTGATCACGTCGCTCACGATGCCGCCGGTCTGGAACGAAAACTTCAAACCCGGGAGTTCTTCGCGAAGGGTGGTACGCAAACGAGCGATGATATCGTCGGTTCGGATCTCATGGTCTCGCACCAGGCTGACCAGGATGAAGGCTTGGTGCGGACCATTGACGGGGGAGTACAGCACCATCCAGCCCTGCGGCAAGCCGATGTTCGAGACGACCTGATCCAACTCCGCGGCGGGAATGGCCTCGCGGATGAATCCTTCGATTTTCGCGATGATCGCTTCCGTTTTCTCGATTCTGGTTCCTTCCGGGGCGGAGACGTTCAAGATGAACGACCCCGCGTCCACCTTCGGGAAAAACTCCGTCGCCAGTTTCGGCGTGACCAGGAGCGTACCGGAGAACGCGATCAACACCGTGATGATCACGACGGCCTTATGACCGAGACACCAACGCAGGACGACGAGATACCGCTCGACGAAGGGGTCGAACAGATTGACTCGATGCCACCAGGCGGCGAGTCCGCGCTGCGGAGGGGCCGGATGCTCCGCCGCCCCATGGCCCTTCCGGAAGAGCCAGGCGAGGGAGACGGGCGCCACCGTGAGCGCGACGAAATAGGAGGCCATCATGGCGTAGGCGACGGTGAGCGCCAGGGGCACGAACAGGAACTTGATGATGCCCGTGAAGAACGCGATCGGCAGAAAGACGAGGAAGACGGTGATGGTGATGATGAGCATCGGCAACGCGACCTCGGTGACGGCGTCGCCGGCTGCGTCCTTTGCCGACTTGCCCATGTCCATATGGCGGTGGGTGTTCTCCACGACCACGATGGCGTCGTCGACGAGTCGTCCCACCGCCAGCGCCAACCCTCCCAAGGTCATGATGTTGACCGTGTGGCCGGTGAAATACAGGCCGATGAACGCCGCCGTCACGGACAGCGGAATGGCCATGGCGATGATGATCGTGTACCGCAGACTGCCCAGGAACAGCAGGACCATCAGGCAGGCGAGGCCGCCTCCCAGCAGCCCCTCATGTTCCAAGGTGTGGATCGCCTGGCGGATATAGAGCGACTGGTCGAACAGCAGCTTGACCGTCAGGTCCTTTGGAACGCCGATCAGCTTGGGGATCACTTCCTTGATGCCGTCGATCACCTGCAACGTGTTGGCGCCGGCCTGCTTCATGATCGGCAGATAGACCGCCCGATTGCCGTTGATGCGGACGATGTTGACCTGCACCATCGTAGAGTCGACGGCTTTACCGACGTCGCGCAAGTAGAGCGGCACGCCGTTGACCATTTTGATCGGGATCTCGTTCATCTGATCCACGACCTTGATCATGCTGTTGGTGTAGACGTTGTAATCGAAGTCGCCGATCTTGACGTCTCCGGCCGGCAGCAGCACGCTCTGCGCATTGACGGAGTTGACGATCTCGTGCGTGGACACCCCGCGGGCCATCATCCGTTCCGGATCGAGAAAGACCGTGATCTGACGCACGGTTCCGCCGAAGGTCGTGGGAAAGGAGATGCCGGGCACGTGGCCGAGCTGCGGGCGGACGTTGAAGTAGGCGAGGTCGCGCACTTCCTTTTCCGTCATCGTCTCGCTGCTGGTGGTCTGGACCGCGATGGGCAGGCTTGCCGCGCCGAACTTGATGATGATGGGCGGGAAAATGCCTTGCGGCAGGTAGCGGAGATTCGAATAGGTCAGACTCGTGATTTCGGCGACGGCGGCATTGACGTCATAGGAGGAGTGAAAATAGATTTTGATCAGACTCACACCGGGCAACGATCGCGATTCGATATGTTCGATGTAGGAAGCCTGCAGATAGGCCTGTTCGAGGCGAAGCGTGACGGCCCCTTCGATCTCCGACGGCCCCATGCCCTTGTAAAACGTCGCGACCGCGATCACCGGCAGGTTGATCTCCGGGAAGATGTCCACCACCATGTTCTTGTAGGACACGATCCCGAGAATGACGACGATCAGGCTGATGGCTGCGACGGCGAAGGGGTTTTTCAGGGCGGCACGGACCATCCGACGAGCTCCTCAACGATGTTGTCCGGACGCGAATGCTGGACAACGGATGCCGCCGTCATGCGAGGATGAGAACGGCAGGTCTCAGCAGGGAGGCGACGATCGCTTTGCGTTGTTGTAGCGCCGTGAAGACCATAGGCCGACGCAGTTTGCAATGCTCAACCTCACATAAGGCAGCAAGTGAAGTGCCAAGGTTTGTCCCGCGCTCTTTTCTGTAATTCCACCGTGATCCGCACCGTGCTGAGATGACAGGTGACGGACAAGCGAGCGGTTCCGCACGAGGCGCACAGTGCGAGAATATGGGAATCTTCGTATCGAGGAACATGAAAAGGGGACATGAAACACTGAAAGCAACCGAGTCTGGTGCCCGATTGCTTTCATGAGGAGGAGGGCTGAACCAGGCTCACGGTTCGGAGCAGCCGAATCACGACACCGTCAACCTGTCTTAGTGTGATGTCTAAAGATTCATGCCATCACCCCAACGGTTGACCACTCACCCTCTCCTCTCCCCCGAGAGGGGAGAGGGCAAGGGAGAGGAGGGAGCAGCCACGCAGATCAATTCAACGAACTGCAAGGACAGGACATTAGCTACCGGTTTGCGAGGTCATGTTATGAGAACGGTCCCCGGCCGGGGCATGGGCCGCATCTCGGATCACTTCGAGAAGAAACCACGTATCGTAGGGTTTCGGGACCCAGGCATAGACCCCTCGCTGATCCATCATGTGCGACAATTCGGTATGGTCTCCCGAAATCATGATCACCGGCGTGTCCGGCCAGACGATGCGGCTGAGCGACAACAATTCCATCCCATTGAGCCGCGGCATGTGGTAGTCCGTGACCACCACGTCGAAGTGTCTCCGCTTCATCTCGGCCAACGCTTCCTGCCCATCCCTCGCGGCATGAACCATATAGCCAGCCTGGATGAGGATGGCGCTCAACATGTCCCGGGCAACATCGTCGTCTTCTACGACCAGCACTCGTTTTCCGTACCCATCCATGGAAGTCTCCTTTCGTCCATGCATCTTGGAGCGACCGTCGTCGGTCTTTTCGTATTCGTCCAGCTGACGGCTCACCATACGCATGTAAGGCGTGGTTGAATCGCATGACGGTTTTCCCAGCACGCAAGTGTGATGCCACTCGGAAGCGGGATGGCGAATGGCCCTGGCTTGTGTTGAACAGGGCTGTTTCAACGATCGCAGAGGAGGATCTTCCGGCATGGCCCTGTGCCAGAATGGCACGCAGTGTCAGGTCGGCTCAATGCGCCTATCCGGCCACCGGAGTGGTTGGGTCGTCGGGATGATCGGAATGAGCGGCGGGCCGGCCGCCGCCGTACCGCGCCAGAAAACGATACAGGGTCCTCCGGCTGATGCCCAGCAGGCGGGCGGTCTGTTCTTTGTTGCCTTTCATCGATTCCAGAACCGTGAAAATGCGTTCGCGCTGAAGCGCGCTGAGTGTTCCCGGGAGGTCGGGGCGTGACTCTCCCGTGCGAAGGGTCGTGACGCGAATTTCCTGCGCCAGGTCATCGACGGAGAGAACCGAATGGGTGGCGAGTGTCACCGCTCGTTCGATCACATGCTGCAGTTCCCGCACGTTTCCCGGCCAGGGATACTTCAACAGAATCTGCATGGCGGCGGGAGACAAGGCCGTCACGCGCACATCCTTGTCGGCCCCATAGCGCGAGAGAAAAAATTCCGCCAGGAGCGGGATATCCTCCGGTCGTTCGCGAAGGGGCGGCAACGTGATCGTGACCGTGTTCAAGCGATACAACAGGTCTTCGCGGAACCGCCCGGCCTGAACCAATTGCGGGAGCTGCCGGCGTGAGGCGGCAATGACGCGCAGGTCGATGGGAATGGTCTCATTGCTTCCGACCCGCCTGATTTCCCCTTCCTGCAACGCCCGCAGGAGTTTGGCCTGGGCGACCGCGGAAAGGTCTCCCACCTCGTCGAGGAAAAAAGTCCCCCCGTCGGCTTCCTCCAGCAGCCCCCTCCGGAGCGACTGGGCTCCCGTGAACGACCCTTTGACGTGACCGAACAGTTCACTCTCCAGGAGCGAGTCCGGCATGGCACTGCAGTTCACGGCCACAAACGGCTTGAGGGCGCGCGGACTGTTTTCGTGGATGGCCCGGGCGATCAGTTCTTTGCCGGTCCCGCTTTCACCCTGAATCAAGACGGTGGTCTTGCTGGGAGCCACCTTTCCGACCAGTTTGAAGACCTCCACGATGTTTCGGCTCTGTCCGATCATCGAGGCCGTGCGCAAGTGCTGGCTCAGCGAGGTTTGTAACTGCCGGTTCTCCCGGACGAGCCGGCAATGTTCCACCGCGCGAGTCGCGACGACGATCAGCTCGTTCAAATTGATGGGTTTGGTGATGTAATCGAACGCCCCGCGCTTCATGGCCTCGATCGCCGCCTCGACGGACCCGAAGGCGGTCAACAGGATGACGGGTGTTTCGGGCGCCGTCTTACGGAAGGCATCCAACACGTCCATGCCGGACAGGGGAGCCATTTTGAGATCGCTGAGGACCACGTCATAGTCGCCGCCGCCGGCGAGCGCTTCCTCTCCTCCCGCCGCGAGGGTCACGGTGAAATCCGCCTGGCGGAGGGCCTGCGCCAACAACTCGCGATTCATCCGGTCATCATCGATGACGAGGGCCGAGCCTTTAGAGGTTTCCACGCTCGTCCTCGTTCCGGGAACCGCTCGACAGAGGGGGGAAATCTACGGTGAATTGCGTGCCCTGTCCCAGGGTGCTCTGAACCGCGAGGCGACCTCCGTGAGCGGACACCGTTCGTTGACAGATCGTCAAACCCAGCCCCGTTCCGCCCGTATTGTGGCGGGTCGTAAAAAACGGCTCGAAAATGTGCGGGAGCGTGTGTTCCGGAATGCCGACGCCTGAATCCCGCACGACCATCCGCACCCCTCCGGCATTCAGTTGCGGACTTCCATGGATCACGATGAGGCCGGGGAGGGGGCCGTCCACGACGGCGGAGGTGATGAGATCCAGCTCGCCGCCGCGCGGCATCGCCTGGATGGCGTTCGTGATCAGATTGAACACCAATCCGCGAAGCGCCCGAGCATCTCCCGACACGAGAGGCAAGTGGGACGAGAAACTGCTTTTGACCGTGATCTTTCGTGCCTCCGTGGTCGGCGTCACCACGGCCAGGACATCACGGAGGATGGCGTTCACATCGAGAGGGGCTTTCCGGGCGTGAATCCTTGTGGAGTCCAGCAGGCTTTGGATGGTGCGGACCATCCGGTCGGTTTCCGCCTTCACGATGGTCAAATGGTGCCGCAGCTGTGCCCGGTCCGTGGTGACCTCCGCCAGCTGAAGATGTCCTGAAATCGCGTTCAACGGATTTCCGAGTTCGTGAGCCATGACGGCGGAGAATTCGCCCAGCGCAGCCAGTTTCTCGTTGCGTTCGGCTTGGATGCGCGCCTCCACCAGCATCGCATGCGTCTGGTGGAGCGCCGCCTTGGCCTCTGTGACCTTGTTGGTCAAGGTCGTATTGAAATCCCTGATTTCACCGAGCAACCGTTCTTTATCCTCCATCACTTGCCGGACGCGGTCCAGCATCCGGTTAAATTGTTGCGACACTTCCTGCAGGTCGGCCGGTCCAGCCGGCAACGTCCGGCTCGTCAAGTCGCCGGCTTCGGCCCGGCGCATCGCATCCAGCAGTCGATGGATCGGTTGATGGACCTGGCGTTGAATCACCATAAAAAAGACCAGGCAGGTAAGCCCGACCATCGCGACGGCGATCAGGCGCGCCCGCTCCCGTTCCTGCTCGGTAATCCGGTCGAACTTCTCGACGGAAAAGCGCCCTCGCAAGGCTCCGATCACCTGTCCGTCCGACAGGACCGGCGCGGTGATCATCCAGGCGCGATCCTCGGTCGAGTCATCGAAATAGCTGGTCGAACGTCCCGCCGCGATCTCGGCAAGTTCGGAGGCGGGCAGCGTTTCCGGCGCCTGTCCGGAATCACTGCTCCACAGCAGCGGCCCGCCGTCTCGTGTGATATCGAAGAAGCTCAGGCGGCGGAGGCCCGGACGTAAATCGAGGATGTCTTTCGCCGTCCGTTCGATCGACGCGAGACTGGGACGAGTTCCGGATGTCTGAATGGATCGGCTCATGGCGGCGGTCGCCCGAATGAAGGCGCTGTGCCGGTCGCGCGCGGCGATCTCATCGACCACGAGCTCATCGACCAGATCGACGACGGCGATCGTCAAGACGATCAGTCCGGCCGCCGTGATGATCACCCAGGCAAGCAGCGTTTTGAGCGATCGATTCGCCATGGTCGTTCACGTCCGGAGACGGTCTGACGGCGAAGCGCTGCAACATCGTCCGTACCGTCGCCTGCCGCCCGAAGAGGGGCGGGCTTCCGTACGGGACTTCTCGGTCGATCGATCGGGAAAGGGACAAGGCCGGCCGCCTTGGGAGCGCCTCTCTGCGGCCTCTGGTGCCGTATAGGGATCTGTCGTCCTGAGTGGTAATACTGATCTGGTGTGATCGCTTCGCCGTTGTCGGGCGCCACTCGGATCATCAAAATCCCAGCCAGTTCCCCTAAGTTGAGCAAGAGAAGTGCCAGCTCGATGGTTGGCACGATCGGCCGGATTCTCGTGTCATTGTGTGCGAAAACCCTGTGAGTTTGAGCGATTTCGCACCGATCGCACGGTGCGGAATTCTTTACAGGAACCATCACCGGCATACGTAGCGATGCCGTCGCCCTCTGCCTGAGCCGATAGTCACCCAGCGATGCCCTACGAAACGGTGGGATCATATATTGCACATCAACAGGGCTATGAACGGGTTCCGGCCGGTCGCCCAGGGCGTCCGAAGTCGCCCCGGTTCAGCAGAAGGGAGGTGTGCGATGGGACCTCATGACGTTCGAACGGCCGATGGCCCTACGGATGAACAGATCCTCGTATTGCTGCAGCAACACCAACGGCTCAGCTTTCGCGCACTGGCGGAGTCGCTTCCTGCCTATACCTGGCGCTCGTTGTTTGTGGCCTTGAACCGGCTCTGCCATCAGGAGCACGTCGAGTTGATGCCGCTGGCAGGAGATTATGAAGTCGTGTGGCGGAATTGGCACAAGCCTCCCGGAAAACTCGAGGAGCCCCGTCTGCGGATGTGACCATGCGATCGTTCTGGACGGCCGGTTTCACATGGTTGGTGGTCGCCGCCATCTGCTCCCTGCTCGGTTGCACAGGCGCAAGAACCGAGCTCGATATGACTACTTCTGATCCTGCGCAGGATCAGAACAAGATCGCCGAATTCTACAGTCAGAAGGCGGAGAGGCTCCGGTACATGGCGCGTGATATGTCGCATCGAGCGGTCGTCTACGAGCGCCTCTTCGGACCTGATTCCGATTGGGTGGCGGGAACGCGCCTGTTGGCCCAGTCGTATGAGGATGCGGCGAAGGAACAGGATCGCAAGGCCGAACAACATCGGGACCTTGCCCGGGGGGAACGGGCCTCGAAGGCCGTCGGGCCGGTCCCTCACTGATCGAGAACATCCGGATCAAGAAGGAGAAGACCATGTGGCGATATATGACGATCTTCTTAGTCATCGCCTCGATTGGGGTTCTGCAGGGCTGCGGAACCACCGTGAGTCCCGGACAACGAGGGCTCCGGTGGTATCCGCTGACCGAAGGACTGACGACGGAAACGTTGAAGTCCGGATTCTATTGGCGGGCCCCGTGGAACGACATTTATGTCTATGACGTTCGGTTGCAAAGTTATACGGAAATGGTCGACGCGCTCAGTTCGGACGATCTGTTGGTGAAGTTGAAGGCGGCGATCATCATGCGGCCGGTGGCCGAGGAAGTCTATTTCCTCGCGCAGGAGATCGGTCCTGATTTTTACCCGCGAGTCGTGAGGCCGGAGCTCCTGGCCGCGGTGCGGAGCGTGGTCTCGAATTATCCGATGGTGGCGGTCCCTGAAAAGAGCGCGGAAATCGCCAGCAAGGTACAGGCGGTGGTGGTGGAAAAATTGAAGGGGCGCCATTTGGACGTGCACAGCGTCGCGCTGGCCGATATCGAATTGGCCAGGATCGTTTTGGAGGCGGTCGAGCGCAAACAGTCCAAGGAACAGGAAAAGGAGCAAAAGGAGTTCGAGCTCACCATCGCGGAAAAGAACGCGGAAATCATGAGACGGCTGGCGCGCGGAGAGGGTGACGCAGTCAGGATCCGCTCGGAAGGCGAGGCCGAAGGGCTGAAGATCCGGGCGCTTGGACAGGCCAAGGCGCAGGAGACGATCACCAAGACACTGACTCCGGAGTATCTGCGCTACAAGCTCTACGACAGCCCGAATGCAAAAATGGTGTTGTTGCCCGACAACCTGCGGGTGCCGATTCTGATCAACCCCGATCAGGATCGCGGAACGAAGCCGGCTCCCGAAAGTCTGATGCGTGCGGATCAAGAACTGACGGGACGAGGACGGTAGGATCTGGTGCACCGGTGTCGGTATGAAGGAGGGCGAAGCATGCCATGTAGCCGATGTCGAGGGTTGATGGTGATCGAGACCCTGTTCAGTCCCTGTGAAGGATCGATCCATACCTGGTTACCGGTGGTGCGTTGTCTCAATTGCGGCAATCTGGAGGATTCTCGGATCCGCCTTGCGCGCCGCATTCCCGATCAACTTCGCCGGAGCACCAAGCCCGGCCCACGGAGACGGGAGTCGTGGATCGAGAAGATGCGGGGCTACGAACGACGATGAGGTGAAGGATGAGGCGTCACGACGGGTCGAGTTATCAGGGGTTTCTCTCGCATCTGACCGTGAGCGTTGCCGTAATCTGTGCGCTTGCGGCCTCTGCACAGGCGTCGCGTGGGGGAAGCGAGCTGGACGAACATCGGACGATCGATCTGTACCAACGGCTCGCTCCCGCCACCGTCTTGCTCTCCATCACCTATGACTCGGCCCATCCGCTCTTGAGCCCGCCTACCGCCGGGTTGGGAGCGGGCTTCGTCGTCGATGATGCCGGTACGGTCCTGACGAACAGCCATGTCGTCGATGGGGCAGGGACGGTGACCGCTACGCTGTACAACGGACAACGGGTCGCCGCGTCGTTGGTCGGACTCGATCCCGCTTCGGATGTCGCGGTCCTTCAACTCGCTTCGGAGCGGCCGGTGATCGCTCCCGTTCCGCTCGGCGATTCCGATGCTCTGCACATCGGCCAACAGACCATGGTGGTGGGAAGTCCGTTCGGCCTCGGGTTTACCCTGACGACCGGAATCATCAGCGGGGTGGGGCCGGCGCAAGGCATGACGCCGTTCACACCTTCGCGCCTGATACAAACGACGGCGCCGCTCAATCCCGGCAACAGCGGGGGACCGTTGGTGGATTCGCAAGGCCGGGTGGTCGGTATCGCGACGGCCACCTTGATGGGCGCGCAAAATATCGGTTTCGCCATTCCGATCAATGCCGCCAAGCAGGTGCTGGCCGAGTTGAAAGAAAAGGGACGGGTCGTGCGTCCCTGGCTCGGAGTCACGGGAAAGTTCGTGACCGAAGATCTCCAACGCCTGTTCACCCTGCCGCTCGCGAGCGGGCTGTTGGTGGAAGATGTCGAGGACGGGAGCCCCGCCGAGGAAGCGGGGCTCAAGACGGGACGGTTGAGCCTGACGATCGAGGGAGTCCCGTGGGTGTTGGGCGGAGATATCGTGGTCGCGCTTCATGGACGATCGATTCCCACAGCGGAGGCTTTTGCGGATGTGGTATCGCGGTTTCACGTGGGACAGGAAATTCAGGTCGAAATCATGCGGGAAGGGCAGCGCCTGGAGAAGGCGGTGGTGCTCCGTGAACGGCCGGTGCACCAGCGTCGAGTGAAGCCTCAACCTCAACAGCAGGTGTCGGACACCATGCCTCGAGGGTTGATACGGTCGGTCGGCGCACAGGTATCGTCGTTCTGATCCGGAGTGGATTGGTTCTCATGATGGTATGGGCGCAATGAACGAAACGGACGATGGTCATGAACCGGTATCGGATGTTCCTCGGTAGCCTCCTCGCGTGGACATCCTTGGCGGCTTGCGCAGGAACGTTTCAAGACAGTGCCAAGGCTGTATCGCCCGTTCAACCGATACCTCCTCCCCGCGAGTTCGCCGACGCGGCCTTCCGATGGCGCCAGGAGGCGAGAGAGTTGCGGAGTTTGGCCGATCGACATGACGTCGAGGTCCGGGTGTTGTCGCAGAGCCCGACGTTGTTGGATCAAAAACTCGCAGAACGGAAGCGGGTCCTCATCCAACAGTTGCGGGTGGCTGCGGAGCAGGCTGAGCAACGGGCGGAGGAGGCACAGGGGCAAGTGCCCCATGGGATGGTTCAATGAAAATCGTGAGACAAGACCGGAAAGATGGACGCTGCGGCTACTCTCTCTGTTTCATTCTGAGTCATGAGCATTTTTTTCTTCGCTCCCGAGTTCCTCCTCGCTATCCGCAGACGCCTGTGTTTTAATACGTACGATCACAGAGAGCGGCTGACGGGCGGTTCTGCACCGGCCGCACTGTGCGAAACACCGTCATGAGACGGTCGTTTCCGCAGTCTTCCACAGGCCGTCTCCGCCGAGGCCGGCTGTGGTTGCGGGGAATGCCTGCTGTATACAAGGTCTCTGTTCAAACCATGGCGGGACCGTATATTGCTTGGTACGATGTTGGTACGATGAAGTAGATGCGCGGTGCATTGTGATCCATCGTCTCTCAACTCTCGTAGAGAGAAAGGAGCCCGATCATGAACCGCTCCGTCGTGCAGACAGGCATCGTCCTCGCGTTGTCGTTGACCGGCTGTACGGAATTGTCGTCCAACAGGCCCCTATCGGCGCCGCCTCTCGTGCAGCAGTCTTTGTCGGTTGAAGAGTCGGCTGAGCTCGCTTCCCAGCGGCGTCAAGCAGCGGAGGCGCTGCGGATGTATGCGGATCGCCATGAAATCGAGGCCGAAGTGCTGCTGCAATACCGGTCGCCGGATGTGGGGTTGATCCGACAGCGGCGGGCCCTTGCCCGTCAACTGCGGGTCGCCGCCGCGCAGATCGAGCGGCAGGTTGAAGAGGGGGAGAGCCAACCGGTTTCTGGAATCGTTCAGTGAGGATTCGCAAGGTCATCCGATGAGAGTGCTCCTCGTTCATCCCGGTCCGTTGATGTATACCAAGATTTACCTGCGCCTGGAGCCCTTGGGGCTTGAATTGGTCGCGGAGGCTGCCAGGTGCGCCGGTCATGAGGTGCAGCTCATCGACCTGCAAGTCGATACACCGCGGACCTATGCCGGACTGCTCGAAAGCTGGGCGCCGGAGGTAGTGGCGTTCTCGTGTAATTACTTGGCGAACGTCCCCGAGATCGTCGATCTTGCGAAACTGACGAAGACACGCCTTCCGCAGAGCTTTGTACTCGTCGGCGGACATAGCGCCTCATTCATCGCGAAGGAACTGCTCCGACACGGAGCGGGCAGCATCGATTGCGTACTCAAAGGTGAAGGGGAAGCCGCGGTCCCGCTGCTGCTGCAAGCGGTCGAACATGATCGTCATGCCCTGCATCTGGTCCCCGGTTGCGTGACCCTGGATAAAGAGGGGCCCGCTCCGGCGTTCGTGGAGAGCCTCGACGACCTGCGGCCGGCCCGCGACCTCGTTCGCCATCGACGCAAATATTTCATCGGCGTGTTGGACCCCTGCGCGTCGATCGAATTCACGCGCGGTTGTCCCTGGGACTGTTCCTTCTGCAGCGCCTGGACGTTCTACGGGAGGAGTTACCGTGCGGTCAGCAGCGACAAGATCGTGGACGACTTGGCGCGGATCCAAGAGCCCGGTGTCTTCATCGTCGATGACGTGGCCTTCATTCAAGAAAAACATGCCTTCGAAATCGGGGAGGCCATCGCTCGACAGGACATTCGGAAACAGTACTATTTGGAGACCAGGGGCGACGTGCTGTTGCGTCATAAGGAGGTCTTCAAATTCTGGACGACACTCGGGTTGAAATACATGTTCCTCGGCATCGAGGCCATCGATGAGGAGGGCTTGGCCAAGCACCGCAAACGTGTGTCGTTGGGAAAAAACTTCGAAGCGTTGGAATTCGCCCGTACGTTGGGTGTCACGGTCGCCATCAACCTGATCGCCGATCCTTCCTGGGACCGGAAGCGGTTCGAGGTCGTCCGCCAGTGGTGCCTGGAGATACCCGAGATCGTCAATATCAGCGTGAATACCCCCTATCCCGGGACGGAAAGCTGGGTGACCGAATCCCGCCCGATCCAGTCGCGGGACTATCGCCTCTTCGATATTCAGCATGCCGTCTTGCCGACCACGCTGCCGCTTCCGGATTTTTATGACGAATTGGTAAAGACGCAACAGGTGTTGAACAAAAAACATCTGGGCTGGACGGCGCTCAAGTCTACGGCGACGATCGCCGCTCGGCACCTGCTGCATGGGCAAACGAATTTCGTCAAGATGCTGTGGAAGTTCAACAGTGTCTATGATCCGAACCTGCAGCTGGCCGACCATGCCAGGCCGGTTACCTACGAGATGGATTTGCCTCCTGCCGCGCCGCCGCGGGTGAGCCCGCAGTTGCTCTACATCCATGCGGCGAAGGGCCGACGGGGGCGCGCGCTTGACGACGCGACGGAGCGGTTCGTGGATGAGACGCGACAGGCCGTGGTCGGGGAGAGTGATCGATGAGTGCAGGGGCGGCGGACCGGTGAGCGTTCGAGGAGTCGATTCGTTCGGTGGATGGGGGCCGTTCGACAAGAACGTGGCTATGAATCACAAGAGGACAGATCTGGACACGAGAGATCGGCCGGAGGGCCTGCTGCATAGCGCCCTTGCCGTCGTCTTGCTCGGCGCGCTTGCGGAGACAGGCGGCGCGGAGATCTATATCGCGGGAGAAGCCGGGGCGGCGTTTCCCTCCGATCTCCGGCACGTGAGCGGCACGGGAGCGATCCACGGGGTCGGCTTTGGGAACCTTGATTTGGCCGACACAGGACTCTATGGCGGGAAGCTCGGCTACTTCTTCGACGACAAGGGTCGGCAATGGCTGGGTGTCGAGGTCGAGGGATTCGCCGCCAATCCGCATGTGAAGCAACAGGCTGTTTCAGCGGCGGGAGCGCAGGCAACGGCCGGTGCGCTCGGTTCCGGCGCACATGTCCGAGTCGTCACCATGGCGTTCAATGTCGTGGCCCGTTATCCCAGGGGGCCTGTGCAGCCCTACGTGGGCCTGGGGCTTGCCTTGGTGAATGCCAAGGTATCCGGTCCGAACCTGTCGGCTTCGAATTCCTCCCCCGGTCTGAATCTGCTCGCCGGCATCAAGGTGGCGGTGACGGAGCGCCTCGCGATCTTTTGCGAGGGGAAATACACCTATACCTCGTTTCAATTCGAGGATGCTGGGCTGACCGGGGTCGGGATCAAGGGCATCTATGCCGCTCCGGCGGTCGTCGGAGGGCTTGCCTGGCACTTTCGGTAATGCCGGACGCACGAGGGGTACGTTCGTTTCCCAAGAAGGGAGGCGGGCGGTTGACGGCACATGACAGGCTGGCGGGGGAGGGCCGGCGGTCGATGTTTCTGAAGGAGATCGGTATGGATCGCGACAAGGAAGTTGAAGCGGCTGTCTTGCGATATATGCAGCAGCATCTGATCTGTCCGATGGAAGAACTGTTTCGCAACCTGCCGGGCTGTACCGTGAGTCAGAAGTTCTTGACGGTGGATCGCTTGAGTCGCGAAGGCAAGGTCATGCTTCGATATCAGAATCGTTCCGAATATGTTATCGTGCAGCCACGAGTCGCGCGTGAATTGTCCCGCGAAGTGTCGGGCGCCGCGACCGGAGGCGGGCTGTGAGGGAGCAAGCATGAAGAAAAAGACGACGTCGACGAAGGCCGCTTCGCGTCCGGCGAAGCGGGTCGCGCAACCGTCCGCGCAAGGCAACGGCGCCGGTCCGGTACAGGATATCCAGGTTCGAATTGCGGCCCGAGCCTATGAACTGTATGAACAGCGTGGTTGTTTGGACGGCTACCACCTGCATGACTGGTTGACGGCGGAGCGAGAAATCCTGGGAAACGCCGCCGATTCGGACAGGTCTTCCGCTCGGATCTGACAGGGGCGGGAAAATCCCACGGCAACGCAGACGATCTGTCGATCTGCCGATTGTCCGGTAATCGACAGATCGACTAATCAACAGATTCCAGCCGTCCGTTCGTCACATCGTCCGTTCAAGTTGATCGACCATCCCTGAAATCGCATCGAATCCCGATTGCCAGAAGGCTTCGGAATTCATGTCGACACCCACCTCCGACAGAATCGCCTGCGGAGCCTTCGACCCGCCGGTCGCCAGTAGCTCCAGATATTTCGGGACAAATGCGCTGCCCTGTTCCTGGTACATGCGGTAGAGCGCCAACACGAGTAGATTGCCGAAACTATAGGCGTAACAATAAAACGGGCTCGCATAGATGTGCGGGATGGTGAGCCATTCCCATTGGAATTCCTGCGGGACCCGCAGCGATTTGCCGAATTGCTGGCGCAAAAGCGTCAAATAGGTCTTGGCCAAATCCGTGGTCGTCGCGCCTTGCGCCACCATGTCGTGGGCGGTCCGTTCGAAGGCGACAAAATAGGCCTGCCGCATGACGGTGGCATAGATGTCGTCCAACTGGTTGACGAGCAGGCTCTGCTTCACCGCCTTGCCGGTTTCGGAGGCCATCAGGGCATCCGAAAGGATCCGTTCGCCGAAGACCGAGGCCGTTTCCGCCAGCGGCAGGGTCGAGTGGAAGGTGAACACGCTGTGCCGCTCGGCCATCATCCCGTGGACGGCATGGCCCAATTCATGGGCCATGGTGGCGATGTCACGGGCCTCGCCGGTGAAATTCAGCAGAACATAGGGCGTCAGGCCGGGGGTCGCACTGTAACAGTAGGCGCCACCCATCTTGCCCGGCTTCGTCCGTGCGTCGATATGGCGGTCGGCGAACACGCGTTGCGCCAATTCAGCGAGGCGCGGCGAGAAGCCGTGGTATGCATCCAGCACCATCCGGACCGCATCCGCATACCGGTAGGTCTTCTGCTCGGCCCGGTGCGGCGCATAGATATGGTAGCGGTTCATCGTCTTGATATGGCACAGACGGGCCTTCAAGCCGAAATAGCGCTGAAAGATCGGGGCGTTCTTCATGCATACCGAGAGAAGGGCGTCCACGGCTCGATCCGGAATGTCGTTGCTGAGGTTCCGGGAGGCCAGGGGCGTGGCGAAATGTCGCAGCTGGAGGTTCTCGGCCTTCCAGTCGCCGACCAGGGTTTTGTAGAGTTCGCCGAGCAGATCCTGTTGGGCTTCGTAGACTCGATACATTTCCCGATAGGCGGCCTCGCGCACCGTGCCTTTCGGGTTACGGAGATAGGCCGTCAAGGCCTCGCGATTCATCGTCTTGTTCTTCCCGCCGACGCGCAGCGTGAAGGTGAAGCCGTTGGTGACGACGTCGTAGAGCTGATGCACGGCGCTCCGGCCGGTGATGTTCTTGACGTTGATGATCTTCTCTTCCGCTTCCGAGAGGGTATGCGGTTTGAATCGCCGGATCGTCTCCAGGTGATAGCGGAAGTCTCCGCTTTGCGCCATCAAACGTTCCGCATTCGGCCCATCCACACCCTGCCACCATAGGTCGAAGAACAGCAGCCGGTTGTGGAGGGCGGTGAGCTGTTCCTCCACTTTGTTTTTGAACGACCGAGCCTGCAGCTGTTTCGTATCTTCAGAGAACCACAGGTAGGCGTAGGCCTCGAGCCTGGCGGAATCCCCCGTGATCCGTTCCGCCAAGGTCAAGAGATCCAGGAAGGCCTGTTCCGGCATCGTGGCGGCCAGGTCCTTGCGGGCCGCTTCGAATCGAGAGACCTTCTCATCGAGGTCCTTCAGGTAGCGGTCGAATTGTTTGACCGGATCGGCGACCAGGTCGGAGAGTTCCCAATGGTCGGCAAACTCGCTGGTGCCGGACAGACGACCTGTTCGGGCGGAGGGGACGGTCTTGTGTGAAACGGCCATACTCAAGGCTCCGAAAATAAAGGTGGATGATGCCGAGGATCATACCATCGTCGGAGGCGAGGGGTTCAAGAGATTCATCGACGGCCGGTGGAAAGCCCCAGGGCGTACCTTTGACGGCCCAGCCGTGAATGTTACAATTCGCGCAGGGTGGAGTCATGACCGAGCAGGAAATCAACCGCGCGATTCAATATGTGACGGCCGCCACGTCCTACGGTCGGGACACCGTGGCCGAAATCCTTCGGACCGGCCTGTCGGAATTGTCGCTGCTCTCGACGCAATCCACCCGCCGGTTCGAGCGGGAGGACCTGCTGGGCTACCTCTGCCAGTGGACCATGAAACGCACCGGCCATCCTGAGCCGCTGGTGCGCGAAGTGCTCGATGGAGCCGGTCGTTGGCTGGATGAAGTGGCGGCGGCCCTGGCGCAGCGTGAAGAACAGATGAAGGCCGGCGACGACGACGAGGCCGGCGCCGCGCCTGCCTAACCTGCATTATTCATGAACACTTCTACTGCAATCGCGGATTCGCTGCTGCGACAAGCCTATCGGCGAGCGTGCTCACTGCTCGGGTCCGGCCGCCTCACCAACTCGGCGGCGCGCACAGACGTGGCGCTCTTTATTCATCGCGCCGTGTGCCTCTTGACGTACTGCACCGAGTACGCCTCGGTTCCTTGAGGCTGCGCTTGCTCGTCTCGCAACGCGACTCCACGATTTCGTGACGAACCGTCATGAATAATGCGGGCTAACGGGTCGTTCGGTCAACGGAGGAGGGACATGCCTCGTTTCAAACGGTATAAAAAAGTCGCGTCGCATCGGGCGGCCTTGGCGTTCGGCCAACGGACATTTCAACAGGCCGCAAGGGTCCGCCGCCTGTCTGAGGCCCTCGAACGCCGCTGGGTCATGCTTCAACGTCACTGCGACGATCACGCCAGCCGGTTGCGGTTGGAACGGCTGCTGGCGCGTGTGGGAAATTTCGACCGTGGCGGACAGGAATCGGCCCTTGCCGAACTCGAATTGGCGACGCTCTTGATACGTGCCGGGAGCAGGGTCGGGTTTCTGCCCGAATCGCAGGCTCGGTCGGCGGATTTGGAATGCCATCTCAAGGGCGAGCGGTTCTTCGTGGAAGTGACGGCGATGGTCGGGACCGTCGAACGGTCCTTGCGGCTGGGGGAAGAGGCTGCCGCCGAGGGTGACGAAATCGACGAAGGACCGGCCACCGCCGAACAGATTTTCATGGACGCGGTACTCGCCAGGATCGCGCAGAAGGCCAAGCAACTGACCGACTATTGCGCGCCGGTCGTGCTGGCGATTTCAGTACCTCGCTTGAACGAGGAGACCGGCTTCTCACGCTGGACTCCCGCCATCCATCTGGACGTGAAGTATTTCTCCGGGGCCATCAGCCTGCTGTTGCCGCGGTTGCGTCATATGAGCGGAGTGCTGATTGCGCTCTGGGATGTGGAGCCGTTGCTCTCGACCTCCGCCGTGCGGCTGAGCAATGTGACGATCGTCGAGCGGTCACGACAACAGTCCGGCTATCCTCGTCTCCGCATGCTCATCCAAAATCCCGCCGCCGCTCGGCCGCTCACCGCCCGGCAGCAAGAGGTGTTTCGGGGAATTCTGTAGCGGAGGCGTTTCAGGCTCGTATGGGAGTCGGTGAGTTTGGACTATCGACCGAAGAGGATTGTGTGAATCAGACGGACAGCGTGCCCTTCAGGGCTTCCAGGTTCTTCGTCACCATCGCGTCGCCGTTTTTGGTGGAGACGTCGATGCCTTGATCGGAGACTTGCCGGCATTCGTCGAAGCGACCGAGCTTCTGCAGTGATTGCGCCAGCGCATAATAGGCTGCCGAGTAAGTGGGCTTGACCTTGATGCAGCTCTGGAGCGCCGTCACCGCTTCCTGCCAGGCGGCATCTTCCATGTAGGCCTTTCCCAGTCCGAACCAGGCCACATCGTCGTTCGGGTCGATCGCCAGCACCTTTTTCAGCGGTTCGATTCGAGGATTCGGCATCGCTGTCTCCAGAGTCGAGGGTGATGTGAACGGCAACCGTAACACGCGTTTCCGCTCATTGTCTATGGTCTTTCCTGCATGATAGGCTGGCAACCCAGATCGTATCTCGTGAAGCGTGAAGCAGGTCTCTTGAAGGCGGCTCCGGAATCGAGATACGGGATACGAACGACGTTTCACGGACTCTGACATGGGAAAAACCGGTCTCGTCTACGATCCCCGTTACCTCGAACACGACATGGGCGCCGGACATCCGGAGTCGCCCAACCGGCTGCGTGCGATCATGCAGCGACTTGAGCAGAGCGGCATGGCAGCTAAGGTGACGAAGATCGAACCGCGAAAGGCCGAAGCAGAGTGGATCACGCTGGTGCACCGGCCATCCTATGTGGCGACACTTAATCAGCAGGCACCGACCAGCGGCAGAATCTCGCTCGATGCGGATACCTCCATGTCGCCCGGCTCGCTGACCGCCGCCTATCTCGCAGCAGGCGGGGCCTTGGCCGGGGTTGATGCGATCATGGCAGGTCAGGTGCAGCATGTCTTTTGCGCCGTCCGGCCGCCTGGTCACCATGCGGAGGCCGGACGGGCGATGGGTTTCTGCCTGTTCAACAATGTGGCGATCGCGGCTCGTTACGTTCAGAAGCGTCATGGACTGCAGCGGGTCTTGATCGTCGATTGGGACGTGCACCACGGCAATGGCACGCAGCACAGCTTTGAGGCCGATCCCTCGGTCCTGTTCTTCAGCACGCACCAGTACCCCCATTACCCAGGGACCGGACGAGCCACGGAGCGAGGGAGCGGCCCTGCGGAAGGGCTTACGATCAATGTGCCGATGGAGGCCGGCCAAGGGGACGACGACTATCGATCGGTGTTTCAGAAGGTACTGGTGCCGGCCGCCGATGATTTCAAGCCGGACTTCGTCATCATCTCCGCCGGCTTCGATGCCCATCGGGACGATCCACTGGCGAGTATGGCACTGACGGAGGAGGGCTACGCGTATTTGACGGCGATCGTGGTCGGGATTGCCAAGCGCCATTGCCGGGGACGCCTACTGTCTTCGCTTGAAGGGGGCTACAACCTCACGGCGCTGGCAGCATCGGTCGAACGCCATATCCAGACGTTGGTGGAGGCATGAACATCTGGGTGAAAATCCTCCTCGGTGTCGCGGCGGTCGTGGGAATCGTCTACCTCTACTATACGGAGGTGAAGCCGGTCGTGATCTTCGGGCTGCGGTCTGACTATGCCCATGCGATACCCTTTCAAAAGGTGCCGGAAGGGTTGACCAGCTTGAAGGCCGAGTCCTGCGGGCAATGCCACCGTGAGATCTATGAGGAGTGGAAAACCAGCATCCATGCCCGGGCATACGAGGATCCGTTCTTCCAGGCCTATTGGAAAAAAGACAAACACATCTGGGTCTGTCTGAATTGCCATACGCCTCTTGAGAATCAGCAGCCGACCTTGATCAAGGACATTCCACGCGGCCGGGTGGAGAAGGCCAAGCAAGAACCCAATCCCCATTACGATCCGGAATACCAAAAGGAAGCCATTACCTGCGCCGCCTGCCATGTGCGTGACGGGACCATTCTCGGTCCCTTCGATGATTCGGCCGCGCCGCACCCGACGAAATTCGATCCGAGCTTCCGCACGGCGCAGTTGTGTTCCCGCTGCCACAATGTGGTGTCCGGGCCGGCGCAGTTCTACAATGTCGGGCCCTGCGGGACCTATGCCGAGTACGAAGGTAAGTACTTCATGCAGGAACGGGGTTTCATCTGCCAAAGCTGTCACATGCCGGAAGTGGACCGGCCGGTGGCCGAGAATGGGCCGATCCGGCGCGGGAGGCGGCATTTGTGGCGCGGGGGGCACGATCCCGACATGGTGAAGCGTGCCGTGGCGATTCAGGTGAAGGCCGACCCTCCCGCTCCGAAGCCGGGCGAGCAGGTCACGGTGACCTTGACGCTCATGAACGCCGGAGCCGGCCATAAAATTCCGACCGGCGATCCCGACCGGCACTTCACGGTCGAGTTCATGGTACAAGACGGGAGCAAGCAGCTGTTGGCCGAGAAACGCCATACCATGGGGCGCTGGATAATGTGGCAACCGGCCATCGTGGAGCTGTACGATAACCGCTTGCTCCCGCTGGCCGGCCGGGACTATCCCTTCACTTACCGGATGCCGGAGGGCTCGAAGGGCTTGACGCTGACGGCCCGCGTCCGGTACCACATCCTGACCGACGGACAGCACGAGATGTTGAAGACCAAATACGGCCTCATGGCGGACGAACCCTACGCCTTTACGGTGTACGAACGGGAGCTGCCGCTGAATGAGAAATTGGCGGCAGCCTTGGCCGATCCGTTGCCTGAGCCGCCACCGATGGCCTGTCTGAGTCCGACTGCCTCCAAGGGGTAAGTATCCACCGACCGAGATCGAGGAACCCATGCGACATCCATTATTGATCGACAGCGAAACGCTTCAGCAACGATTGGGGCAACCGGGGCTTGTGATTATCGACGTGCGGGGGAGGGCGACCTATGAATTCGGCGGCCACATTCCCGGTGCCGTGCATTCCACCTGGCATGAGTACAGCGACCCCGATGCCGTGGCCAAGGGCCTGTTGGATCCGGACCTGAAACGGATCGAGAAGCGCATACAGGCGCTCGGCATCAACCGGGACAGCGAAGTCGTCGTCTATTCGAACCCCTTCGACAACTGGGGCGACGAAGGCCGCATGTTCTGGATGTTGGAATACTTAGGCCACAAGAAACTCAAAGTATTGGACGGCGGCTGGGTGAAGTGGGTCAACGAACGCCGGCCGTTCGAACATGGGGCGGTAGGTCCTGCGCCCGGCAATTTCACGGTGGCACCGGTGGAATCCGCCATCGTCATGAAGGAGGAGTTGAAGGGGATCGTGCGTAAGCCGCATCCCACGACCACGATCGTGGACGCCCGCAGTCTCGAAGAGTATCTGGGGAAAGAAGTGTCCGGCATCCCGCGTCCCGGCCATATTCCCGGCGCCGTTCATGTGGCCTGGAGCGGCTTCCTCAATCCCGATGCGACGGTGAAGGATCTGGCGGCGATCAAGACACAGTTGGATCTCAAGGGGCTCGATCCGAAACACGAGACGGTCTGTTACTGTACCGGCGGCGTCCGTTCCGGATGGCTGTACTTTATTTTGCGTTTGGCCGGCTACGAACATTTGCGCAACTACCCGGGATCCTGGTGGGAGTGGAGCCGGGATTTCGCCTGCCCGGTGGAAAAAGATTTGTCGGCCTTGCAGAAATTGTTGGGCCTGTCGGAGCCGGCGGCTCCGCCCGGCATGCGCCCGTCTTGACAGGGTGCAGAACCGTCTTTATGCTGAAAGCAAGTGATCCGTGTACTCATGCTGTGCACCTACTTACAGAGGAGGGTTCCATGCAGACTGCTATGTGGCGGGGAGTCGTGGTGGCCGGTGTCATGATGGCGCTCGTCGGGGCACCGATGGTGGCCGGCGTGGCCTTCGCGGCAGCCAATAAACATCAGGCGGAAGCGGTGGAGCACGCCAAGGAAGCGGTGGCCCACGGAAAGCAAGGCCATGCGGACGCGCTGGTGAAGCATGCGGAAGCGGCGCTCAAGCATGCCGAGGGTGCGATGGCCGAAACCAAGAACCCTCACGTCGCCGAAGGGATCAAGGGGTTGAAGGACGGTATCGAACACGGCAAGGCCGGCCATGCCGATGTGGCGACCAAATCGGTCGAGAACGCCATCCCCCACCTGTCCGAGGGCATGTAAGTATCTCTTGCAGGTGAACGGCGTGTGATGACGAAACGGGCAGGGCACTCCCTGCCCGTTTTTGTTTACGTAGAAAGGCTGCGTGATGCGAGTCGGGTACTTCCAATTCGATCCGTCGTTCGGAGAGGTCGTTCGCAACCTCGACCTTGTGACTGTTCGGCTTGAGCAGGTGGAGGCGGACCTCATCGTCTTGCCGGAGTTGTTCGCAACCGGGTACCAGTTCGTGTCGCAGGAGGAAGTGCTGCGGCTTGCGGAGCCGGTGCCGGACGGAGCCACCACGAAACGGCTGGCGGATATTGCCGGACGGCGTGGAATGACGATCGTCGCGGGGTTGCCGGAACGGGCCGGCACCGACTGTTTCAATTCGGCGGTCGTAGTCGGGCCTGAGGGCTTCGTCGGCTGCTACAGAAAGACGCATCTCTTTTTCGAAGAGACGCTCTTTTTTACTCCGGGCGACAGCGGCTTTCACGTCTGGGACATCGGTCTCGCCAAGGTGGGGGTCATGATCTGCTTCGACTGGTTTTACCCCGAAGCGGCCCGCACGTTGGCGTTACAGGGGGCGGACATCATCGCGCATCCCTCCAATCTGGTTCTGCCGCATTGCCCGGACTCGATGGTGACGCGTTGTTTGGAAAATCGGGTCTTCAGCGTGACGGCTAATCGGATCGGCAGCGAGGCACGGGGTGGAAAGGATCGGCTGACCTTTATCGGCATGAGCGAAGTCGTCAGCCCGCGCGGGCACATTCTGCACCGTGCCCCTCGCGAGGGCGAAGACCTCACCATCGTCGAAATCGATCCGGTCGAAGCCAGAACGAAGGCGCTCAATTCCTATAACGACCTCCTGCGCGACCGCCGCCCGACCCTCTATGGAGCCTGATGCCGACGTATAGGCTGTTCCATGACTCACCTTGCGCCCTCTCTTGGCACAGGGTAGGATGAGCCATGACGACTCCACTCGGGAAAGGGATTTTTCTCGTGGCTGCGCCGGCGTTGAAGGATCCGAACTTTCGGCAGGCGGTGGTGCTGCTATGTGAGCATGGACCGGAAGGCGCCCTGGGGGTGATCGTCAACCGCCCCACCGCCATGTCCATCTCCGAGGCGCTTCCTCAAGTCCCGATCCTGGAAGGCCAACCGCACGTGCTGTATTCCGGGGGGCCGGTGCAAACCAACCAGGTGATGCTGCTCTATCGCATCAATCAGATCCCCGAAAATTCGCACCAGGTGTTCGACGGCGTCTGCCTCGGGGGTGACTTGGATATCATGGAGCGAATTCTGACGAAGCGAGAGGGGAAAGAATCGTTTCGCGCCTACCTCGGTTATTCAGGATGGGGGCCGGGCCAGCTGGAATCGGAGATGCAGATCGGTTCATGGATCACGCTGCCTGCCGATCCCTCGATCGTCTTCGACAAGGAACCGGAGCGTATCTGGTCGGATGTCTTCCTCTCGCTCGACGACGCCTCCCGGCATTATGCCGACATGCCGTTCGATCCCACCTTCAACTAACAAGGATGTTGAAAAAGCCCGCCGGCTTTGTTCTCGCCTCGGACGCGTCCTCAACGTAGCCCAGAGGCTACGCCTCCGGCCCATCCATCGGCTGCGGCCTCGCTGGACAGACTTTTTGAACATCCTGTGGACCAAGCCTAGACACTGCATCGCTCGTCTCTCGTCATCCGTATTTCGCATGGCGGAAAGACTTTCTGTTCTTGCGAGATGCGCTTCACGCTTCACGAGGTTCGGCACGCGGCGCGCCCAGCACCTTCGCCAGAAATCGGCCTGTGTGGGACTGGGCGACCTTCGCGATCTGTTCTGGGCGTCCTTCCGCGACGATATGCCCGCCCGCCTCGCCTCCTTCCGGTCCCAGGTCGATCACCCAGTCGGCGGTCTTGATGACATCCAAATTGTGCTCGACCACGATGAGCGTATTCCCGGCCTCCACGAGTTTGTGCAGGACGGCCAGCAGCTTCTTGATGTCGTCGAGGTGCAGGCCGGTGGTCGGCTCATCTAGAATGTAGAGCAGATTGTGTGCCGAGGGATCTTTCAATTCGGCGGCGATCTTCAACCGCTGCGCTTCTCCGCCTGAGAGGGTGGTGGCAGCCTGGCCGAGCCGGAGATAGCCCAGCCCGATCGAAGCGAGCAGGTGGAGCTTCTCGGTCAGTTTGGGCGTCCCGGAGAAAAAAGCCTGCGCCTCCGCCACCGTCAGGTTCAACACATCGTGAATGGTCTTGCCACGGTAGCGGATATTCAGCACATTCGGTTTGAAGCGCTTGCCGTCGCACTGTTCGCAGGTGGCATAGATGTCTTCGAAAAAATACATCTCCAGCTTTTCATAACCGTTGCCCTCGCAACGTTCGCAACGCCCCTCGGCAGAATTGAAGGAGAAGTGGCCTGGTGTCAGGCCTCGCCGCAGGGCCTCCCGCTCGGAGGCGAAGAGCATGCGAACTTCGTCGAACGCCTTCAGGTAGGTGATGGGGTTCGAGCGGGGAGTCCGGCCGATCGGCTGCTGGTCGATGAGGCGCACACCCTTCACATGTTCGAGCCCCTTGATGGCCTGAAATTTCCCCATCGGCAACGACTCGACGCGAAAGGCGCGGGCTGCCGCCCTGTACAACGTTTTTTCGATGAGCGTGCTTTTCCCCGATCCGGACACGCCGGTCACACAGACCAGCATGTGCAGCGGAATCCGGACCAGGAGGTTTTTCAGGTTGTGCTCGGCGGCCCCCGCGATGCTGAGCACCTTGCCGTTGCCGGAGCGTCTGGTTTTCGGAAGGGGGATGGTCGTCTCGCCGCGCAGGTAGCGGGCGGTGAGTGACTGCGGGTCGGCGATGAATTGTTCGCGCGGCGCCGCGCAGACGATGCGGCCGCCCTGCTCGCCGGAGGCCGGCCCCAATTCGACGATGTGGTCGGCGGCCTGGATCATCAGTGGGTCGTGTTCAACGACGACGACGGTATTGCCGTGGTCGGCCAGGTCGCGGAGGATGCCGGCAAGGGTGGCAGTGTCGCGCGCATGGAGGCCGATCGTCGGTTCATCCAGCACGTAGAGCGTCCCCACCAAACGGGAGCCGAGCTGGTTGGCCAAGGCGATCCGTTGCGCTTCCCCGCCGGACAGAGTTTTGGTCTGGCGCGAGAGGGTGAGGTAGCCCAGCCCTACGCGAAGCAGAAAGTTCAGTTTGGCCTGGAGCTGGCGCAGGATGTCTTTGGCGACTTCCGCGTCGAAGGTCGGCAGGGCCAGGCGTTGAAACCATTCTGCCGCCGCCTCGATGGTGAGTTCCCCGATCTCCACGATGTCGCGCCCCGCCAGTTTGACGAATCGGGCGGCCGGCTTCAGGCGGCTGCCGTGGCAGGTCGGGCAGGTGGCGGGACTGCGATAGCGGCTCAGCAGCACCCGCACATGCAGCTTATAGCGTTTGGTTTCCAAATAGTCGAAGTACTGTCGCACGCCTTCGACCTTGTCGCTGCCTTCCCAGACGAGTCGTTGCACCTCCGCAGGAAGCTCTTGAAACGGGGCCGTCAGGTCGACGCCCTGCTTCCTCATCGCCAACAGGAGTTGTTTCTGCCACCAGTCCGAACCGGGCTTGCTCCAAGGCTCGATGGCACCGTCGGCGAGCGACTTGCTGCGGTCCGGGATGACCAGGTCCCGGTCGTACTGCAGGATGTTGCCGAATCCTTTGCACTCCGGACAGGCGCCCAAAGGATGGTTGAACGAAAACAGCAACGGCCGCAACGGTTCGAAGGTCCGCCCGCAGCCCTGACAGCGGAAGTCAGTGCCGTAGGTGCGGAGCCCATGGCCGATGACCTCGACCTGGCAGAGGCCCTCGGCTTCCTGAAACGCGGTCTCGATCGCTTCGATCAAGCGATGCCGATTGTCCGCTCTGAGGACGAGGCGATCCAACAGGACCTGCAGGCCGGACTCACGCTTCTCCGGGAGCGAAGCCTGCTCATGGAGGTTCAGCAGCTCGTCGCCGTAGCGCAGTCTGGTGAAACCCCGTTTGAGCAACGAGTCGAGCAGCGACCGGTCATGGCCTGGGCCAAGGTCCTTGAGGGGAAAGAGCACCATGGCTAGTTCGTCCTGGAATTGCGCCAGAAGTTCCTCGGCGACCGAGCCTGGGTGGTAGCCTCGCGCCTCCTGCTTGCAGTCCGGGCAGACCGGCTTGCCGATTTTGGCGAAGAGCAGCCGCAGCAGATCGGCGAGTTCCGTGGCGGTTCCCACCGTCGAACGGGCCGTGCGGATCGGATTCTTCTGCTCGATGGCGATCGCGGGACGGATGTTGATCAGCCGATCGACGTCCGGGCGGGTCACCTTGTCGAGAAACATCCGCGCGTAGGTGGAGAGGGACTCCACATAGCGCCACTGCCCCTCCGCAAACAACGTGTCGAAGGCCAGCGAGGATTTGCCCGATCCGGACAGGCCGGTGATGGCGGTGACCTTGTCGTGGGGAATTCGAAGGGAGATGTTTTTTAGATTATTTTGGCGCGCGCCTTCGACGATCAGGTCGTTCGAAGATTGATCTGAGGGGATACGCTGTGCCACTCCGGCGGCTCCTTCGAGAGAAAGACCGACCATCGTAGCAAGTGCGGGAGGCCACCGCAATGTCGTCACTGTAGCGGCGAGATGGTGCGATCGGCTCGGTCGGATTCGTATAATGGCGCCATGACCAGGGAGGACAACATGTTCGATCGCCCGGCCTATTTCACGCGAATCGGCTATGAAGGGTCGGTGGACCATTCCGCCGAGATCCTGCGTGCCTTGCATCTGGCTCATGTGTTGACCGTGCCGTTCGAGAACCTGGATATCCATCTCGGACAGCCGATTTCCCTCGAGCCTGTGGACCTCTTTCGAAAGATCGTGGTGAACCGGCGGGGCGGCTACTGCTTCGAGCTGAACGGGTTGTTTGCGCTGTTGCTGGAGGACCTTGGATTTGCAGTGACCAGGCTGGCCGCGCGGGTGTTGTACGGCGCGGAAGGAGTTCGCCCACGCAGCCATCAGGCGCTGCTGGTTTCCGTGGGGGAGGAGCGCTGGGTTGTCGATGTCGGATTCGGCGGCAATGGATTACGCGAACCGTTCTTGTTGACGATCGGCCAGGAACAGCAGCAGGGGCCGGATCGATTCCGGCTCGTCACCGATGGGCGAGGAGACTATCTGCTGCAATGTGAGATTGATGGGGCCTGGACGGACCTCTATTCCTTCACGCTGGAGCCGAATTTGCCGGTGGACTATACGTTCGCGAACTACTACCACTCACATTCGCCCGATTCACTGTTCACCCAGCGGCTCATTTGCACGGTGCCGACGTTGAAGGGGCGGACAATCTTCACCGACCGGTGGCTCAAGATCCGGTCGGACGGGGCCACAAGAGAACTTCACGTAAAAGATCAAGAAGAGTGTCGGCAGCTGCTCCAGGAGCACTTTGGACTGACCATCAAGGATGACTTGAGCTTGTTCTGAAAAGGCGGTCGGTAGTGGTTGTATCAGGCGGAGCGACGAGAGGAGGGGCAGGTGACAGTGAAAAGAGGTCGGCCTCCCAAGGCCTTAGCCAGGCAGTCTCCAGGATGTTATTGGGACTGCAGTCCTGAATAGGACCATTGGGATCCTGTGCCTTGTCTTTATTGGATGGTGGCGTACAATGCGGCAGCGGGTTACCGGAAGCAGGCATGTTCTAATCGCCCAACCACTGCCATGGCAACGAACTATCTCTCCTCCACCTACGAAGACCTGAAAGACCACCGCCGCGTGATCTTCGAGGCACTGTGAAAAAGCGATCAGCGCTTGTTGTGAGTGCGATCTTCCTCAGTTACGCCGGCCTCGATCGCAAGATCGCGACGCAAGTCGCACATGGCCTAAAAGGGGCAGGAGTTGAGGTCTGGTGGGACCGTGAAGGAATTGGATGGGGCGATAACTGGATTCAGAAACTAGAGGACGCACTCACCGAATGTGGAGGATACGTTATCCTCGTGGGCTCCTCCGGTGTGCGACGGTGGGTGAAGTTCGAACTCTCTCTCGCCATCAAGCGTCATATTGATCAGGAACTGCCGATCTTTCCCCTCCTCTTGCCTGGTGTCACACCGGATTCGCTACCGCCCTTTCTGGCCACCCTTCAAGCAGAGGCGTTACCAGAAAAACTGAGTGACATCGATTATGGAGTGCTGGCCCAGCGACTTTCTCGCAAGGGGGGCGGCCAAGTCTCGCTCCCTACGCCTTCTGTCCCGAGCGATGTCTGCCCATTTCCCGGACTCGAAGCGTTCGGGGAGGACGAGGCACAATTTTTCTTCGGTCGGCAGAAAGAGACGCTGGATGCGGTCAGTTGTCTAGGCCTAGGGCTCGATGGCCGGTATCGTCGATGGCTTCAGGTGGAAGGCACGAGCGGTGTGTGAAAATCATCGCTCGTCAGAGCCGGCCTCATTCCCACGATCAAAAAGGGGTGGGCGGGCTCGACGGAGGCGGGGACGTGGCGAGGATGGCGCGTTGTCGAGCCGATGCGTCCTGGCACCGACCCGATCCTCAACCTGTCTGAAGCGTTGAGCAAGAGCCTCGCCTACGAACCGAGAACGCTTTCAGTAGGTGAATGCCATCGCATTCTGCAGGGCGATGACAACGCCCTCCAAGTTGGGCTTCGCGACTGGGTTCCCAGCGGTGAAGCCCTCGTGCTGGTGATTGATCAGCTCGAAGAGGTGTTTACACTCACGTAAGACAGGAAGGTTCGTGAACGGTTCGACGCCTTGCTGGCGAGCGCCTTATCCGACCAGGATGGTCCCTTGCATCTCGTCACGACCATCCGGAGCGATTTCATGATGCAGTTTACGGCCCTTCCGCGCCTGCAAGCACTCCTGCACGAGAAGGCTGCTCGGTATCTTCTGAATCCCATTGATGGCCACGGTCTCAAAGACGTGGTGCAGACGCCGGCGAAACTGGCGGGACTCCGCTGGAGCGACGATTTGTTGCCCGATGAGATCGTGCAAGAAGCACGCGACGAGCCAGGAGCCCTGCCCTTGGTCGAAAATCTGCTGCGTCTTCTCTGGTTGGAGAGCCGGAACGGCCAGAGCAACGAGCTGAGTAGGAACGTCTATAACGAGCTGGGGGGTGTGGGAGGCGCGCTTTCCAAGAGTGCTGATGCACTCTTGGAAAGCCTCGGAGACGGAAAACAGAAGGCATTGAATCTTCTCACGGCGTTGGTCAATGTCGGCGGGGATAGGCAGGACATCCAAGATACCCGTCGCACCATACCCAAATCGGTCGCGCTCCAGGCCGCGGGTGGAGGAGAGCAGGCAGAAACCATATTGAATCAACTTAGCGGGTTGCGAGGACGGGACACGTCGCGAGGCGCCCCGGCGAGACCACGTCTTGTGGTCCTGTCAACCGCCACACGGAACGAGGCTTCGACTGATCTTGTGGATCTGGCCCACGAGACGTTACTCCGGTACAACCGCGACAAGGAGCCCTATTGGGGGACGCTCAGAACAGAGATCACCAAACGACGTAAAGAGATCCAGAATCTCCAACTGGCGGAAGCGCTCGCCAAGGAGTGGCGCGAAAACGGAGGTTCACGTTGGTCTGGGTTGGCGACGAGGACACAGCGCAAGGCCTTTCGGCGACTGCGCGACTTGAAAGAAGATGCGGTTGCCTATGTCAATGCCAGTCGCCGGAAAAGTTGGATACAAACGGGCGTCATCGGGATGCTGATCCTCCTGTTTGGTGGGTTAGTCACATGGTCATGGAGAGAGGGAGTGACCGTCCAATATGCCGGATCGATAGTGCGCGCTCGATTACACATGGTCCAGGTGCGCGAACCGGAGATGGTGCGAATTCCCAACCAGCCGGTTCTTCTAGGTCGCTACGAAGTCACGTTCGACGAGTACGACCAATATGTAGATATGACTGCAGGACGCCGACCGCTCGATCAAGGTTGGGGTCGAGAAACGCGTCCCGTGATCAACGTGTCGTGGGACGACGGGGTGGCGTACGCGAAGTGGCTGTCAACTGCGACGGGTAAACGCTATCGACTTCCAACCGACCAGGAATGGGTGTATGCGGCGACGAGCGGAGGCAAGGGCGAAAAGTACGCAGGGACTTCACGGGAAGAAGAACTGTCTGACTATGCGTGGAATTTCCTTAATAGTCTTAGGAGGACTCAACCCGTAGGGAAAAAGAAACCCAACGGACTCGGGTTGTATGACATGAGCGGGAATGTAGACGAGTGGGTGAAAGATTGCTTTGATGGCGGGACGGATGCAGACAAATGTATAAGTCAAGACTTCATCGGACAGACAGCGAGTCCTCACCGGGTTTATGCCGCTAAGATTTTCTCCTTTGCCAACGCCACACTGTCCAGGAATGTCTGCATCGGGGTCTTGCCATAACACCAGCGGCCTTGATGTGGGCGCTGGTGGTTGTAGTCTGCCATCCACGCATCGAGATCGGTCTGCAACTCCTCGATCGTGCGATAGATCTTTTTCCGAAACGTAACCCGATAGAATTCATTCAGCATCGTCTTGTGGAACCGTTCGCAGATCCCGTTCGTTTGGGGATGCCGCGTCTTAGTCCGCGTGTGGTCGATGTTTTCCACGGCCAGGTACAGTTCATACTCATGCCGCTCGGGTGTGCCGCAGTACTCGGTCCCGCGGTCGGTCAGCACTCGGTTCAAGGGAATCTCCTGCTGCTCGAAGAAGGGCAGTACCCGATCATTCAGGAGATCGGCGGCCATGACCGGCGTCTTCCGGTCATACAGTTTCGCAAACCCGACCTTACTATAGGTGTCGATGAAGGTCTGTTGATAGATCCGCCCGACGCCCTTGAGCGTGCCGACATAGAAGGTGTCTTGGGCGCCGCAGTAGCCCGGACACTCGCTCTCGAATTCGCCATGGGCTTCTTTGTCCGCCTTCGCCTTCTCCAACGCTACGACCTGGGCTTCCGTCAAGACCAGGCCCTCTTGGGCCACCTTGGCCTCCAGCGCCTTGAGTCGTTTCCGCATGGTTTCCAAATCATGCCGGAGCCAGATGCACCGGACCCCCGCCGGCGAGATGGTCACCGCCTGCTTGCGCAGTTCATTGGCCACCCGCACTTGGCCCCAGGCTGGTTGGGCCACCGCCATGGACACAATGGCCTGTTCGACCTCCGCCGCTACCCGATTCTTTAGCAGTGGCTTCTGGCGGGAGAGCTCCTGAAGGGCTGCCTCACCGCCGGTCTCATAGAGTTCTTTGAAGCGATAGAAGCTGTCCCGGCTATAGCCCATCAGCTGACAGGCCTTGGAGACATTGCCCAGTTGCTTCGCCAATTCCAACACGCCGACCTTCGCCCTGATGATCTTTTGTTCGGTGGTCATGGTCCTCACTCCTTTCGTGAAGGAGAGGACTCTACCGGACTGTCAGATTAAGTTCTAGCACTTACAAGACAAATGTTTCACGCGCGTGATCCGGGGCGGCTCCTACCGGGATGGTATCCCTCCGCTCTCGTCCGATGCCCACGCCGGGTTCCTTAATGGCGGCCGGAGCGACCACATCGGCTTCCGTCTTGCCCAGGACATTGAGTAACCCAGTGCCCTTTGTGCTTTGACCCTTTGCTCTTCTCCGGTCGGGTTTCCGTGAACGCTCGTTGGTGTAATGGAGTGAGTGGATGTCGACTCCCAGCGTGCCTCAAGCCGTGCAGGCGTGTCATGAGTTGCTCCTCTGGCTGATTCCGCAGCTCGACAAATTCCCCCGCTTGCGCCGCCCATCAAGTCTTATGCGCTTCCATATACGCGCGCAGCAAGGCATTAATCCGGGTTTGATAGCCACGCCCTTGCGCTTTGAACCAATCCAATACTTTCCGATCCACGCGCATGGTCACTGTGGCTTTCGGCTCCGGTAGGACGAGGGGCGCGTGCCTGAAAAAATCCTTCCCGAGTTCGGGAATATCAGAGTAATCGATGTCCTTGTCGGCCATCGCGTCAACTGTTGTCCAGTTCGTCTTTGAGCGTTTCTTGGAAGAGTGTCTTTTCACGGCTATTCGCCTTTCTTAATGAGATGATGCGGATCGTGTCAGGATCTCGTCTGGTGTAGGCCACGACCATGAGTCTTCCCTGGATCGCCCCTATGTCTTGCCATCTTGGTTCGCGAGGTTCAAAAAGGTACCGGGAGTCTTTTCTTGGAATAGAAAGACAGAAGATGGATTGGGTGTCATGGCACCGCTGTCACTGATGCCACCAACTCCTTCAGCCCACAGTAGGTGACGGGGAGTGATTCGCTGCGCTTGTGAAAGGGCCGCTCCACATCCTGCACCACGACACAGACCTCGGCTTTGGGATAATGATGAGCGAAGGCTTTGAGATTGACCAGGTCCACGCCAAGGGCGGGGTACTATTCGCAATGTCCGTTGGTGTTTGGGGCTACCAAAGGCAATCCACCTGGCATGCAGTAAGTCTATCTGGTGACATGCGCCAAGTATCGAGGAGAACTTTCTCTCCTATCGGTAGGGCCACGGTCGATTGTCCCATTTCAACAGGCCCTTCAGCGGTTTCAGAGCCTTTGTGAGATGCTGCTCGTCCCCAACACGTCTTTGAACGACCTGAACCTTCCTGCGCTGGCCTCTTTCAATCCTTGTTCAAGAGACTTGAACGCTTTGGGGTTTGAGTATAATTCCAACGTTTCAGCCCAGCTTTCGAATTCTTCTATACCCAGCACGACCGCTTTGGGAATTCCATTCTTTGTCACGATACAGCGTTCGGACAAACGGTCGGCCTTGTCGATCAGGGAAGAGAGTTGGAATTGGGCCTGCTTGAGCGAAATGGTTTTTGTTATCGGCCTACCTTGCTGTTGTCTCATCCGGGAATGGTTACGCGCAGGTTTTCACAATCGTCGAGGAGAAGGAGCGGAGGTTGTTCAGGTGTTTGGTGATGATTGCGATGCGAAGCGGGCGGTGTTCGATGCTGGCCGCTTTGTTGCGGATGACGTCGTCAGCCATACACGAGTCCGCGTTCTTTAATGCCCTTCACCAATTCCCGTCGTTCCTCGTTGAGTCTCGCATAGTCAGCGTAGGCATACATTTCGAACTCGGCTTTCGCCTCGGTGTCCCTCGTTGCCAGGCATTGTCCGGTCGCGAGCACCTGCATCCGCATCACGGTGGGTGTGGCACGGAGATCCAGGAGGTCCACGTCTCGACGGAGTTGGACTGCCAGGTCCTGTGCGATGTGAAAGCGCTGTTCAGTAGAAATCGGGTCGCGGGCTAGGATTGCCACGTCCATGTCGCTCGTCGAGCTGGCGGTGCCATGGACCTGCGATCCGAATTGATAGATCGCGATCACGTGAGGAATCCGTTCCGTCAACAGTTCAATGATCGTGTGGGAATTCATCTCAGATGCCTTTGAAATATTGAACGAAGTATACGCGACAGGGGAAGAAATGTCGAAACGCGGAGGCTTGCCTACCGCGCCAGCAACTTCACCAGTCCTACGCAGCACATGTAGAGGACCAGGGAATCGGCCATGGAAACGCTACAATCTGACGCAGCATCTGCTAGGAGTGAAGACGGCCTAGCGATAGACATCCTTGCGATGTTCAATTGCCAAGATATCCAACCACTCGCTGCCGGTCTTCCGGTAGAGGATTCGGTAGGGCCAGACTCGGTAGAACCAGACCTTATCCTTTTGAAATTTTCCTTTGAGCGGTTTGCCGTCGAGGGGATGGTCTGCGAGGTGGCGGATGGCGTCTTTGATTTTGTCGCGGGTTCCGGCGTCGAAGGAGGCCACATCCTTGATGGCTTGTGGGGTGAGTCTCGCTTGTCTCACTGCTTTTCGCCGAACACGTCCTTGAACGACCGAAGTTTCCCCGCTTTCGCTTCTTTCAGTCCTTGCTCAAGAGCTTTGACCGCTTTGGGATTTGAGAGCAGCTCCAACGTTTCAATCCAGCTTTCAAATTCTTCCGCCCCCATGACCACCGCTTTAGGGGTTCCATTTTTCGTCACGATTACCCGCTCGGACAAACGATCGGCCTTGTCCACCAAGGAGGAGAATCGGGACCGGGCCTGCTTGAGCGACATGGTTTTTGTCATTGTCATACCTCGTTGATGTGGAGTGTACACAATTGTGCCTCATCCGACAAGCTGTAAGCCCTACCGCACCAGCAGTTTCACCAGCCCTACGCACCCCATATAGAGGACCAGTGAGCCCACCATCGAGAGCCAGAAGCCGATACGTTCCACGCCGTAGATCATGCAGCCGACATAGACCAGCCAGGGTGGCACGAACCACAACAGATTTTTGGCGTAGGTCACGAGGTGGTCGCTGCCGCCGTTCAGGTAGATGAGGATAAACGTGGCACCGGTCATGGCGGGAAAGGTGCTGGCGAAGGCGGCGAGGAACGATCGGCCTTGCGAGCCGAGATAGGTCGAGACGCTGACAATGGTGCCGCCCAATAGAAAGTACAGCACGAATTTCACCCAGTCGCCCATCCTGTTCCTCCTTCAGCTTCCTCGGAATGCCTCTTGCGCCTCCGCCGTGATGCGATGTCCAAGGCCCGTGTAACGCGGGGAAAAATGGAAGACGACCAACTCGCGCACGCCGGCCTTCCTGGCCATGAGCCCCGCCTGGCGTGCGGTGAGGTGGTAACGTTCCCTGGCCTTGTCCGCATCCTGGTCCAGATAGGGCGCCTCACAGTAAAAGATGTCGGCGCCGCGCGCAAGCTCGACGACTTTGGCTTCGTTCTCCTCATCGTAGCGAGCATCCACCACATAGGCGAGCTTCTGGCCGCGGCTGATTGTGATGAATCGCTCGCGGACCTCGCCCAAGAGAAATTCGCGTTCCTCCTTGAGGTGTTCATGATAGAGCGTGGCTTGGAATCGAAAGTCGTCCGGCTTGCCCTGCCAGAGGTATTGCTTCACTTCCTTCAGCCAATAGCCGACCGGCAGCCCTGCCTCGTGCAGCCGTTCTCTATTGATATTCACATGGAACTGCTCCTGCAGCGAGTAGGCGAAAGAGGGAATACGGTGATTTAGTGCCACCGCCTGCACGGTGAACATGGGATCTTCGAGAACGTGAAAGCAACCTCCGGGTTGCCGGCTGATGAGCGGTTGATCCTGGGCATCCTGGCGGCGGAATCCGTCGGTTGCGAGGAAGGTCGCGCTCCGAATCGCTCGGTCATGAAACTCCTGCACGGTGATCATGAGTGGATAGCCGTCCACGAGGTTCCAGGTATAGCCATGGAGTTTCCCTTCGATGTTGGCGATCAAGCCGGCCGGTCCGTAGAGCCGCAGGGTCTTCCCTCGTCCCAGGGCGACCCGCAAGAGGGCATCGAACCCGATGAAGTGGTCCATGTGGGTGTGGGAGATAAAAATGTCGCCGGCGCGCAGCAGGCGGGTGGGACCCAGGGCATCGTTATGACCGAGATCGAACAGCAACGCGCGCTTCGACCAGCGCACTTCGACGAACAGGCCTGGATCGCCGAAGACATCGTTGACGAGGTGGCTGGAGAAGGAAGGATTCATTGACTACATCAGCACCGTTCGCATGACAAGATACAACACGATCACCTCCACCGCATGGGCCAGGATGGGCACATAGAGATTACGGAACCGGACCCACAGAGTCCCCCATACCAGGCCGTCCCAGACGGCTATCCAATGGAGGTGCTGAAAGGTTGCCACCAGAAAGGGATCGAACGCAAACAGGAGGGCGCTGGTCAGGACGGCCGCCGGAGCCGGAAATCCCAAGGCCAGGAGCCGTCCCAGGAGAAAGCCGCGAAAGTTCGATTCGACCATCACGGCGATGAAGAGGATGAACCAGGGCACCATGAGCCACAGGGGAATCTTTGCATGCGGCGTGTCGGCGAGAAATTCGTAGTCTCCTCCCAGGAGAGGCGAGAGATAGAGAATGAGCAGCACATTGATGGTTCCGAGCGCCAGTCCCGTGACCACCCCCCAACGAAGGCCTTGCGGCAGGAGCGAGGGTGTCAGGCCGAGGCGCTGAACGATCGGGGCATTGAACCGGCCCCAGGCGATGAAAGCCGCATAGGCGCAGAGTTGAGGGAAAAACTGGTAGAGGCTCTGTTGTCGGATGGCTGCGGGGGAAGCATAGAAGAGAATCGTCGCGGCAACGGGGAGCAGTCCGAGGGCTGCTCCCCGCTCGATCGCCTGAGTCGCATGGGTCGATCGCGCTTCCCCAGGCCGGATCATGGACAGCTATTCGAGTTTCAGGTCGTATCGTTCGAGGGTGGTGGCCTTGTTGCGCGCGAGATTCGAGAGAGATTTATTGTAGTCCACGATGGCCCGAAGTTCATTGCCCTGAGCCGTGGCGAGATCGCGTTGAAAGTCGAGCACGAACCGCGTCGTGCTGAGGCCGACCTTCAATCGCTCCTGTTCGGCCTGCAATTGCTTTTCGGCCATGATGCGGGCGGACTTGGTGGTTTCGATCCGCTTGAAATCGGTGTGGACGCGACGGACCGCTTCGCGGACGCCGACGATCACCTGCTGGCGGACGCTTTGCAGCGACGACTGGGCATTGCGCGATTCCAGCTGCCGTTTGTTGTACGTGCTGTAGGCCGAGCGGTTGCCGAGCGGGTAACTGAGGACCAGACCGGCGCCGTAGTTGTAAAAGTCCCCGCCGAAATTCCGCCTGGTGGCGTCGCCGTAGTCCGCGCCGAGCCCTGAGAGCCCCATCGTGCCCTGAAACGAGAGGGTCGGCAAGAGTTGATTCTTGGCAAACTTCACGTTGAGGTCGCTGCTCTCCACATTTTTGCCGGCCTGCAGAATTTCCGGGCGGCGCTCCATGGCGATGTCGATGGCCTCTTGCAGGCTGATCGCTTCCAGGACCGTCGTCGGCGGATCGACCGGAATCAGCCGGAGGTCCTGCCGTAATTCCTCTTCGGCGGGATTCAGCAGGCGGCGCAATTGGTCTTCCTGGTCGCGAATGGATTTTTCGGCCACGAGGATCTGCTCGACCCGCGAGGCGACGGCGGCTTCCGCTTGCAAGACATCGACGATCGACATGACGCCCGCCTTGGCCTTGGCGCGATTGCTGGCCAACAGTTCTTCGGCCGCCTTGAGCGCGGCCTGCGCGACCTTGAGGCTTTCATTCGAAAACACCACTTCCCAGAACGTTTGTTCGACGCTGGCGATGACGGTCAGCACGCGATCGAGGAAGACGTGCTGTTCGACCGTTGCATTGTTCTGCGCGATGGAGATGAACGTCCTGTTCACTTCCATGCCGAAGTTTTTCAAGAGCGGTTGGGTGACCGTCAAGGCGAGGCCGCCCGTCCAGGCGGGGTTGAACAGGAAGGTGTTGGGGCCGCCCACGAAACTGCGCTGGGGGCTGTAGTTCAGGTCGTAGTTGGCGCCGGTGGGGAGGTTCTGGGTGATATCGGCGGTGACGGTGGAGGTGTTCTGGTCGAACTTCGTAATCTCCTGCAGATTGGCTCCGGTGAAACCGAGAACCGGCCGATTCAGCGGGGTGACTTGGCGGTTGTACTGTCCGTTCAAGCTGACTGTGGGATCGAACTTGGCTTGCTCGATCACGATGTCGGCCAGGCGGCTCTCCCTGGTTTGCCGGCCGATGCTGATATCGAGATTGTTCTGCAGCGCCTTGACGACCGCGTCTGCGAGCGAGACGGCCTCGCGCCGTTCGGTCGGGATCGGCCTGGTCACTTCCAACCCGAAGGTGGGTGGGACCGTCCAGGTGGCGAGCGCTGTCGCAGTCCCTAGGAGAAGGAGTCCGCGGAGAATTCGAATCGTCATAACAAACTCCTTGATGCCGGATCGAGGTTGGCCCATACTGCCCGGGTGATCGCCTGGCTTGGTACCATAAACGGAGCGTGCTGTCTATGCCGAGTGGAAAGGAGGTGGCCGTGATGTCCAGGATGCGATGGGTAACTGGTATGGGCGTGGCGTTGCTGATGTCCGTCTCCCCGGCGGGCGCACAATCCGTCTCCAGCGTACGCGGGCTCGGCGGGGGAGTCGCGCCGCTTTTCGGCCTCGTCGGTCCCGGTAATCTGTACGTGGATAATCAAGGGACGCAAGGCTACATCTACAATTTCGGGAACAACTTTGAGTCGTTCAACTTCCGCAATCCCTCGACCGGGCAGGCCTGGAGCGGCGCCGCGATGACGCTGGGTCCGCAGCTGTCGGTCGGATTGATCCAGGGGGCCAATCAAGTGGGCTCGCCGGTGGTGTTTCCCCCTGCGCCCCGCGAGGCCGGACCTCTCCCTCCCATTCAATCCTCTATCCTCGAAGATATCCCCTGACGTTGTACTTGTCCGGACTGTTGTTCTCTCTGTGGCGGGTTTGCGCGCCGCCGCAAGCCTGTCACAGCTTTCTTCTCTCGTTCGCGTGAATTATCAACAGAATCCACAGCCTTGAGGCGCCTCCTCCATGTCGTAGTTTGCCGGTTTGTTATCTGTAAGTTATTGATTCATTGAGTCTTACCGATCACGCTGAGAGAACCAGGTCTGTGAATCGTGAGACGGTATGGCGCTTGCTTGACTGTCTGATCCTCGAAGCTATCTTCGACTGTGCGGGGAGACGACAAAAAGAGTGCGTCTGTCTCAAAGATGTCAATTGAATCGAACAGGCAGAATGGAAAGAATGCCGTGGGACAGCAGGGTGCTCTGACCCGGATGGCTGTCTAGGATCAAAGGAGAGTGTTGTTATGAGGATTGCCCAGGTTTCACCGCTGTGGGAAAGCGTTCCCCCGAAATTGTATGGAGGGACGGAACGGATCGTCTCGTACCTGACGGAAGAACTGGTCCGGCAAGGGCACGAAGTGACGTTGTTCGCCAGCGGTGATTCGGTCACGCGGGCAAAGTTGGAGGCGCCTTGTCAGCAGGCGTTGCGTTTGAACACCGGGATTTTCAACCGTGAAGCGCCCCTCATCCAGATGATGGAGCAGGTCTTCAGCGTCGCCGACCAGTTCGATATCATCCATTCCCATCTCGACTTTCTGGCCTTTTCCCTTTCCCGTCGATGCCGAGTGCCGGTGGTGACGACGCTCCATGGCCGGTTGGATCTGCCTGAACTCGTGCCGGTCTTCCGCGATTTTGCGGAACTGCCGTTGGTGTCGATCTCGAATTCCCAGCGAAGGCCGTTGCCTTGGTGCAACTGGCAAAACACCGTCTACCACGGGTTGCCGCAGAATCTCTATACCTTCAATGCAGAACCGGGCAAATACTTGGCTTTCCTGGGCCGGGTGTCGCCGGAAAAGTGTCCGGACCAGGCGATCGAACTGGCCATCCGTGTCGGGTTGCCCCTCAAGATGGCGGCAAAGGTCGATCCGGCCGATCGAGCCTATTTTGAACGGGTCGTGGAGCCGCTCCTCGACCACCCCTTGATCGAGTTTGTGGGGGAAATCACCGACGCGCAGAAGAGTGAGTTTATCGGGAATGCCATCGGACTGGTCTGCCCCTATGACTGGCCGGAGCCCTTTGGCCTTGTGTTGATCGAAAGTCTCGCTTGTGGTACACCTGTCCTCGCCTACCGACGAGGATCCATCCCGGAAATCATCGACCACGGTGTGACGGGCTTTATCAGCGAACATCTCGATGAAATGGTGAGTCAGGTGGCAAGGCTCGTGACGATCGATCGCCACCGCTGCCGACAGGTGTTCGATGAGCGGTTTACCGCGCAGCGCATGACGAACGACTACGTAAAGATCTATCAGCAGTTGATCGCTGATGCCGCTGCGCTCCCGGGTCAGACGGGACAGCAACTCGCTTCGAACCTTTAGTCGGTGCGACCTAACCCTCGCAGAAGGACACAGCATGGCAGACGAGCCTCAATCTACTCCTGAGTCGAACGTATCCGGTTGGCGGTTGCTGGGAACAAGGGACTTCGGCTGTCTCTGGGCCGGCCAGGTCATCTCCCAGATCGGCGACGGGTTGAATAAGGTCGCGCTGTTGTGGTTCGTCTATGAGATGACCGGGTCCGCGCTCAAGATGACCGCGATCGGGCTGCTGCAGACGATTCCTCCGCTGGTGTTCGGGCCGCTCATCGGTGTCTATCTCGATTGTCTTCCCAAGAAAGCAGTCATGATCGTGGTGGACCTCTTACGGACGCTGATGGTCTTGCTGATCCCGCTGTTCTATACGTTCGACATGCTGACGCTCGAGCGGTTGTATGTCCTGGTATTCCTGATCTCGATCGTGTCCACCGTGTTTGGTCCGGCCTTGGCGTCTGCGGTGCCTTCGATCGTTCAGCGGTCGCAACTCACGTCGGCGAACGCCTTCCTGCAGAGCACCACCAACATAGGAGTCCTGCTGGGTCCGGCCATGAGCGGTCTCGGCATCGCCTTGATCGGCGCGCAGAATGTACTCTATGTGGATGCCGCGACCTTTTTGGTGTCCGCGCTCTTCCTCTTCCCGATTCGCGTGCGGGATACCCGTGCGGTCAAGGGCCTCGATGCCCTATCCACTCCGGTCATTCAGGACATGATGGTCGGATTTCGTTTCGTGTTCCTGCAGCACCGGGTGGTGTTCGCGCTGATGATTACCGCAGTTCTGTACAACCTCGCGATCAGTGCCTTCGTGTTTCTCCTTCCGGTGGTGGCGAAAGAGCTGTTGCAAGTCGGTCCTATGGAACTCGGTTGGCTGTGGTCGGCGCTGGGTATCGGGATGTTGGCGGCCTCTCTGTGGCTTGCCAGGACTCCGCAGGGCACGTTCCAGGATCGAGTGGCGAAAATCGGCCGATCCCTGGCGATCGGCGGGGTAGCCGTCTGCGCATTGGGGTTGATTCAAACGCCGGTCCTCTTCAGCACGTTTTTGTTGATCATCATTATCGGAGGGAGCACCTCCCTCTTTTACCCGGTCGTGTGGGCGATGCTCCAGGAGGTCACGCCGGAGCATCTGTTGGGGCGTGTCTTCACGACGTTCAGCACCGGTGGGATGGCCTCGGCAATGGTCGGCATGGCCGGATTTGGATGGGCCGCCGATGCGGTCGGTCCCGCTGCGAGTCTGATCGGGATCGGGCTGCTCCTGTTGCTCACCGCTGTGGTCACGGTGCAAGTCAGCCGCCGTGACCTGGTCGCGAGACCGGTTGCGGCATAACCTTCTTTCCCCCTCGTTCTTCCTCGATCGGCGCGGCGGCAACATGCTGTTCGCGCCGTCGTTTTCGTTCAGCTTCATCGTTCGGTTCCTGCAGGAGTTGCTTTCTCTCCCTGCCTCGCGTATGTCTTTTCTTCCTGACTGCGCTCGTTTCTTGACACGACGATGCACGCCGGGTGCTCGATGATCGGCCTCGCAGTCTCTGGTCAACTCAACTCATGAGGGGCATATGCCTATGCGGATGACGCAGACTGTTTGTTTGATAGTGGTGTTGGCGCTCACAGGCCTGTCTGGAATGTGGGGTGCAAGTCCGGTCGTTTGGGCGGAGTCGGTGCCGGAAGGAAAATCTGAACCGCCGCCGGCGCAACGAGCCAAAGATCCCGATGTGAAAGTGAAGGAGCCGGACTCCAAGCCGAAAGACTCAGATTCCAAGCCGAAAGATCCGGAATCAAAGCCGGTTGAACAAAAACCGAAAGAGGCCGACGCAAAGCCCAAAGAAGGGGAGACGAAGGCCAAGGATGCCGAGAGTAAGCCGAAGGACCAAGATCTCAAACCGAAGGACCCAGCAGCGAAGGCCAAAGAACCAGACCATAAGGCGAAAGAGGCGGAACAGAAATCCAAAGAACCGGAGACGAAATCCAAAGAAGCCGATGCAGCTCCCGAACATCCCTGCCCTTCCGTCCCCCATGCGACGGAGGCGAAACCGGCGGTAGAGGCACCGCCCCCTTCCGGCGAGGGCGCTGCAGGAGATCGCCCCAAGGCCCCGGAGCCTGAAGCCAAAAAGCCGATGAAGTCATCGATGGTGACGGCTAAGTTGGCGCTCATGGCCGATCCGCGACTGTTCCCCTACGAGATCGAGGTGGACGTCAAGGAAAAGGACCTCGTCTTGCTCGGGAAAGTGTCGCAAGAATCGGATAAGAAGGCGGCGACCGACATCGTGCGATGTCTTGAAGGAGTGCATGCGGTAGAGAACCGCCTGAAGGTCGAGCCAGACGCGACCCGTGGACTCGTCGCAGAACGCGACAAAGTACTGACACAACTGGTCAAGGAACGGTTCGAGAAAAGTAAAACCTTGCAATCGGTGAAGTTCGATGTAAGAACCGAGGACGGCGTCGTCACCTTGAGCGGGACGACGCGGTTTCAGGTCATCGTATTGGAAGCGGCCCAAGCGGCCCGACAAGTCCCGGGCGTGCGGGCGGTCAACACCGAGAGCGTACGATTGGTGGCCGGAGAATAGGACATCACATGAATCCACAGTCACAGGGTGTCTGACCATCGGTTCGCCGACATGATGGAGCCACGGCACGGGAGCGGAGGAGAGCCGGAACGCCCGAACGTGAAGTGGTCGCCGCATCTGTTGACGCGCGACTTCACGCTCGTCTGGTGGGGCCAGATGGTCTCACAAGTCGCCGATGGTGTGTCGAAGCTCGCGTTGCTCTGGTTTGTTTACGCTATCACCGGCTCTCCCCTCAAGACGACCATGATCGGGCTGCTGCAGACCTTGCCGCCCATCCTATTCGGCCCCTTCATCGGCGTGATCGTCGATCGCGTTCCCAAAAAAATTTTGCTGATCAGCAGCGACCTGATTCGCGCGGTGGTCCTGGGCGTGATCCCCTGTCTGATTCCGGTGGAGTCGTTCAGCATCGAGCGGCTCTATCTGATGGTGTTCGTCCATGCCGTCGCCTCGGCGGTATTCGGCCCCGCGCTGACCGCGGCGATTCCGTCGTTGGTCTCCCGCCACGAATTCACCGCCGCCAACGCGTTATTGCAGACGACGACCAGCATCGGCATCATCGTCGGGCCGGTGCTCAGCGGGGTCGGCATCGCGACGATGAGTTCGCAGGAAGTGCTCTGTGTGAATGCGGTCAGCTACGTCGTTTCGGCGAGCTGCTTTCTCTTCGTGCGGTTTGCGCCGACCGAATCGGCGCCGGCCGGCGACGCGTCACTGGCCGGGACCTTCCGCGACGTCAAGGAGGGCTTCCACTACGTGCTCAGTCGGCAACGGATCATTCTCATGTTGATCGGGGCGGCGTCGATGTATACCTTTGCAACGAGCGCTTTCAGTACGCTCTTTCCCGTGTTCGGCAAGAAATTGTTGGATCTCGGCCCCATCGAGGTGGGGTACCTTTGGTCTGCTTTCGGTGTCGGATTATTGCTGGTGTCGCTGGGGTTAGTATCATTGTCGTCTTGGACGCTCCCTCGACGGATTCAGTTGATGTCGCTCTCCAGTTGCGTCAGCGGCCTGGCGATGCTCGGATTGATCTGGACGTCGAATCGGCTGATGGCGGCGACGCTTATGGTGATCATTGGGATGGGGACCGGCACCCTGACGCCGGTGGCTTGGGGAGTGTTGCAGGAGATCGCGCCGGCTTCGCTTTTGGGCCGGGTGCTGGCGATTTATAATCTCGGGGCAATGACCTCGGCCATCGCCGGCATGACGATCTTCGGCTGGACGACGCAGGAATTCGGCGAGCGCCCCAGCGTGTTCGGGATCGGTGTGGGGCTCTTCCTTTCGGCGTTCGTCGCGGCGCGGGTCGTGCGCTGGATACGCACCAATTGGACGGAGGCGAACCTCCGTCCCGTGGAAGAAGGTCCGCGGCCGGTGGTGATGGCCACCCAGCCGACGAGTCAGTGAGTCTGTTGACGATGGAAAATGATCTCCTTCCGGTCCGCCCGATGGGATAGAGTAGAGATGAGGATGGGCGGGTCGGTTCGTGCTTGAGCTTCTGGTTATTGGAGGGACACGTGGAAGAAATCATCAGCGTCAATGATCAGTTCTATATCCTGGCCAGTTCGTCGATGGCGGATAACCGTACACGTGTGCTCAAACACGGAGAGACGTTCGGCGTGTTCGACCGTTATGGCGACATTCAGCCGGTGGGGCGCGGCACGCAGGGGTTGTTTCACGAAGGGACCAGATTTCTGTCGCGGCAGGAATTGTTCCTGAACAATGATCGTCCGATGCTCCTCAGTTCGACGGTCAAGGAGGACAATGCCTTGCTGGCCGTGGACCTCACGAATCCGGACCTATATCGCGACGGCCGTATCGCGATTCCACGCGGCAGTGTCCACGTCTTTCGCTCTCGCTTTCTCTGGAATGGGGTGAGCTATGAGCGATTTCGGCTCTCGAACTACAGCCTGACGCCGGTGAAGATGGCCCTGTCGATCCGATTTGAAGCAGATTTCGCGGACATTTTCGAGGTTCGCGGCAAGAAACGCGCACGGAAGGGCACGCAGCTGCCGAACGTGTTGCGGAACGATCTGCTGGTGTTGAGCTATGAAGGGCTCGATGGAGTGATCCGAGAGACGCGGATTCAATTCGCCCCGGTTCCCCATGAGGTCACGGCCTCGCAAGCGACCTTCGACATCGAACTCGACCCGAAGGGGGAGGTGGTGGTGGCGGTGATGGTGGCTTGTGATCTGGCTGAGAACCGCCGGCCCCTCTTGGCCTACGATGCGGCGATGGCCGAAGCAGGGCTCGCGATCGGGGCGGAGCGGACGCAGGATTGTGTCATTCAGACCTCCAACGCCCAATTCAACGAATGGTGGAATCGTTCGCTGTTGGATGTGCGCATGATGGTTACCGATACGAAAGAAGGTCCCTATCCCTATGCGGGCGTGCCGTGGTTCAGTACGCCGTTCGGGCGGGACGGTATCATCACCGCGTTGGAGTGTCTCTGGATCAGGCCGGAATTAGGGCGTGGCGTCTTGTCCTATCTGGCATCCACGCAGGCCAAGGAGGTGAATCCAGCTCAGGACGCCGAGCCGGGCAAGATTCTCCACGAAACCCGCAAGGGTGAGATGGCCGCGTTGGGAGAGATTCCGTTCGGGCTCTATTACGGCAGCGTCGATTCCACCCCCCTGTTCGTGATGTTGGCCGGAGCCTATTATGAGCGGACCGGGGATCTGGCATTCATGCACTCGATTTGGCCCAATCTCGAACTGGCGCTGACCTGGATGGATACGTTCGGCGATCCCGATCGGGATGGATTCGTCGAGTATGTGCGGAAATCGCCCACCGGGTTGGACAATCAGGGCTGGAAGGACTCGCACGATTCCATTTCGCACGAAGACGGTTCTTTGGCGGAGGGCCCGATCGCGTTGTGCGAAGTACAGGGCTACGTGTACGACGCGAAATTGCAGGCTTCCAAGCTGGCGGATGCACTCGGATATGCCGATCGCGCCAGCCAGTTACGGCGGCAGGCGAGGTCGCTCAAGGAGCGGTTCGAGGAGGTATTTTGGTGCGATGACCTCTCCACCTATGCCCTTGCCCTGGACGGCCGGAAACAGCCCTGTCGGGTGAAGACATCCAACGCCGGCCATTGCCTCTATACGGGAATTGCGAGCGACGAACATGCCAGGCGTTTGGCGGAAACGCTCATGTCCGATGAGTTGTTCAGCGGCTGGGGGGTTCGAACCTTGGCCGATTCCGAACGCCGGTACAATCCGATGTCATACCACAACGGCTCGGTCTGGCCCCACGACAATGCCATGATTGCCGCCGGCCTGGCACGGTACGGCCTCAAGGCCGGGGTGGAAAAGGTCATGACCAGCCTGTTCGAAGTCAGTCTCGTTCTCGACTTCCATCGGTTGCCGGAACTCTTCTGCGGGTTTGTGCGTCGACCAGGCCAAGGGCTGACGCGGTATCCGGTGGCCTGCAACCCGCAGGCCTGGGCGGCTGGCTCGGCATTCATGGCGCTTCAAGCCTGCCTCGGCTTGTCGATCATCGCATCGGAGCGCAAGGTGATTTTCAATTATCCCATCCTGCCGGAATTCGTCGGCGAGATGCAGATCAAGAATTTGAAGGTCGGCACAGCTTCGGTGGACCTCCTCCTGCGGCGCCATGATCTCGATGTGGGGATCACCGTGATCCGACGGGCGGGCCAAGTCGAAGTGGTCGCGGTCAAATAGCGGCTGTTTCTAGACTCCTGAGAATCGTCTGGTTTCAGCCTTGGTGGGTCCGGTCAAGGTTCGCCCGCGTGCCTCTGGTGGTGTTCCCTCTCCTCTTGCTGGCGGTGTTCCGTACCGGCTTTCCGACTCCCTATCGATCTTTCCGGCGGTCTCCCTTCCACTGGATGTTTTGTTCTGTCTGCTACACTTGCCTAGTGGGGGTGTTGCTATGCGGACGGTCTTGCCGTCGTGGGCCACCTGTTGAGGACGGAAGTCCGGCGAAGCGCTGTACGGAGGAGGATACGGTTGTGGGCGGTCATGAGATGGGTCCTGTGACGAAGGGGACGACTTGCTCAATTCGTTGCGTGCATCCTGTGCGATCTCGCTCGATTATTCCGTGATGACGCGAAAAATACTACGTAATATGGAGTATGAATCGGTACGAGAATTGCTTGGCTGATCCCCGGTGCAGATCGTGCGGCTGTCATGGCCATGGGTGATCGGCGAAGCTGGATTCCTCGTGAGGGGTGATGCGATGAAGGTCGTCTTGTTTTGCGGAGGCCTCGGCCTGCGTCTGCGGGATTATTCCGACAAGATTCCCAAACCGATGGTGCCGATCGGTTATCGGCCGATCATCTGGCACCTCATGAAGTACTACGCGCATTTCGGCCATACGGAATTCATTCTCTGTCTGGGGCACGGCGGCGATACGATCAAAGAATATTTCCTCAATTACAACGAATGTATTTCGAATGACTTCGTGCTGAGCGAGGGGGGGAAGTCCATCCGGTTGTTGAATGCCGACATTCAAGGTTGGCGGATCACGTTCGTAGACACCGGAATCGGCACCACGATCGGCCAGCGTCTTAAGTTCGTGGAGCGCCATATCGGCGACGACAACATGTTTCTCGCCAACTACTCGGACGGCCTTACGGATTTGCCGCTGCCGGAACAGTTTGCCCATTTTATGATGCACGACAAGGTCGCGAGCTTCCTCTGCGTGACGCCGCGGCTGAGTTGCCACTTGGTGGAACTGACGCGGGATGGGAGGGTGTCCGGCATCCAGGAGTTCACCCATTCACAGGTCCGTATCAACGGCGGGTTCTTCATGTTCAAGCGGGAGATTTTTCAATACTTGAGAGACGGGGAGGAATTGGTCCAGGAGCCTTTCCGGAGACTCATCGAACAGAACCAGTTGGTCGGCTATGAATATGACGGGTTCTGGGCCTCGATGGACACGTTCAAAGACAAGATGCTGTTGGACGACCTGTATGCCCGCGACAAGGCACCTTGGGCCCTGTGGAAACAGCGCGCGAATCTCGATCCCGGCGACGGATACCTCGGTATGCAGGGGTATCTCAAGAAGGCGAAGGGATTTTAGCGCGACATGATCTTCGATGGACGTGCCAGGCATGACGGCAACGGGAAGGGGCCCTATTCGGTACTCTGTCTCGGGGCGCATGCCGACGACATCGAGATCGGATGCGGCGGCACCATCCTGCGCCTGATCCAGATGTTCGGTCGGAACGTCGAATTCCATTGGGTCGTTTTCAGCGCCCAGGCGGCCAGAAAGCGGGAAGCGGCGGCAGGGGCCGGGCGGTTTCTCAGCCAGGCCCATCAAAAGACCGTCATCGTGAAAAATTTTCGCGACAGTGTCTTCCCCTATTCCGGCCCTCGCATCAAGTCTTGTTTCGAACAACTCAAACGGGCCTGCTGTCCCGACCTGATTTTGACGCACTATCGGGACGATCTCCATCAAGATCACCGCATGATCTCGGAACTCACCTGGAACACCTTTCGCGATCACCTGATTCTCGAATACGAAATTCCCAAGTACGACGGGGATCTGGGCTCGCCCAATTTCTTCGTCCCGCTCGATCGAGCCACGTGCAGGAAGAAAATCGACGCCATCATCGATTGTTTTGCGACCCAACGCCGCAAACAGTGGTTCTCGGAAGATACGTTTTTGTCGTTGATGCGGCTCCGGGGCATCGAATCGAACGCCCCCGACAAATACGCCGAAGCGTTCTATTGTCGGAAACTCGTGGTGTAGGCGACCGGCTCCACGACGCGCTGGGAACGGATTGAGAGGCGCGAAGATGGTCTCCCCCTCCCCTCAGGCTTCCCGATACAACGGCTCGATTACCGCACACCGCGACGTCCGGAGCCCCACTCGATTCATTTCGGTAAGCAAGGGGTCAGGCGGGTCGTCTTAAGAAACGCCTCGAAGCCGGTCGTGACCGCCACGATCGTCTGTAGTGAGGTATGGTTGTCCGGGGAACTGATTCGAATCTGAATCCGACGCATCGAGGAGTACGTCATGTCTGCACTGACCCGATTTGCGAACATGATCATCGTGACGGCGGGATGCCTTATGGCATTCTTCGCCCTGTATCTGCTGTACCGTCATGGATGGTCCCGCACGTATGCCGTCTTGCTGGGGTCGGCCGGACTGCTGTTCGCAGGCCTGCGTCTCGCGCCGGCGGTGAAAATCTCTCTGAGTCTGCTGATCGTCACAATGCTCATTTCGCTCTATGGAGCGGAAGCTCTCCTTCGCACGCTCCTGTCTCCCGGGCTTACCTGGGAGGACATTCACGATCAGACCCGCGGCCTGGCTTGGTCTCGCGACCAGATCGATGATCGTGCTCAACGAGCGATCCAAGGCGGCCAATCGTTTGATACGCGCGATCGGTTACAAGTCATTAAGGACATCGAGGCGCGCGGCTTGACCGCGTATCCCCCCGTCGCCGGGAATGCCTACATCGAGCATGGGGGAACACAGATCTTGCCGCTGGCCGGCATTTCTCATGCGACGACCGTCTACTGTAACGAACTCGGCCAATACACGATTTATCAGAGCGATGAGCACGGCTTTCACAACCCCCCAGGATTGTGGTCGCGACAGCCCGTCGAGATTGCGGTCATCGGTGATTCATTTGTGCACGGAGCCTGCGTTCCCTCGGAAAAAAATTTTGCGGCGCTGATCCGTTCGCACGTGCCGCGCACGCTGAATCTCGGAATGGGCGGCATCGGACCCCTACACGAATTGGCTATCCTCAAGGAATACGGCAGCGTGGTGCGGCCCAAAGTCGTCCTCTGGGTGTATTACGAAGGCAATGATCTCGCCGATCTCTCGCATGAAAAGAACGGGTTTTTTCGCGCCTATCTTACTCAAGGTCCGTTTCAAGGCCTTATTTCAAAGCAGGCAGGCATTGATGCAGGGTTGATCGGCACCATTCGGCAGGTCCGACAGGAGATCGAGCAGGCCAAGGTCCAGGAGAATTTTCCGGACCAGATCGAACAGTTTATGAAAGTCGATGCGCTCCGTAAGCGATTCGGCCTGCTCTTCGCGCGAGTAACCTCGTCGGAACTGGATGACACGTTGGACGTCTTGACGTCCGTCCTGCAAGAAGCGGTCACGCTCACTGAGACGTGGGGAGGAAAGGTCGTGTTTGTCTACCTCCCTCACTATGGACGGTATGCCAATACGTGGCTCGCGGACTTGGATCGTGATCAAGTGCTCGCCCGAGTGCGCCGGCTGAACCTGGAGGTCATCGACCTCAGTCCTGTCTTTGCCGCACAGTCAGATCCCCTGAACCTCTTTCCGTTTCGCAGCCCGGGACATTATACGGTTGAAGGGAATCAGCTCGTCGCCGAGCACATTTTGTCAGGGCTTTCTAAACTTTCGCAGGCTACGGCTGTACCTGTCTCTTCATCCGACCCTGTGCGACTTGGGCGGCGTAGTGATCCATGAACCTGTCATCAGGCCCAGTCCACGGCCCCCGTTGCCGCGTCTCGCGCTGTCGATCTGTATCGAGCATATGGCCGATGATGCGCCGGACTAGGGGGCATCGGCGAGTTGCCAGGCCAACGCGAGTACGTAACGGGCCGCGGCTGAGAGAATGTCGGGATCGACGGTGTCCGCAGTATCGGTGGGTTGATGAAAGTGCGGATGAATTCCGCCGCTCACGACCGTCACCGTGGGAACTCCCGCCTCCTTGAACGGCACGTGGTCTCCGCCGGGGAAGAAGCCGAACAGGTCGATGATGTCTGCGAGTCCTGCCTGTTGTCCCGCCTGTTGTGCGACGGTTTTTTCCAGGCCGGTCACGCCGACGGTGAGACGCCCGTTTCCGACCGCGGCGTGATCCACATTGACCATTGCGAGGGTGGAGCGTAGCGGCACGGCCGGTTGAGTCACATACAGGGTGGAGCCCAGCAACCCCTGTTCTTCGCCGCTGAACGACACCAAGACAATCGAACGTTTGAGGCCGTTCGGAACCGACGCCAACACCCGCGCCACTTCCAGGAGTACGGCGGTGCCCGACGCATTGTCGTCGGCGCCTGCGAAGAGCAGACCCCCCTGTTTCCCAAAGTGATCACGATGTGCGCCGATCACAATCGCTTCGTCCCGGCGTGCCGGATCCCGCCCGCTGATGATCAAGATTCCGTTGTGGAGGGTGCCGTCCTGCTGCAGGCTGCGCCACAACATCTTGACGGACAGGCCGGTGGCCAGCGAGCGCGGCGTCATGGTTTCGTTGAGTTGCTGCTGAAAGGTGCGCAACCGGTCGGCGCCGTCCGGCCCTGGTGTGTTGAGAATGGCCGAGGCAAGCGTGGTACTGATCCAGGCGCCGGGAATCACCTGCTCAGGGGCGGGCAAGCCGTAGAAGGCGCTCGGTCGCCCGGTCACACCACGACGAGTTTCATAGGCATTCAAGATCGGACCGACGGCCGTGAGGTAACCGATAGCTCCTCGCTCGCGCGCCGTGCGTTCCTTGTCCGCATGGGAAACTTGTTTGCCGTAGCGTTCCGGTTTGCCTCGGAGGAACAGCACCACTTTGTTCCGGACGTCGAGTCCGGCATATTCATCGAATCCGCCGGTGGGATCGGAGATGCCGTAGCCCACGAACACAAGAGGGGCCTGCAGATCGGCCGACGGAGAATCGAGGACGGGGAGGTAATCGGTGCCGATCGAGGCGGGCTGATGGTCGGCTACGAGTGAGACCTGCAGGAGAGGATCGTGGCCGATCGTCGTGACGCGGACTGGAGCGGATTGGATCACTTCTCGGTTTGGGAGTCCCTCTGCCTCGGTCGGGGAACCGGAGGCCGTCGCGCGCTGCCGGTTCAGGTCCATGAACCGATGCTGAACGAATTCGGCGGACGACAGGTCGTCGGAGGTGCCGGTTTGGCGACCATTGAACTCCGGCCCGCTCAGCCTACGGATGTCTGCCAGCATGCGGTCGCTGGAAACCATGCGCAACAGTTGCGCGAGGTGGTTGCGTTCGTCAGGCATGTCGTCAGCGAGACCCGCCGTGGCAAACAGGGCGAATCCGAGGCCGAATATGAGCCCGGCGGTTGTATGTTGGAGCTTCCCAACTGGTATGAGGAGACGGCATCGCATCAGATGGACGTGGCGGAGGCCTTTTGTGCCGACCAGCGTTGATACCACCGCCAGATCGGAGGTTGTAGAAACCGTGGAATGGGGTACCCCAGGCCGCGGACATAGCCGTCATCTCGGTCCAGGACTGCGAATGCCAACCGGTATTTCTCACGGAACAGGGTAGAGCGCGCCTCGACCTCTTCATCGGTGAGGTGTAGGTGTCGTCGGATCGCTGCACCGATGGCGTCATCCGTTGCCGTCTCACGAACAAGCTGTTCGATCAAGGCAGGAGTGATTTGGAATCGGCGCATGAAGGATTGATCCAGCGCCGAGGGGTAGGCATAGGTTCCCAGCGTGCCGGCCTGGAAGGCGCGCACCTTGTCGAGCAACCTGGGCAACCAGATCAGGCTTGCGAGGGACTCGCTCCATCGGCGGGGGGGATGCTCACGAAGATTCATCGGCAGGGTTTCTTCCTCACCTGGTATGGTCTGGTCGGGTCGCGGCTGCACTATACCATAGGGAAACGGTCCCATTGCAGAGAGTGGGAGTGTCCATGTACTATCGGCCTTCAGACAAGTCCGATGGGCCTCGGTGCTGTGACCGAGTCTTGTGCCGGAGCTTGGGAGAGTAGAACGACAGGTCAGGTAAGGTAGGGACTATGGCAGAGCAGGGAAAAGGCCTTTACGACTATCAGTACGGACGATTTCGCGAGAATCAGGGCACGCATCAGGGGTATGAATTTCAACACGGGCCGGCTGGGAGTACGCCTCCTCCCGTGGTCACGTTCGCGGATAAACTGAAATGGTGGACTTTGCGCGCGTGGCGACGAAAAAAGATTCTCGCTGAACGAGATCGATTTCAACAGGAAATCATTCAGATCAAGACGTCTCATCCGAAGCCATAAGATCCGCCCCGAGGAGGAGTGCTCCCGTGTCATCAATCAATAAGTCTCTCAGGAAGATACAGGTATTCGTTGGTAGACATCGGTCTGCTCTGGTGTATGGTGCGAGGGGGGTAGGCTGTGCCGGCATCATCACGCTCGTGGGCTTGGTGTCCGGTGTTGTGGGAGAGACCTGGGCCGTGCCGAGAGAAACCTCTGCCGAGAAGGCGGAGCATCTACGCCAGCAGGCCAATCCCGAACTCTTCAATGCCTGGACCTTTGACAAGGACCAGGTCGGGGAGGTTCCCAAGGGATTCACCGTCGTAACGATGGGGGGGCAGCCAGGCGGGACGTGGAAAATCGAGACGCAACCGGCGGCGCCCTCTTCTCCCAATGTCCTCCTCGGTGTGTCGCCCTGCGCCACCTGTGTCGAACTGCTCGTGGCGCAGGGATTTCAATACGAATACCCAGAGCTGGCCATTCGTATCCATCAAGGAGCCGACGCTTCATCGGGGCAGGTCGGGGTCCTGTTCGGGATGAAAGACCCCAAGAATTTTTATGCGACCATGGTGGATTTGGCTCAGAAATCTATTGAAGTGGTGCGTGTGATTGATGGGAATGAATCGGTCATCGGCCGGGCAGTGCTGAAGGTCAAGCCGGTGGAATGGCATACGCTCCGGGTGCAACGAAATACCATCATCAGCAAGGACTTTATCGAAACCTTTTTTGACGGGCAGCTGACGCTTTCGGCAGAAGATCAGGCTCTTGGTGTGGGACAGGTGGGGCTGCTGGTTCGAGGAGAAGCGTCGGCGCATTTCGATAACTTCAATGCCGCGCCGCTGTACTCCAGCCGCCCCTTGTCCTCGCCCGCCGCTTATTAGGGGGGTGACCGCGAGCCCGATTGTCGTGCGAACAATTTGACGCTTGCCTTTCATGTGTGGGTAGGATACAGTGAAGGTGCTTCATTGCGAAGGGCCTTGGCGGTGAAGTAGAAACAGAGTTACAGGGCCCGAATCGATGTTGTTTTGGGTTCTTCCCGGGAATTTCGGAAGCCAGAGCTAAGATTGCCGCTGTGTTTGCATCTTCGGCCCATTCCTTCCTCGTTTCTTTCTCGAGTCCCAGACAACACCATTATATTCTCACAAGGAGGAACCCAATGGGTTCGAAGATCTACGTTGGCGGCTTGCCATATTCAACCACCGAGCAGCAATTAAGCGACCTGTTCGCGGTGCATGGGGCCGTGACGTCGGCGCGCATCATCACGGACAAATTTACCGGACAGTCTCGGGGCTTCGGCTTCGTGGAAATGTCGGCGGATTCCGAGGCGCAAGCTGCGATCAACGCATTGAACGGGACGCAATTCGGTGGCCGCACCTTGACCGTGAACGAAGCCCGCCCGCAGGAGCCCCGATCCGGTGGCGGAGGCCGTGGAATGGGCGGAGGTCGGCACTAAGCCGAGCTCGTTTCTCTACCCTATGCTCAGGGGCTGCCGACAGGGTAGCCCCTGCGTTTTTCTTACCGTTCTGTCCTCTCTCTGGTCCGCAGGGCCATCAGGTTGCCTGCCCCTGTTTCCCACGATAGAGATTTAGGAGTGAAGTTGCATGGTTTCGTTTGCCGAATTGTCCCTTACATCGTTTCTTGCCGACCGTCTCAGACAGGCCGGCTTTACCGCACCGACCCCTATCCAGAAGGCCGCCATTCCGCTGGCGTTGGAAGGCCGGGATCTGTTGGCTCAGGCCAAGACCGGAAGTGGGAAAACGCTGGCGTTTCTCATTCCATTGATTGAACGGGCCGTCCGAGAAGGATGGAACGCCTCCGGCCGGGCGTCGGCTGCCGCACCCCATGCCGGGTCGGCCAGGTTGCCGCGGGCGCTCGTGCTGGCGCCGACCCGCGAGTTGGCCCTTCAAATCGACATGGAACTCCGAAAATATGCGCAGCCGGCTGTGACTTCTTTGGCCCTGTATGGCGGCGTTCCCATCGAGCGGCATTACCGGGCCCTTCGGCAGCCGCCGTTGATCGTGATCGGAACGCCGGGCCGCCTGTTGGATGTAGCGGGCTCTCGCCACCTGGACCTGCGCGGTGTCGAGTATGTGGTCATGGACGAAGCCGATCAAATGTTGGATCGCGGCTTCCTGCGCGACATCCAGCGCATTCTGCAGTTGTTGCCTGCGCAGCGGCAGACGCTGCTCTTTTCGGCGACCTTCTCGCCGGAGATCCAGACGCTGGCGGAATCGATGCTGAAGAACCCGGCTCGAACCGCAGTGGATCAGGGGGTGAATACGCCGACCACGATCACCCACGCCTATTACGTGGTGCCGAGCGAGTCCTCGAGGGTGCAACTGATCCATACGTTGCTTCAGCAGACGGCGACCGACGAACAGTCGATGGTCTTTTGCGATCAAAAATATAAAGTGAAACGATTAGCCGCCCGCTTGGGCGGTGAACCGGCTTCGGTGGGGGCGATTACCGGGAACCATTCACAGGCTCAACGGGAGCGTACCCTCACCGCATTCAGGTCCGGGCGTCTGCGGTCGCTGGTGGCGACCGATGTGGCGGCGAGAGGATTGGATGTGCCGTCCGTATCGCAGGTCATTCATTACGAACTGCCCGGCAATCCCACGTCGTACGTCCATCGCACCGGTCGAACGGGCCGTGCCGAACGATCCGGCGCGACCCTCTTGATTCTCTCACCGCAAGAGGAGCATGAATACTTGGCCATGGTTCGCCGTTTGCGAATCCAAACGAAACGGCTGACACTGCCCGCATTGGCGGTGTTGCCGACTCCCGCAAGCGAGCCTCAGCAAAACGGCCATCAGCGGCACGAGGGACGAGGCCGCGAGTCTCGGCCCCATCGGGGAGGAGAACGTCGAGATCCGATGTCCCAGGATTCGCGGGACCGGCAGGGTCGTCGAGGCTGGCGTACCGATCGTCCGGCCGCTCCGCGTCGCGGCCAATAGTTGCAGGACCGCATCGTCCGGCCGGGACAGCCGGGATCGGTCAGATCGAGGAGGACATGTCAATGAGCTATGGACGGAGTCTATTGCTGGGCATGGTGGTGGCCGTGGCTTGCCAGGTATTCGGCGAGGAAGCCTACGCGCAAAGCGAACTGGCGATCGCCGACGGCATGAAGGTGTCGTTGGAATATATCTTGACGCTTCCGGACAAGTCCGTAGCCGACTCGAATGTCGGCCAGGCGCCGATCACGTTCGTGCAGGGGGCCCATGAGATTGTCCCCGGTCTTGAAAAGGCCCTCGACGGCATGAAGGCAGGACAGAAGCGGCGCATCGATGTGGCGGCGCAAGACGCCTATGGACCGTACAACAACAAGTTGCGGCAGACCGTCGAGAAAGACAAGCTTCCCAAGGATGTGAAGGTGGGGGATATTCTGCAGGCAGCGGACGGCCGGTTGGTCAAAGTTCTGGAAGTGAACGACAAGAAGGTCGTCATCGATCTCAATCATCCGCTGGCCGGAAAGGCGCTCACCTTCGATGTGAACATCCTCAAGGTCGAAAGGGGCGACGCGTCTGACGCTCCGGAAAGCAAGACGCCGTAATCTCCTGCTATCCACCCTGTCGGCCGGCCTGCGAGGAAGCCGGCTGGATTTCCCGCCTGTGCGGCGTTCTCCTGATCGCCGTGACGGTCAGCGTCACGGCGGCAAAGTTCGCTTCGACGACCCCTTCAATGGCATAGGCCCGGTTCGTGGCGAGCAGGTGGCATGTCCGCCGATAGACATCCGGAAAGATGGTGGCATCATACAGCCCGGTCAAGTCTTCGAAACTGACGAACTCCATCGGATCGCCATGTTTCGTATGGACGACCTTCTCCATAATCAAGACGCCCAGCATGGTGACCGACCGACCGACGTGGTGCGCCATATCGGAGGCCGAAATCATATGGGGTTGGTATTGCGTGGCGGGAATCAGGTCGAGCGGATGGCAGCGGAGTGGAAAGCCGAATGCCTCGATCTCCTCTGCGATCAGCCGTGACAGGGAATAGTCCGGCGGGATGGGCAGATAGCCGGGCGATGATCGCTGTTGCCAGGCCAGCAGCCGCCAGAGCAGAGCCGGTCTGGTAAGTTCTCCGGCGATACCGTCGAAACAGCCGGCTTTGATGAGAAGCCGGGCTTGTGAAGGATCTGGCTGGATCCGGTTCAGAAAGTCCTGTAAGGAGCGAAACGGACCTTGTTCTGTTCGTAGCGCGATCAGGCGCTTGACGAGATCTTCACGCAGACTTTTGATCTGCATCAGCCCGACGCGGATGCTCCGTGCCCGGCCCTGGTAAGCCCATTCGCTGGCATTGATATCCGGCGGCAGAATCGCCAGCCCCATCCGCCGCGCCTCGGACAGATAGGCAAAGGTCGAGTAGAACCCTCCCTGGTTGCTGATGACCGATGCCATGAACTCGGCCGGGTAGTGGGCGCGGAGAAAGGCGGACTTGAACGACACCTGCGCGTAGCTGGCCGAATGCGGTTTGCAAAAACTGTAACCGGCGAAACTCATGATCATGGCCCAAATCTGTTCGATGACGGCCGTTCCGGCTCCCCGCGCCAGGGCGCCCGCGCAAAACTGCCGTTGATAGTCCCGCAGTTGCCGTTGCCTGTGTTTTTTGCTGAGGATCTTCCGTAACTGATCGCCGTCTTCGATCGAGAATCCGCCGAGCGCCACCGCGACCTTCATCACATCTTCCTGATAGACCATGATGCCGAAGGTTTCGTCCAGCACGCCTTGCAGAGCCGGATGAAGGACAGGGTAGGGGTGCCCATGCGCACGGCGGATGAAGTCGTCGGCAAACAGGTGCGCGGCGGGCCGGATGATGGAGGAGACGATCGTCAGGTACTCGAAGTCATCGGCCTGTTCCTGTTGCGCGGCCGGCATGGTGGTCCAGAGCTTCTTGAGCAGCAGTCTCGTCGCGGGGGATTCCACGTAGAAGCAGCCCATCGTGTCGCCTTGTCGGATCAAAGTTTTGGTCCGGTCATCTGCGAGCGGGTCCCACGTCGTCTCGTCGATCTGCCGGCCCGTATGCGCGGCGACGGCGGCCATCGCGTCACGGATGACGGCCAGCGAACGATTGCCCAAGATGTCGATCTTGACGAGCCCGGCCTCTTCCGCCTGATCTTTCTCCCATTGGATGACCGGAAGACCCGTGGCCGAAATTTCAACCGGTACGTAGCGGCGGATCTCATCCGGCACGAGCACGATGCCGCCGCAATGGAGACTCAGATTGCGGAAGTGCCCCTCCAGTTGGACGGCCCATCGAATAATGTCCGGCCAGGGAGCCTGGAGATGCAGGTTTCGGCAGAGCTGCGTCGTCTCTGCCTGTGCCGCCCTGTCGGGGTCCATGGCGAAGAGGTGCGTGTGGCGCAAGACCAGCGGCAACACGCGGCCGATTTCGGCAGCCGGGAGGCCATGGACCTTTGCCGTCTCGCGGATCGCGGCACGGAGCGCGAGCGTATTCTGGTTGGCGACCATCGCCGCAGACCGGTCCCCATACCGGCTAAAGATCCAGTTGAGAATCTTGTCGCGCTCGTCCCAGGGAAAGTCGATGTCGATGTCGGGAGGATCGTGCCGTCCAGGATTGAGGAATCGTTCGAAGAATAAATGATGGCGGATCGGATCGACGTGGGTGATGCCCAGACAGTATGAGATGATCGAGGCGGCGGCAGAGCCGCGCCCGCAGGTGCGTGGGGCCTGATGGACGATCTCTTCGACGACCAGGAAATAATGTGCATACCCCTTGTCGCGGATGACGGCGAGCTCGTGCTCGATACGCGTTCTGGCGGCGGCAGACACTGTGCCGTAGCGCTTCAATGCTCCCTCGTAAGTCTTTGCGCGAAGGGTTTCGAAGGCCTCTTCCGCGGCACATTGTCGGAAGGTGGGAAAGATCGTGTCGCCGAACTGCCAGTCGGTGAAACAGGCCTCGGCGATGTGCCGGCTGTTGGTGAGGGCTTCGGGCACATGGGGGTAGTGCCATGCGATCTGCGAGGGCGACATCAACCAGTGCGTGGGCCGGCAACAGGCGTCATCCGGCAGACGAGATAGGCTGCTGTTCAGCGCAATGGCACGCAGGAGTCGGTGGAGGGGGTATTCGGAGGGAGTCAGAAATTGAGCGCGGGTCGTCGCGACCGGCGGCAATCCGGATCGGCGGCTGAACGTCAGGGCCTTGGCCATGTCCGGTCCCGGCGTCAGTTCGACGAACAGATCGTCCGGCGAATCCCGATGCTAAGCCGTGAGGGCCGATCGGTCATCGGAAAGGATGACCAGGCCGGTCCTGTGTCGAGCGACGGTGGCGGTGAAGTCGAAGGACTCATCGGTATGGCGGGCCGACAGGATGTGACAGAGATTGCCGTAGCCGGCTGGGGTTTTGGCCAGCAAGATCGCCCGGTGAGCAGGGGTGGTGAGTTCGGCGCCGAGGATGGGGTTGATGCCGGATAGCCGAGCGACCTCGAGAAAGCGGACGGCGCCGTAGAGCCCGTTCGTGTCGGTGAGTGCGAGGGTCTCACAGCCCTGCGTCTGCGCCGTCCGGCATAGGGCTTCCAGCGACGGGACTCCCTGCATCGGCGAATAGGAGGAATGGACATGCAAATGAACGAACGGAGAAGACATGGGTGCCCGTCGGCCTCACTCACCGGTTCCGTACTGAATGATTCGGTTTCCGAAGCGCGCTCTGAGTCGATCGAGGGCGAGCGAGAGTCGCTGCGCACGGGCTCGCCTGGTGCAAGCGATCTCCGCCGCATCATCAAAGAGCCGGCCCTGTTTGAAAGGAGCCGCCAGTTCAGTTGCGATGAGCGTCAAGGTGCGGAGACGTATGCGACGACGGAAGCAGCGGTGCAATAACGTTCGGAGCGGCGGAGCGAGATCATATTCCCAATAGCTGGCCGGTTCGATCGGCTGCTGTCCGGTGGCATCGGTCCGGTCGCTGTGGCGGATCGTCAGGGTCAACCGCTTGCACGCGCGCTGTTGCAGGCGCAAGGTGCGGCAGAGTTCTTCAAGCAGACTTGCCAAACGGCGCCATATGGCATGGTCATCGATGTCGTCCGGCTGCAACAGGCATGACACTTCGAGTCGAGGCTGGATCTGCGGCGACATGACCGGCGTGGAGTCGATGCCCTGGGCCCAGCGTCGCAATGGGGCTGCCCACCGCCCGACGGCAATGTCGAGGGCGGGGAGGGGAATGCCGGCCACATCTCCGAACGTTCGGAGATTCAGGTCGGCCAGACATCGGCGAATCGGTTTCATCTGCGGCCGGTGGAGCAGGGGCAAGGTCTCGATCGGCAAGGGAGCCATGAAGGCCCGTTCCGAGCCGTGACGGACCTCATAGATCTGTGTCGGTTGAAGCAAGCCGGCGGCGGTCTGCGCGACCAGCTTGTTGCTGCCGATGCCCAACATGCCGTCGAGATGGATCTGCATGGCGATATCCCGTTGCAGCCGCACGGCGGTATCGCAGGTGGGGCCGAAGAGCCTCGTGGTGCCGGTCAGGTCCAGCAGGAAGGAACCGGGGCTGGTCGGCTCCCAGACCGGCGCGTAACGGGTGATGATGTGGGATAACATGGTATGAGCCTGAGCGGTGCGGCTGGAATCGGGCGTCAGGATATGAAGCGCTGGACAGAGTTGTCTGGCCTGCTGGACGGCCATGCCGGGGTACAGGCCGTCGGCGGCAGCTTCCGGTGAGACATCCTGCAACAGGGTGCGCGGGTGCGCGACCGGTGCGAGACCGATGGGCCTGTCGCGCAGGCGAGGTTCATTTAGGCGGGCAAGTGTGAGTTCGAACGACGGCACCGCAAGACACACGATTTGACGATCCATGGGCAAAGAATGTGGTGACCTGTCGATCTGTTGATTGAAAGAGCGTTGCGATGCCCCCTGTTCATTGCAGGAATATATTTCAGCTCGTTGCAATCACCCCCATCGCCAGATCGCCAGATTAAGGATCCGTCCCGGTCTTATTTTGTGCAGTAGCGAATGACGCCGATGACCAGACCCTCGATGCGCAGCGAATCCGTCGGTTTCACCGTAATCGGCTTCATGGTGTCATTCGCCGGACGCAATTCGACCGTGGAGCCTTTGCGGTAATAGGTTTTGATCGTGGCGTCGTTGTTGAGGATCGCGATCACCGTCTGGCCGTTTCTGGCCGTGTGCTGTTTCTGGACGATGACAAGGTCGCCAGGCAGAATCCCCTCATCGCGCATGGACTCCCCCTTCACCCGCAAGGCGAACGTCTCGCCGCGGCCCACCATGCCGGGAGGGACCTCGACCACTTCGGTTTGGGGAATCGGTTCGATCGGATCACCGGCCGCCACCAGACCGGCCAGGGGAATGTGTGCCGCGGTGGTGAGGTGATCGATCGCCAGTCGAACGGCAAACGGAATCTTGTGGGTGCCGAGTTCGTACCGCGCGATGGTCTGGCGGGTCGTTCTCAGCCGGCCGGCGAGTTGTTCCTGGGTCAAGCCCAGCGCCTGACGCGCTTTCTTGAGGTCGGCGGAGAGCATGTAACGAATCGTTACATGATCGGGAGCGGCCTGTCAAGGCAGGAGGCGAGCGAGCCGATGTCCGTGCTAAGATGCGAGGCGATGCCTCCGTTCAAACTGGAAGCTCCCTTCAAACCTTGCGGTGATCAGGGACAGGCCATTGAAAAGCTGACGGCCGGGGTGCTGGCCGGGAAGCAGCATCAGGTCTTGCTCGGCGTCACCGGCTCCGGCAAGACCTTCACGATGGCCAATGTGGTCGAACGGGTGCAGAAGCCGACGCTCGTGCTCGTGCACAACAAGACCCTGGCCGGCCAGCTCTACCAGGAGTTCAAACAGTTCTTCCCCCACAATGCCGTTGAATACTTCATCAGTTACTACGACTATTACCAGCCGGAAGCCTACATCCCGCAGAGCGACACCTACATTGCGAAGGATGCCTCGATCAACGACGCGATCGACCAGATGCGCCATGCGGCCACCACGTCGTTGCTGCAGCGCAATGATGTGCTGATCGTGTCGTCGGTCTCCTGCATCTACGGCCTCGGCTCGCCGGAGGTCTACCACGATATGCTGGTCTACCTGGAAGAGGGGATGGAGACCAGGCGCGAAAAGATCCTGGCGAAGTTGGTGGATATTCAGTATGCCCGCAATGATGTGGATTTTCATCGTGGGACCTTCCGCGCGCGTGGCGATGTCATTGAGATTTTTCCGGCTTCGTCGGAAGCGAAATCCGTACGCATCGAACTCTTTGGGGATGTGGTCGATGCCATCCATGAGATCGATCCGCTCACCGGGAAATCGCTGGGCAAGTTGCCGAAGATCGCCGTCTACCCGAATACGCACTATCTGATTGCGCCGGATCGCTACGAACGGGCGATCACGGGAATCGAGGAGGAGTTGGAGGCGCGGGTGGCTGCGTTCAGAAAAACCGGGCAACTGCTGGAGGCGCAACGGATCGAACAACGCACCAAGTTTGATTTGGAAATGATCCGCGCCATGGGTTATTGCCATGGGATCGAAAACTATTCGCGCCATTTGAGCGGGCGCGCACCGGGTGAGCCGCCGCCGACGCTGTTGGACTATTTTCCCAAGGACTTTCTGTTGATCGTCGATGAATCACACGCGACCGTGCCGCAGGTGGGCGGTATGTACGAGGGCGATTTTTCGCGGAAACGGACCCTCGTGGATTATGGATTCCGGTTGCCGTCGGCCGTCGACAATCGCCCGCTGAAGTTTGCCGAATTCGAGCGGATGCTGAAGCAGGTGATCTACGTGTCGGCCACGCCCGGGCCGTATGAGTTGGACCATGCCAAGGGCGAGGTCGTCGAACAGATCATCCGCCCGACCGGCCTGATGGATCCGCTCATCGACGTGCGTTCGGCCAAGGGGCAGGTGGACAATCTGCTGGCCGAGGTGCGGGCGGAAGCGGTGAAGGGGAACCGTGTGTTGGTCACGACCCTGACCAAGCGGATGGCCGAAGACCTCACGGAGTATTATCACGACCTCGGCGTGAAGGTGCGTTATCTGCATTCGGACATCAAGACGCTGGAACGGGCGGAGATCATTCGCGACCTCCGGCGCGGCGTTTTCGATGTGCTGGTCGGGATCAATCTGTTGCGGGAGGGTTTAGACCTTCCCGAGGTCGGCTTGGTTGCGATTCTGGACGCGGACAAGGAGGGCTATCTCCGCTCGCATCGGTCGCTGATTCAAACGGCGGGACGTGCGGCGCGGAATGTGGACGGGCGGGTCATTTTTTACGGCGATACGGTCACCGATTCGATGCGATTGGCCATGGAGGAGACCGCGCGCCGGCGCCATATCCAGGAGGCCTACAATAGGGCCCATGGGATTACGCCGGAGAGCATCAAGAAAAGCATCCCGACGCTCGACTATGCGGCGGCCGAGTTGGATTATGTCCAGCTGGACCTGGCGGCTGAAGCGCCGGCAGTCTACAAGACCGACGAGGATGTGGCGCAGTTGGTGCAGCGGCTGGAGGGGGAGATGAAAGCGGCTGCGAAGAAACTGGAGTTCGAGCGGGCGGCGGAGCTACGGAATCGCATTCGTACGCTGAAGATGAAGGATCTTGAACTCAAGTTGTGACGGCATGTTTAAAAGGGTCTTCGTGCCGGCACGGCGGCTACATCTGCTTATAAAGATAGGCTCCGAGAAACATCCCCAGAATGCTGAGCAGATTCACCTTAATGCTGAAGCCGAACGTCAGTTTGAGGAGGACGAGATCGATCGTGAGGGGCGGGTTGATGCCGGGTGAGAAATTGCCGGCGAAGATGTTTTGAATCGCGCCGTTCGGGGCCATCACGCGAAGAATTTCGCCGAAAATCCCGCCCAGCATTCCGCCGATCAGGATAAAGATCAGCAGGACGCCGATCGATTTTCTCATCCGGAGTCTCTCCCGGTTTGCAACAGTGGACCTACGTATACCGACTGTCGGCACCATATCGGAAGCGCAAAATGATGTCAACAAAATGCATGCCAGCCGCCGTTGCCGCCACAGTCCGTCGACGGCGCAGGACCTCAAGACCGTCTTTCTCGCGTGCCGTTTCTTCCGGCACTCGAATATCTTGACTTCACTCCCCCCCGTTCTATAAACTGCCCGATGCTAATTTTTTAGACTTTTCGAGGCGATCGGAGATCCGGCTCGAAACCGGCTTCGATGGCCTTTTTCTTTGGTGACCGGTGCTCGACGCATTGAGCGAAAAATTCGAACGGATTCTGAAGAAACTTCGCGGGCAGGGTGTGCTCACGGAGGAGAATATCGCCGAGGCGCTGAAAGAAGTTCGTCTGGCGTTGCTTGAAGCCGACGTCAACTTCAAAGTCGTCAAGGAGTTCTTGGACCGCGTGCGTGAGAAGGCGGTCGGTCAGGAAGTCTTGAAGAGCCTGACTCCCGGCCATCAGGTCGTCAAGGTCGTCTGGGACGAACTCCGCGGCATGATGGGCGGTGAACGGAGCGGCATCAGCCTCGCCGCCCGGCCGCCGACGGTCGTCATGATGGTGGGATTGCAAGGGGCAGGGAAAACGACGACCTCCGGCAAGCTGGCCCGGCTGTTCAAGGGCCAGGGAAAACGGGTGTTGCTCGTGGCGGCCGATCCGCGCCGACCTGCGGCTGGCGATCAGCTTGCCAGCCTGGGGCGTGATCTCGGCATCGATGTCCAGCGGTTCGATCAAGTCGATGCCTCGCGCGCCGATGTGGTCCGTATTTGCGAGCGCGGGGTGCAGCGCGGCCAGGAACAGGGCTATGACCTCATCGTGCTGGATACCGGCGGCCGTTTGCACGTCGATGATGAGTTGATGGCCGAACTTGTGGCGGTCAAGCAGGCGGTGAACCCCCACGAGGTGCTGTTGGTGGCCGATGCCATGACCGGTCAGGATGCCGTCAACATGGCGAGCCGGTTCGATCAGCAGGTGGGGCTTACCGGCGTCATCCTGACGAAGGTCGAGGGAGACGCCCGCGGCGGCGCCGTGCTTTCTATCCGAGCCGTCACCGGCAAGCCGATCAAGTTTCTCGGGATGGGGGAAAAGCTCGATGCCTTGGAGCCCTTCCATCCGGATCGGATGGCCTCGCGCATTCTCGGGATGGGCGATGTCCTCTCGTTGATCGAAAAGGCGCAGGATACGTTTTCACGGGAAGAGGCCGAAGCCGCTCAAAAGAAACTGACCAGCAACACCTTCACGTTGGAAGATTTTCGCTCTCAACTCGGCCAGATGAATCGGCTGGGTTCGTTCGAGCAGATCCTGGGGATGCTGCCGGGCGGGCAGAAGCTGAAAGACCTCGCGAACAGCGGGTTGCCTGAAAAAGAGATGAAGCGGGTCGCGGCCATGATCGATTCCATGACCATGCGTGAACGACGCGACCATACCGTGATCAACGGCAGCCGAAAGAAGCGGATTGCGCGCGGCAGCGGGACGAGCGTGCAGGAGGTCAACCGGTTGATCAAGCAGTTTTTGCAGGCGCGGAAGATCGCCAAGGTCATGTCGGGTGCCGGGGGACGGCGTCAATTGGCTCAAATGTTTCGCGGAATGTGAGCAAGGAGCATTCAGTGGTCAGCTGTCAGCTTCAGTCACAATCACAGTGTTGAGTACATAACGGAGGGCTAACGGCTGATCGCTGAAAGCTCATTAATCAAGGAGGACACAGTGGCGGTTCATTTACGGTTGACCAGGACGGGACGACATAAGCGACCGATGTATCGGGTCATTGCGGCGGATTCCCGAAAACCGCGCGACGGGCGATTTCTGGAGATTCTCGGCATTTTCGATCCGCTGAAGAATCCGGCGGTGCCGGAGTTGAAGTCGGAGCGTGTGCTGACATGGTTGCGGCATGGGGCTCAGCCCACTACGACCGTGCGGACCCTCCTCAAACGGCATGGGGTGTGGAAGCAGTTCGAAGCCGAGAAGGCCGAGAAAAGTAAAAGGGTGAAAGTATAACTTTTCCTTTTGACTTCGCCATGACCGACCAGTCAGAGCTCGTTACCATCGGGAGGATCGAGCGATCGTTCGGGGTCCGGGGCGAGGCGCGTGTTCGTTCCCTCAGTGACGTACCGGGACGGTTCGATGCGCTTCGGGAAGTGACGATTGTCTCGCCCGGCGGGAAGACCCTCGATACCCTGGTGACCCATGTGCGGTCCGGCGGGCCGACGTTGATCATGGGCTTCGGAGCCTTCACGACACCGGAGCAGGTCGCCGAGTTCCGCGGTGGACTGATACAGGTTCTGCGCGGAGATTCGCCGGCCTTGCCGGCCGATCAGTACTATGAATGTGATCTGATCGGCATGGTCGTGCAGGATGAAGCAGGTGTGGTGCTCGGCCGTTTGGAGCAGGTCTGGAACCTGTCCGACAACCGAATTTTCGCGGTCAGGCAGGAGGGAAAAGAGCTGTTGATTCCGGCAGCGAAACAGGTTGTGGTGGCGGTAGACGTGGCAGGGCGAGTGATGACGGTCAGGCTGCCGGAAGGGTTCGGAGACCTGTAAGATGCGATGTGCGGTCATGACATTGTTCCCGGAGATGGTGTCCCCGGTTCTGGGGCAGAGTATCCTCAAGCGAGCCCAAGAGAAGGGGTTGCTGGAGGTGTCCGTTCAGAACCTGCGCGACCATACCTATGACCGACACAGGACGGCCGATGATGTGCCGTACGGCGGCGGGGCCGGGATGGTCATGAAGGCCGAGCCGATTCTGCTGGCCGTCGAGGCCTTGAACGCCGCCTACGGGACGTCTGATCCCGGCACGACAATGCGGGTGATCGTGCCGTCTCCGCAAGGGCGGCAGTTTACGCAGGAACTGGCGCAGGAGTTGGCGCAGGAAACGCGGCCGATCCTGTTTCTTTGCGGGCACTACGAAGGGATCGATGAGCGGGTGCGGCTGGCATTGCAGCCGGAGGAAATCTCGGTCGGCGATTATGTGCTCACCGGCGGAGAGTTGCCGGCTTTGGTCATGATCGATGCGGCGGCCCGGTTGATTCCTGGCGTGTTGGGCGATGCGGCGTCGGCGGCGGAAGAATCCTTTACCGATGGATTACTGGAGTATCCGCACTACACCAGGCCGGCGGAGGTACGCGGGATGGCGGTTCCGGAAGTGCTGGTGTCGGGCCACCATGAGGCGATTCGGCTGTGGCGACGCAAGGAGGCGTTGCGGAATACCTATCTGAAGCGGCCAGATCTGCTGCGGGATCGTGAACTCGGATCGGAAGATCGGCGATTGTTGAGCGAAGTGATGCAAGAGAGTCTGGTACAGGTACCAGGTCGTTGAGAGAAGGAAGGAGAAGACCATGAATCGGCTAGAACGGATCCAGCGATCCTTAACCAAGAAGACGGTGCCCAAGTTTGAGATCGGGGATACCGTTCGTGTGCATGTGAAGGTGGTCGAGGGAGAGAAAGAACGCATTCAGGTGTACGAAGGGGCGGTCATCGCCAGAAAAGGGACGCTCAACAGCGAAACCTTTACGGTGCGCAAACTGTCCTACGGCGTCGGGGTGGAGCGGACGTTTCCGATCCATTCGCCCAATGTGGCCAAGGTCGACGTGGTTCGTCAGGGCCGCGTCCGTCGCGCCAAGCTATACTACCTGCGCACCAAGAAGGGTAAGTTTGCCAAGGTGGAAGACCGTGAGTTTACGGCCGAAAACAAAGCTCAGGCTACCGCCAAGGCTGAGGCGGCGGAAGCCGTCGCTGCCACAAAGGCCTAGTCGACTCTTTGGTTTGTATTCCGATTGATGCCAAGACAGAGGCCCACGTTTGGTTGGTACTCCGAACCCGACGACAGGAGGTCCCACCGAAGAGTTTGAGGTGGAGGCCCGATACTGTGGATACCGCCGTATCGCCGGTCTCGATGAGTCCGGACGTGGGCCCCTGGCCGGTCCCGTCGTCGCGGCGGCCGTGCTGTTGCCGCGGCGCTGTCGCTTGCTCGGGTTGAATGATTCCAAACAGGTCGGTGAATCGGAGCGCGTCCGGTTGTTCGGCGAAATCGTGCGGCGGGCGACGGCCGTCGGCATCGGCGCTGCGACGGAGGGAGAGATCGACCGCCTGAATATCCTCCATGCGACCCGGCTGGCGATGCGGCGGGCGCTCCAGGCACTTCAGCTGCAGCCGGATTTCCTCTTGTTGGATGCCGTGACCCTTCCGGGGCTCTCCATTCCTCAACGACCGATTATCAAGGGCGATGGGTTGTCCTGTTCCATTGCGGCGGCATCGATCGTCGCCAAGGTGGTGCGTGACCGACTGATGGTCGAGTATCACCGCTGGTATCCCCAATACAATTTTGCCGAACACAAGGGGTACGGGACTCCGGACCATCTTCGCCTGCTCCGACAGCACGGGCCCTGTGCGATTCACCGCTGCAGTTTCGCTCCCGTCCTCCAACTCGTACCGAGCAGCCCGGCGGCGTTCCGCTTGTCCGCCGGCCATGTCTGACGGCCTGCGGCAACCGATGCGCGACCAACGCCGTACGGTAGGAGACGAGGGGGAGGGCCGAGCCGAGGCCTACCTTCGTCGGCAGGGATTTCGAATTCTTGGCAGGAATGTACGCTCGGCGCTGGGTGAACTGGATCTGGTCGCCGATGATCAGGGGGTGTTGGTGTTCGTCGAAGTGAAGCGGCGGCGGACCGAGACCTTCGGCGGCGCCATCGAGGCGGTTGATGCGCGCAAACGTGCCAAGTTGATTCAACTGGCGGCTCAATACCTCGCGCAACATCGGATCAGGGATCGTGCCTGTCGCTTCGACGTTGTGCTGATTCAAGACGGCGGGGGGGTGGGCGAGGTTGTGCAGCATATTGCGAATGCATTCGACGTCGCAGGGGATGATCTGCGATGGTAGGATGAGAAACGGCCTCCTGACCCGCCCACTCGATTCGGGCGGTGCCGAGCGAAGGAGACTTTGAACCGCAATCCCCGGCCCGGTCGTGGTCGTCGCCGCCATCCATGATTCAACTCTTTCACGTCTCAAAATATTACGACCGCCGGCCGGCGCTTTCCGACATCACCCTTGAAATCGAGAAGGGGGAGTTCATTCTCTTGATGGGGCCGAGCGGGGCCGGCAAGTCGACGTTGCTCAAGTTGTTGATCGGGGCGGAACGGCCCGATGAAGGGCAGATTTTCGTGCAGGGCCGCAGCCTGTCGAAGTTGCGACCGTCTGAAATTCCGGCCCTGCGCCGGAAGGTCGGTGTCGTGTTGCAGGACTTCCGCCTCTTGCCCAAAAAAACCGTCTTCGACAACGTATCGTTGCCCCTCCTGGTCCAAGGCGTCTCGACCGGCGAAATCAAGCGCAAGGTGACGGAAACGCTGCGGGCGGTCGGATTGGACCACAAAAAAGATCTGTTTCCCACCGGCCTCTCTACCGGCGAGCAACAGAGGGTTTGCATCGCCCGCGCGATCGTCAATGGACCGATCGTACTGTTGGCCGATGAGCCGACGGGAAATTTAGACCCCGAGTTGACGAGCGAAATCATCGAACTGTTCAAGTCGATCAACGCCCGGGGCACCACCGTCATGGTGGCGACGCACGATCCCAATGTGCTGGCCCAGGTCAATCGCCGGGTGATCACCTTGGAGCAGGGCAAGGTAGTGTCGTACGAACGGGTGGGTTCATGAGACGCCTCCGGTACCTGTTCCAGGAGGCGTTGGCCAATGTGTTGACGAATCGGACGACTACGATGGTCGCAGTGGCGACGACCGCCTTCACGTTCGCCTGCGTCGGGGTCTTCTTACTGCTCTATGTGAACCTGCGGGCCATGGCCCTGTCCCTCGAACAGGACATCCAGGTCATGGTGTACCTGCATGACGACGTGACCGGTCAGGCGACGGCCGAGATCGAACAGCAGCTGAAGGCTGATCGAGCGATTGCGTCGCTGGTCTTCGTCTCCAAAGAACAGGCGCTGGCGGATTTCCAGGCGCAGTTCCCGGCCGAGTCGCATCTCCTGCAGGGCCTCGGCCGGAACCCCTTGCCGGCTTCGTTCGTGGTGACCCTGACCGCGGAATCCCGCTCGTCCGATGCGATGCGGCGTTGGGCCGACCGCGCGCAGTTGATCCCCGGTGTCGGACAGGTTCAATATAACCAAGAATGGGTCGAGGTCCTGGCCGGCATGGTGCGATACATTGAAGCAGCCGCCATTATCGTCGGGGTTATTTTGTCGGCAGCCTCGGTCACGATCATTGCGAACACCATCCGTCTGGCGCTCTACTCGCGCCGGGAAGAAATCGATATTTTGAACCTGATCGGCGCGAGTCGGACCTTTATCCGTGTTCCCTATCTGCTTGAAGGGGCGGCCTTGGGCTTGCTCGGCAGCGCCCTCTCGCTGGTGATCTTGAAAGCCGGCTTCGAGCTGTTTCGCCATGAAATCCGCTCCGCCAGCCGATTCCTGGGAGTGGAGACGTTGCTCACCTTTTTCCCGTTGGAGATGTGCGTCGTTTTGGTATTCGTGGGGTTGTTTCTGGGCTGTGCCGGCAGCTTCCTCTCGCTGTTGCGCTTCGGAGAGAGCCGCGCATGACGTGGATGGTCTGGGGATTCGTCCTGCTGGGCATCCATGCGGCCTTGTGGGCCGTTCCGGCATCGGGCTTTGCGGAACGCAAGGATTCGTATGCGGATAAGATCGAACAGGAAAAAAAGACGCTGGAAAAGCTGCGCGGCACGATCGTCGAAAAACGCAAGAAGTCGGACGAAGCGGAGAAAAAACGCGAGTCGATCCTGCAGGGCCTGCAGTCGCTGGACGAGCGGCTGGTTCGCTATCGGCAAGAACATCAGGAGATCCGGAAGAAGCTTAAGAAAAAGGACCAGGAAATCGAGCAGATGAACGTGCAGCTGAGCCGGCTCTCGGAGCACATCGATGAGCGACAGGATGCCATCGCCGCCCGGTTGCGTGTCCAGTACATCGAAGGACGGTTCTGGCATCTGAAGACGCTGCTCGCGGCCGGCTCCTCCGGGGATTTCCAGCGACGACTTCGGTACCTGTCCGCGGTGTCCCAGCGTGAATACGACATCATGGAGACCTACCGGAAAGATGCCGAACGAATCGCCGAGGTTGAGCGGAGCCGTGAGGAGGCCAGGCAGGGCATGTTGGCCTTTAAGGCCAGCACGGAACAAAAACTGGCGCAGATTCAGGGGCTCAAAAAGGAAAAGCGGGTCTATCTGACGAAGATTACGCAGGAAAAGGAATCGCACGATCGGGCCGTGGAGGAACTGGAACGTTCCGCCGCCCGGGTGGACAGTTTGCTGAAGGAACTGGAGGCTCGCAGGCGGGCGATGGCGGCTCGTCCTCCTTCCGCGGCCGGAGGGCTCCGGGCATTGCGGGGGACCCTCCTATGGCCGACCGATGGGCAAGTCGTGTCGTACTTCGGCCGACAGAAGCACCCGACCTTCAATACCTATATTCAGCGAAAGGGGATTGAGATTCGTGCGGCAGAAGGGAGTAATATACGGTCGGTCTTGGCGGGCCAGGTTGTCTATGCGGACTGGTTGAAAGGCTACGGACTCGTTATAATTATAGATCATGCCAATGGAGTCTTTTCGCTCTACGCCCACGCATCGAAGATTCTGACGTCGGTCGGGGCTCGGATCGAGGCAGGAGAGGCGATCGGCGAAACGGGAGACACAGGCATGACGGGTGAGAATACGCTCTATTTTGAGTTGCGCGAGGGAGCCGAGCCGGTGGATCCCCTGGCGTGGCTTTCGAAACGGTAGGCCTAGGGAAGGAAGGAACCCACGTTATGGAACAGCGGCGGAGCCGACGGTGGTTATATCTCTTGCTGATGGTGACGATGGCCCTGGGGATCGGCCTTGTGGTGGAAAAGGGCCTGGAGCGGACCGGTCACGCCTCCGAGACCTATGAAGAGCTCCGGACCTTCTCCGAGGTCTTGACGCAGGTGCAGAAACACTACGTCGACGAGACGAAGGTGAAGGATTTGGTTCAGGGTGCGATCCGCGGAATGCTGTCGACCCTGGACCCTCACTCGGCCTACATGACACCGGATATGTACAAAGAAATGCAGGTCGAGACCAAAGGCGAGTTCGGCGGGGTGGGGATTCAGATCGGTGTGAAGGAGAACCGGTTGGCCGTCATCGCCCCCATCGAAGGGACACCGGCCCATCGAGCAGGGATCAAGGCCGGTGATTACATTACCAAGGTGAACGACGAACCCACCAAAGACCTGACGTTGATGGATGCGGTGCAGAAAATGCGCGGTCCGAAGGGCACCAAGGTCAATCTCACCATTCAACGGGATGGGACGACGGACCCCCTGGCGTTCTCACTCGTGCGGGATACCATCAAGATCGAAAGCGTCAAGTTCAAGGTCATCGACAATACGATCGGGTATGTCAGATTGACGCAGTTCCAGGAGGCGACGGGGAGGGACTTGAGCCGGGCGTTGAAGCAATTCAAGGAGCAGAAGGTCCAGGGCACGATCCTCGACCTGCGGAACAACCCCGGTGGATTGCTGACGGCGGCGGTCGATGTGTCGGAACAGTTCGTAGGCAACGGAAAGCTCATCGTCTACACCAAGGGCCGCGAGGGGAAAAAGGATGAATGGTTCTCCAAGACCAAGGAGACCCTGGAAGATTCCCCGATGATCATCCTGGTGAACGAAGGGTCTGCCAGTGCGTCGGAGATCGTGGCCGGAGCATTACAGGATTGGGGACGGGCCGTCATTGTCGGGACCACCTCGTTCGGCAAGGGGTCCGTGCAGACGATCCTGCCGTTGGGCGACGGTTCAGGACTCCGGCTCACGACCGCCAAGTACTATACGCCGAAGGGCCGTTCGATCCAGTCGACCGGGATCACCCCGGACATCGTGGTGAAACTGCAGCAGCAGGCGGTGGCGAAGGCGGGGGAGAAAGACGGCAAAGAGACGGACCAGAAGACGGCGAAAACCCCCGCTGCGGGAAAAGACTCGCCGGCTCCTCCAAAGTCGGGTGAAGATCCCGGCCACAAGAACGGCGCCGCACCGGCAGCCGAGGTCGGCGGGGACATCTCGCTCGACGACGATGTCCAACTTCAAAAGGCGGTCGAGTTGCTGAAGACCTGGAAGATCTTCAAGGAGCTTCGTCCGTCTTGACGGAATCGGTCCCGTGCAGTCTGCGGATGGCTGCGAGCAACGCTTCTTCCGATCCCGTAAATCCTGGTTGTGTCCTCAAGAGATGGGACGCAACCAGGGTTTCCAGGTCGGCCAGCGTGCGAATGTTCAGCCGGAAGTAGAGATAACTCACCAGCGCATCGGACAGTCCCGGCAAGGAAGCCCAGCCGGCGGCTTCCTCAGGCAACGGGGTTTTGAGTTCGTCGTAGGCGCGAATCGTTCCCGTTGCGAGAAACTCCTCGATCTTTTCAGCCAGGTCGCGTCCGATTCCAGGAATCTCCTGAAGTTGATGCCGCGCTGCGAGGTTGGCCAGGTCTTCCGGTACGGCCATGATTGAATCGGCCGCCTTCCGGTACGCACGTACCCGATAGGGATTGGCGCGCCGGGCAGCCAGCAGGTCCGCCATTGCACGAAAGATCTGAGCCAAGGTCCGGGTACGCTCGTTCATGGTCACAGTATCGGTGGTAGGGCCGCATTATTGTGCGGGCAATGGGCCGACGGCAAGCCCAGGAGGGCTTGGTTGACAACCGGTTTTCCCGTTTCATAGGATGACCGGACGAAACAGAGGTGTGGGGTGACGATCCAGGTCAATGGCGAATCACGCGGGGTCGGCGAGGGGCAGACGGTGGCAACCTTGCTGCGCGACCTGGACATTCGAGCCGATCGGGTCGCAGTCGAACTCAATCTGGAAATAGTGGATCGGAACGATTTCGAGACCCGCAGCCTCCGTGAGGGGGACCGGGTGGAAATATTGAGCTTCATCGGCGGTGGAGCGGAGTAACCTATGGATACGATCAACGATCGTTTGGTGATTGCCGGCCGGGAATTCAAGTCGCGTCTGTGGGTCGGCACGGGCAAATATAAGAACTTCGTGGAGACCAAAAAGGCGATCGATGCGTCCGGTGCGGATGTCGTGACGGTCGCGGTGCGTCGCGTGAATATCACGGATCGCTCCAAGGAAAACCTCCTGGACTATCTCGATCCGAAAAAATACATCATCCTGCCGAATACAGCCGGCTGTTACACGGTGGAAGACGCCGTGCGTTATGCCCGGTTGGCGCGGGCGGCCGGTGTGTCCGATTTGGTGAAGCTGGAAGTGCTGGGCGACGAAAAGACCCTGTTCCCCGACACGGCCGGATTGATCGAAGCGGCGAAGATCCTCATCAAAGAAGGATTCATCGTCCTGCCCTATACGAACGACGACCCGATCGTCGCCAAGAAACTGGTGGATATCGGTTGTCCCGCCGTCATGCCCTTGGCCGCTCCCATCGGGTCCGGTCTTGGGATCCGGAACCCCTACAACCTCAAGATCATCATGGAAACCGTCAAGGTGCCGATCATCGTGGACGCCGGCGTCGGGACTGCTTCCGATGCCGCACTGGCGATGGAATACGGTGCGGATGCGGTGCTCATGAACACCGCCATCGCCGGTGCGCAGGACCCTCTTGCAATGGCTGAGGCCATGAAATACGCCATCTGGGCCGGCCGCCTGGCCTACAAAGCCGGTCGTATACCTCGTAAACTCTACGCCACGGCCAGCAGCCCCATCGAGGGAATGCTCTAAGAAGTTTTGAGTTCTTTCCCCTGATGCCTTCCGTCGATTTCCGTCTGTACTTGGTCACTGATCGTCATCAGACCGCCGGGCGTCCGCTCTTGTCGGTGGTCGGTCGCGCCGTCCGCGCCGGTGTGCGTGCCGTGCAGCTGCGTGAACGTGATCTGACGGCCCGCCAATTGCTCGCTCTGGCGATGGACTTTCGACAGGAGATACCGAAGGTCGAATTGTTCATCAACGACCGTGTCGATCTGGCGTTGGCGCTGCCGTCCGAGGGAGTGCATTTGCGCGAGAGCAGCTTGCCGACATCGGTGGTGCGAAGCATGCTGCGGCCACGGCAATTGCTCGGACGGTCCGTTCACTCCATCGATGGCGCGGTGGTCGCGGAACGGCAGGGGGCTGATTTTGTAGTGCTGGGTCCGATCTACGACACGCCGTCGAAGCGAGAATACGGACCGCCGCTCGGGCTGCGGGTACTGGAAGAGGCGGCGCGACAGATTCGGGTGCCGATCTTTGCAATCGGTGGAATCACCGCCGCACGTGCGCGCGAGGTGCGGCAAGCGGGCGGGTTCGGCATCGCGGTGATGTCGTCGATTTTGAGTGCGTCGAACGTGGAGCAGGCGACCGAAGCACTCGTTTCTGCGATCGAGGTCTCGTGATGATGCGTCTCGCTGTGCAGACGATGAGCATGGACAAAATTCCCATGCGACGCAGTCGCCCTGTCCAGTTGACCACCCCCTATGTGGATGATAGAATCCGAAACAACGTGGACGACCGTTCCTGACAAGGCTTTCGAACGATTCAGCGAGTGGGGCCATGGCCGAATCAAAGGGGAGTTCAGGCCGACTCCGGTCCTTACGTGATTCCGTCAAACGCATCACCAAGTCACTTTCTGACGGAGATGGGGTCGTGACTCACAAGAACGACGAACATACGCGCGAAGTCGAAAAACTTCGCATCCAAATCCAGTCGATGGAGGAGGAGATCCGGCGACTCTATCAGTCGCGATACCAGCTCGAGCAGGCGACGAAGCAAAACGAAAAACTCGTCGCGACCCTCCAAGAAGCCAAATCTCAGATCGAGGCGCTGCGGGCCGAAGTCGAAAAGCTGACCGCTCCACCCTCCACCTACGGAATCTTCTCCAGCCTGGATAGCGATGGGACCGGGAATGTCTACGTATCCGGCCGCAAGATGAAGGTCAGTCTCCATCCTTCCATCAAGGCGAAGGAACTCCGCAAGGGCCAGGAAGTCATTCTCAACGAAGCGTTGAACGTCATCGAGGCGCGCGGGTTCGACGTGCAGGGAGAAGTCGTCCGGTTGAAAGACGTGTTGGAGGGCAACAGGGCGCTGGTGACGTTGCATTTCGATGAGGAAAAGGTCGCGGAACTCGGCGAACCCCTGTTGAGCGAGCGACTGAGCGTCGGGGACCATTTGCTGTACGATCCTCGTTCGGGCTGCGTGATCGAAAAACTGCCGAAGTCGGAAGCAGAGGAACTGGTCCTGGAGGAAGTGCCGGATGTGGATTACGAACACATCGGGGGGCTTCAGAAAGAAATCGAGCAGGTCCGCGATGCGGTCGAGTTGCCGTTCCTCTATCCGCACGTCTTCTCCGATTACAAGCTGAGCGCACCGAAGGGCGTCTTGCTCTATGGCCCGCCCGGCTGCGGGAAGACCTTGATCGCCAAGGCCGTCGCCAGTTCGATCGCGAAGAAGCTCGGCCATCTCAAGGACAAGCAGCTGCGCAGCTATTTCCTCCATGTGAAGGGGCCTGAACTGCTGAGCAAGTATGTGGGGGAGTCGGAACGGCAGGTGCGCGAAGTCTTCAAGAAGGCGAAGGAACGGGCCGACGACGGCCATCCGGTGATCGTCTTTTTCGATGAAATGGATGCGCTCTTCCGCACGCGCGGTACCGGCATTTCGTCCGACATCGAGTCCACCATCGTGCCGCAGTTTCTGTCGGAGATCGACGGAGTGGAGCGGCTGAACAACGTGATTGTCATCGGCGCCAGCAACCGGCAGGATTTGATCGATCCGGCCGTGCTGCGCGCCGGTCGGCTGGATGTGAAGGTCAAGGTCGGCCGCCCCGATGCCGTCGCGGCGCGGGATATCTTCTCCAAATACGTGACGCCCGACCTGCCGTTCGCCGACGACGACCTGAAGCGGCACGGCGGGGATGCCCGCGCGCTCGTCGATTCGCTCATGAACACGACCGTCGAGGCCATGTATGCCATGTCGGACGAGAACAAGTTCATCGAGGTGACCTACGCGAACGGCGAGAAGGAAGTGCTCTACTTCAAGGATTTTGCCAGCGGCGCCTTGATCGAGGGCATCGTGTCGCGCGCCAAGAAATATGCGGTGAAGCGGGCGATCGCTCAAGAGGGAGCCGGTCTGCGGGCCGAGGATCTGGTGCGGGCGATCCGTGAAGAATTCAAGGAGCACGAAGACTTGCCCAACACCACCAATCCGGACGATTGGGCGAAGGTCGCCGGCAAGAAGGGTGAGAAGATCGTCCATCTTCGGACGATCAGCGGCGGGCCGGCGGAGTCCCGTCAAATCGAAACGGTCAACACCGGGCACTACCTGTAACACGCTCGACCTTCCATGAAAGAATCTCATTCGCACAACCTGTCCCGTGTCCTCGGCACGGAGACGGAATTCGGTATCGCCAGTCGCGATCCCAACGCAGCGGATCCGGTCGCCAATTCAATCCATCTGATCGGGTACTATCCGAACCTGCCGGCGCCCCACGCGGTATGGGATTACGAAAACGAAAATCCCTTGCTGGACGCGCGCGGGTTCGAGGTGGACGGAGAACGGGAACGGCCGGGACCCGATTACAATCGGCAGCTCAACAAGGTACTGGCCAACGGTGGCCGGCTCTATGTCGATGGTGCCCACCCCGAGTATTCGACTCCGGAATGTACCAATGCCAGGGAAGTGGTGGCGTTTGAACGGGTCGGCGAGCGCATCATTGCGCAGGCGTTGGAAGGCATCACCAAGGCGCGTGGCCGCGAGCAGTTCGTCCTGTACAAAAACAATTCAGACGGCAAGGGGAACAGCTACGGATACCACGAGAACTACCTGGTGTCGCGCGCGGTGTCGTTCGAGCGGATCACGCAGGTGCTCACTCCCTTCCTCGTCACGCGGCTCATTTATGCCGGATCGGGCAAGGTGGGGGCGGAGAATCAGACCAACCCCGTCGAGTACCAGATTTCGCAGCGGGCCGACTTCTTCGAAACCCTCGTCGATCTCAACACCATGGTCAGGCGGCCGATCATCAACACGCGCGATGAGCCGCATTCCGACTCGGGGAAATATCGTCGGCTCCATGTGATCGTCGGCGATGCCAACATGGCGGAACTCTCGACCTACCTCAAGGTGGGCGCCTTGTCGATGGTGTTGGACTTGCTTGAAGCCGGAGCGGACCTGCCCCGGATCAGCCTGGCGGATCCGGTCGGCGCAATCAAGCAGGTATCCCGGGATGTGCAGCTCAAGGAATCCCTCAAGTTGGCCGATGGAACCGCCACGACCGCGATCGCGGTGCAGCGTGCCTACCTCAAGGCCGCCCAGGATTTTTATGCCTGCCATGAACTCAGCCAGGTCACGAAAGACGTGTTGGTGCGCTGGGAGGATGTGCTCGACCGGTTGGAACGGGACCCGCGGTCGTTGGTGCGGGAATTGGACTGGGTGGCCAAACGGTATTTGATCGAATCCTATATGGAGCGTAAATCCTGCGGCTGGGACGATTCGCGCGTCCGTTTGATGGACCTCCAATATCACGACGTCCGCCCCGACCGAGGGCTGTACTATACGCTGGAACGCAGCCATATGATCGAGCGCGTGGTGCTGGACCATGAGATCGCGAGGGCGGAGTTCACTCCGCCGGTCGGAACGCGGGCCTATTTCCGGGGCCAGTGTGTCAAGAAGTACCCGAGCGCCGTCTACGGGGCAAGTTGGACGTCCGTGTTGTTCGATATCGGGCAGAACAAGATCAAGCGGATTCCCTTGATGGAACCCCTGCGCGGGACCGAATCTCTGACAGGGGAACTCCTGGCTCAAGCGGAGACCGCCGCCGCGCTGCTCGCAAAACTTTCGACCTAACCACGACGTTCACATGAAACAGGGTCCATTCCTTCCACATCACGAGGGGTCCAGTTTCTTCGACTTCCTCACACGCCACTATCCGGAGTTGACGCCCTGCTCGAACGAGATCGCCGCTCGGCCCCTGTCCTTGTCCCAGGATGTGAGCCGCATCGGAACCATCCCGGTGCCGCAGGGGACGACGGTGTTGGCGCTGAAGTATCGCGATGGAGCGATCATTGCGGGAGACCGCCGGGCCACGGAAGGTTTTCAAATCGCCGACCGTCGTATCGAGAAGGTGTTTCGCATCGACGAGTATTCCGCCATGGCGATCGCCGGGGCTGCCGGACCCTGCATCGAGATGGCCAAGCTGTTTCAGACCGAGCTCGAACATTATGAGAAGCTGGAGGGAGTGCAACTCTCCTGCGAAGGCAAGGCCAACAAGCTGGGGCAGATGGTGAAGGCCAATCTGCCCATGGTGTTCCAGGGACTGGTCGTCATGCCGCTCTATGTCGGGTACGATCTGAAGCGGAAGGAAGGCCGTATTTTCAAGTACGACATCACGGGCGGCCGCTACGAAGAATCGGATCACCACTCCATCGGGTCCGGCGGCAAGGACGCCCGCAACACCATGCGCGAACATTACCGGCCGGGGCTTTCGGAAGAGGAGGCGCTCCGGGTCGGGCTGTTGGCGTTGTACAACGCGGCCGATGAGGATGTGGGAACCGGGGGACCCGATCTGGTTCGCGGCATCTATCCGACGGCGAAGATCGTCAGCAACATCGGCCTTGTCGATGTGCCGGAAGAGCGGGTCCGGGCCCTGTACGAAACCATGATCGCGGAGCGAAGGAGATCCTAGTCGATGCCGTTGCCCTACTACGTCTCGCCCGAGCAAATGATGCAGGACAAGGCGGAGTATGCCAAGAAGGGCATCGCCAAGGGACGCTCGATTATTGCCCTGGAGTATGTCGACGGTATTCTGCTGGCGGCCGACAACCCCAGCTCGTCGTTGCACAAAGTCTCCGAAGTGTACGACCGCATCGCCTTTGCCGGGGCCGGCAAGTACAGCGAGTTCGAGCACCTCAGGAAGGCGGGCATCCGCCATGCCGACCTGACCGGCTACATGTACAGCCGTGAAGACGTGAGCGCCCGTACCCTGTCCAACGCCTATTCGCAGAGTTTGGGGACGGCGTTCAGCCAGGATGTCAAACCGCTGGAAGTGGAAATCCTCGTGGTGCAGGTCGGGGCCCAGGGCCAGGCGAATGAGATCTATCGCATCTCGTTCGACGGGAGCATCGTCGATGAGAAGAGTTTTGCGGTCATCGGCGGGCGATCGGAAGCCGTGCAGCAATACCTGCGGGAACATGCCACGGCGCAGCCTCCGACACTCAAGGACGGTCTCAGACGGTGCCTTGCCGCCCTGGAGCAGGTCGCGAATCAAAAAATTCCCTCCGAAAATCTCGAAGCGGCCGTGTTGGACAGGAGCCGCCTCGGGCGGAAGTTCAGACGGTTGAGCGGCACCGATATCGCACAACTCTTCGCCTAGTCCCTCTTCTCGAACGAGCTACGTCACCGATGGGATTCGCTGCAACCGGAATATGGTTGTAGCGGCGCCTCCCCTTTCCCTCTCTGTTCCGGACGCAATCACGCCGTCGGTTGAAGCCTCGCCTGTCACGGTGTATTCTGATACAGACGGTCGTGATGGAGCGCAGACCCATGCAACAGCGAATTTTCGGCCTGGAAAACGAATATGGCCTGATCTTCTCCCCGAACGGGAAGATCTATCTCCCGATGGAGAAGGTGTTGGGCTATATCTTCGAGGGGCTGATTCCCAACAGTTGGCCGTCCAACGCATTCCTGGTCAACGGGGCGCGATTCTACCAGGACACCGGCTGCCACCCCGAGTATTCCACGCCGGAATGCGACAACATCCTCGATCTGGTCGTGCACGACAAGGCCGGTGAGCGATTGCTGGAGGCCTGTTTGCCGGCGGCCGAAGAGCGCCTGCGGGAAGAAGGCCTGTCCGGTGAAATCTATATTTTCAAGAACAACACCGACTCGCTCGGCAATACCTACGGTTGCCATGAGAACTACCTCATGCGCCGGGACGTCGATTTCTGGAAAGTCACCGAGCAGCTCATTCCGTTTTTCGTGACGCGACAAATCTACTCCGGCGCCGGCAAGGTGTTGAAGGTCTCGGGCAAGCCGCAATACTTCATCTCGCAGCGCGCCCAACATATCCATGAAAAGACCTCGTCCTCCACTACGTCGTCACGGAGCATCATCAATACCCGCGATGAACCCCATGCGGACGCGGAGAAATACCGGCGGCTCCACATCATCGTGGGCGACTCGAACATGTCGGAGTATGCCACCTATCTGAAGGTCGGGACCGCGACCCTGGTGCTCTCGATGGCCGAAGCAGGTTTTTCCGTCACCGGTATGGAACTCGAAGATCCCGTCAAGGCCATCCGCGAGATTTCCCGCGACCCCACACTCAATAAAAAAGTAAAGTTGGACGACGGTCGGCAGATGACCGCCATCGAAATCCAGCGGGTCTACGTCAAGCGCGCGAAAGAATTTCTGGCGGCGCAGGACCATGATCCGATCCTGGACGACGTCCTGACCAAGTGGGTCTGGGTACTGGATCGTCTCGAAGAGGACCCGATGCAATTGGTGCACGAGGTCGATTGGGTGATGAAGAAGCACCTCATCCAATCGTACATCGACAAGAAAGACTGCGGCTGGGATGATCCCAGGGTCTTCCTGTTGGATTTGCAATTTCATGACGTGAAACGCACCCGCGGACTGTATTATTTGATGGAGAATCGGGGGATGGCCGTTCGGGTGGTGGAGGAAGAAGCCGTGCAACGGGCCATGTCGGTGCCGCCCCAGACCACCCGCGCAAAGGTCCGCGGCGACTTCATTCGATTTGCGCGTGCCAAGAACCGCTCCTATACGGTAGACTGGACCTATCTGAAGTTGAACGGGTACTGGGAAGAGACGATCCTCTGTATGGATCCGTTCAGCGCAGTGAACCGGCGGGTCGAAGAATTGTTGGCACAGGTTTCCGGCGTCCGATTTTATCGATGAAACGGGCTGCGGGGCTGGACAAGACCATGTCGTCGCTGGATCGCCTCTTTATCATTTCCATCGTCCTGCTGGCCAGCGTGTTTCCGGTCGAGCTGTTCCCCAACTCGGCACCCACGCAGCGAGGCGCCGACGGACGGTTCAGCGGGAAACAGGGGCAGGTCCTCGTCATCACGGTGCCGAACCTCAGGGACGCCACCACCGTGAAGGGCCGATTCCTTGGTCGTACCGTCACGTTGTTTCCGAACCCTTCCGCCGGCGAAGCCGGGTATATCGGGTTGCTGGGGATCGACCTGCAGGATGAGCCGGGCACGCATGAATTGACGATCGATGCGCAACTGGGCGAGCAGATGCGGCACTTCACCTATCAGGTCTTCGTGGCGAAGGAGAAATTCGCCGTCGAACATCTCACCTTGCCGAAAGACAAGGTCGATCTCGATGAGAAGGCAGCGGCGCGCTGGAAGGCCGAGCAGGAGCAGGTCCGTAAGGCCTTGGCCGAAGAATCCGCCATGCGGTTGTGGCAGGCGGGGTTCATCGAACCGGTCCATGGAAAACGCACCGGCATCTTCGGCAGCGTCCGCATCATGAACGGCCAGGCCAGGAATCCCCACAACGGCGAAGATATCGGCGCGCCGCTCGGCACGGCCGTCATGGCCAGCAACGACGGGGTCGTCCGCCTCACCGTGGACCATATCTTTTCCGGCAGGGGCGTCTATCTGGACCATGGCCTCGGCCTCTACTCGATGTATTTCCACCTCTCAGACGTGCTGGTCAAGGAGGGCGACTTGATCAAGGCCGGCCAGGTCATCGGCAAGGTCGGTGCCACAGGCCGCGCCACCGGCCCCCATCTCCACTGGGGAATGAAGGCGAACGGCGCCCGGGTGAATCCCTATGCGCTGCTGGAACTCCCCTTTCCCCAGAATCCCGCCTCAGCCACACCGGTCCTTGCAGTTCCGGCGCTTCCGACCAAAGAAGATGCCGCTCCGACCGCCGTCGGGAGCGATAGCCGGTAATCAGACCATCGTCAAGCCCTCTCGAACTGTTGTGTCCAAAAAAGTTCAGAACGAAATCAGCACCTGAGCAGTCATCCGCCTTTCACGGTTCGGTGCGACCATTTCGGGTCTTGCTGGGCGGAATTCATTTGGAATTTCCTCGCAGATTCAGGTAGGTCCCTCTTGTTTTCCTCGTAAAGTTACGAGAGCCCCTATGCCTTCAGTGAAGCCGGGGGTCGCCCGCTCAGATCGAACCTATTACAAATTCTGGAACGTAACATCACTTCAGTCAAAGACCTGCTCAAGGGATTTCGGCAGATGGAGCTATTATTAGGTCTTCCCTAGGTGATAAGGCTTGAATAGGGAAATCGTGCGAGGTATAACCATCATTGCTAGAGTGAAAGAAGCCCAGGCGCTACTCCAGTCCTCGCCGATGTAACCCAGCATCGGAACCAGGGTGTGGGTGGCCCCGAAGACCGGTACTCGGACCCCGGAAGGGCAAGGGTTGGTGGCGCACTCGACGAGCGAGGAGCGCCACCTTTTTTATCCTCACCCCCTGGTGCCATTTTGCTGACGCCCAGGCTTCTAGAGCGAATCAACTCCTTCCTGCCCACCGTTCGTGTAGGAATTGATTTCGGCGAATCAGCCGGTGGTATTTCGGTTGTGCAAGGCAATCAGATACTCCACGCGGAAACCTACGTTGACTTTCATGGTTCAGATCTAGAGCAACGTCGGCAGCTTCGTCGTGGCCGAAGGACTCGTAACGCGAAAAAGATGCGTCTTGCCCGGCTACGCTCATGGGTGTTGCGGCAAAAGCTGCCAAACGACAGTAGACTTCCAGATCCTTACGTGGTGCTGAAAGATCCACGTTTTCAAGTTCAACCGGGCATCTTTCAAATTTCAGGCAAGAACCCAGCCGATGCCCCTTCCTGGATTGATCTGGCGAAGCAAGGAAAGGTGGATTCGAAAGGGTTTGTGCGAGCCCTCACGCTTATCTTCCGGAAACGAGGATATAAGTGGGACGCTATTGAGTTGGCAAATATGACGGATGTGAAGCTGAAAGATTTTCTACTTTCATCCAGAGTCCCAGATAGTCTGGCTTCGCAAATTCGGTCTGAGATTCAGCGCCGCCAACAGGACCCGGACAATTCCGTGCGCGGGAAGAAAAGGATTTCCCCGGACGACCTTCTTGGCGAGCTTGAGAAGGCGCTTCATCGGGAGTCTGAACCACGCAAGGCTGAACACAGAGATGTAAAAGCGGCTGACTTGTGTTCAGTTATCGATGGGTTCGGTAATTCAATCAATCTCTCGAAAGACACTATTCAGCGCTGGCAACGAGAACTCTGCCGTCTCTTGAACAAAATCTTGCGCCCCGCCCGTTTCGAAAATCGACTCAAGAGCGGTTGTGCATGGTGCGGGAAACCAACTCCTCGGAAAAGTAAGGTGCGAGAGATTGCCTATGAAGCAGCAGTTCGGAATCTCCGAGTTCGAGAAGGCCGCGTGGTTAGGCCTTTGAAACTAGAAGAGTTCTCCGTGTTCAGAAAGTGGTGGGACCTCCGAGGACAGAGCAGTGAATCTCAACATAGTAATTTGCAACAGAAACGGTCTCGTAAGGGTGTTTCACTGACAGTTCCGAAGCTCAAAGCCATTCAATCTTACCTCAAAAAGCTAGGCGCTCAGGAATCGATGGCGCGCCAGATTTCTGATCTGCTCTGGAATGAGACCCCTGATGGGAGAGCCAGCTTGTGTCGTCAACATCTCGTAGAGGCAGCACAGGGCAGGACGATGAAGGATGTGGTCGGTGAGTGGCATCGAGTGAAGGTGCGGAAGGCTCCGAATCCCTGCCGTGAACAACACGATAAGCGTGTGTTGCACCGGTTGGAACAAATCCTGTTCAAACCAGAGAAACGGGAAGACGAAGCTTGGCGATATGGACCTATCCAGTTGATTACTCTGGAAGTGCCGAAGCCTCAAACGGAACAGGCCCGCAAGGGAGAACAGAAACTCCGAAAGCCTGAACCGTTCATGGAGAGACTCAAGCATGAAACCGATGGCACGTGTCTCTATTGCGACTTGACGAGTCCACGGCCGGCTGAAGACAAGGATCATATTTTCCCACAATCCCGTGGTGGACCGGATGTGTGGGACAACCTGGTTCCCGTATGTAGATTGTGTAACGCGGAGAAAGGCGACCAAACTCCATACGAATGGTTGGGATCTGATACTGGTAGATGGATGAGGCTCGCTCAACGAATCGACGTATTGACCACTCAAGGGGTTCAAGTAGAAGGCGAGGATGGGAAGAAGAAAACTGTTCGCATCTCTGATCGGAAACGCATGCTGCTTCTTTCTCAGGGTGCTGATTATCCCGAGAATCCAACTCCGCTGGCGCATGTTGGGGCCCGGCCGCGACAGTTCGTGGTGGCTCTGGGGGAACTGTTCAAAAAACGCGGTGTTGCTGTGCCAAAGGTGACTTACGAATCTGGATCTTCCTTTGTCCAGCGAATAGATGGACGCACAACGACCCAGCTACGGAAATCATGGCTTAAGAAGGCGGACGGCACAAACAATTTTCCTCTCAAGAACAACAACGACCTGTTCAACCATGCCCAGGATGCGGCTCTCATTGCTGCATGCCCTCCCCATACTTGGCGCGAAACAATCTTCCGGTATCGTGCGATCCGCCCTCGATGGGATGGAAAGCCCGTTGAACAGGACGGACTTGCCGTGCCAGAAATTGCTCCGGATTGGGTTGAGTATATGGAGCGGCGTACTTGGCCGCTGGTGAAGGTGTTGGGTCGATATCCCATTAGTTGGAAAAGGAAATTTGCCGATCTGACATTTTCTCAAGACCCTGCTGCGCTTGATGAGAAGCGGAAGACACTTTACGAGCCGCTGGCCGCTTTCGTTTACAGTGGCAAAGGACCAGATGAGCGACGCCACCCCTCTGAGAGTCGTATGGCTTCAGAGGAATTGGACAGAAGATTTAGGGCTGTTGCCAAATCTCTCGCTATAAAGAAAGGACAATCGCTTCCGTCTGAAGTTTTGACAACTGAGTTTCCAGGCATAAGGCACGTCAAGGTTAGCAAGAACAAAGGTGGGACATTTGCCCGTGTTGAGCCTAAAGGCGGCCCTCCACGAAAAGTCGAATTGAAGCCTGCTTCAGAGGCTATAGTGTTCTGGACGAAACAAAATGAGTCAATCAAGGATCTCAAGTGGTCGATTCGGTACCCGGCACTATTCCAGTCCTTTGGTGTCCCGCGATTTGAACCACCAATGCCCGATGGTGCAAGAGTCGTCGGAACGTGGCCCCGGCACCACTTTGTCTGGCTGGATGAAAGGGCTGGCCACAAGTCCGGCTATTACAGAGTCAAGGAGTTTGACGAGGCAGAGGTTAGGTTATTGCCAGAACAGGCCATCCCCGATGCGCTAGCACGGCGTCTGAACTTGAAAAGGCAAGTTGAGACGGAAGAATCTGTTAAAGCAGGCCGTGAGATCAAGCTACGTAAGGCCGCCCTAGTAAAGTACTTCGAAACAATCAACGGGGAGAAACAGTATGACCCCGGAACCGCTTCCTGATCCGCAAGGCCCAGTCAAATCACCTGTTTCTCCTGCCCCTGTTCTTGAACTCCTTCCTCCCGTTCCTCGTCAAATTAATCTCTACACCGGTGAGGAAGAGTTACCCAACTTCATGCTCGATTTTTTCCCGCCCGGTGTTCAGGAGCATGTGCTTGAAGAGGGCCTCGCGGTTGTGCAGAGTCCCGAGGGGCTCACGGTCAGTCTGTCGGGATTCGGCGGGTATGTGGGGAAGAAGAGCGAACGGCTGGTCTTGAAGAAAAAAGACGGCAAAGTCATCTGGCAGGTTCCGTTCGATCATATCCATGAGCTGCAACTTGCATCCTCAGGGCTTTCTGTCTCTGTCGATGCGGTCGCAGCTTTGGCAGATCGTGGTGTTCGCGTGTCGATCGTTGGTTATGACGGACGGCCTGTCGCTCAAATAGCGTCGCCGATGTTGACTGCGAGCATACAAATTCGGCGGGCGCAACTTGAAGCACTGGGAAATGGACGAGGGCTGATGTTGGCCTGTGCGATTGCCTCGGGTAAGTTGCTCAATCAGGCTCGGCTCCTCAAATATTGCGTCAAGAATCTTCGATTGACTCAGCCGGAACTGTTTAGGGTAATCCGTGAGAAGGTCTCGCTGATTCTCCGTGCGCGACGGGATATTCTGCGCGGGCCGTGGTCGGATTTGGAGAAAGCCCGTTCCATGATCATGGGGTTGGAAGGTCAGGCGGCCAAGGTCTATTGGACAGGCATTTCACAGCTGATTGAAAAGCAGGCTGAGTTTACCCACCGCGCCCACCGCGGCGCCGGTGATTTCGTAAACTCGCTGCTTAACTATGGATATGGAGTCCTCTATAGCCAAGTGTGGGGTGCCATTCAGAACGCAGGTCTTGAACCATTTGCCGGATATCTCCATACCGACCGGCCCGGCAAGCCGAGTCTTGTGCTTGATCTTACAGAGGAATTCCGAGCGCCGGTGGTCGATAGGACGATTATTGCCGCTTTGCGCCTGGGACAACTTCAACTGCCGGCGAATGGATCGAACAAAGGCCTTGATGCCGATACTCGATCAATACTGGTTGACCGGCTGCTGCGGCGGCTCGAAAGTCGTGAACGGTGGAAGGGTGCGGATTATCAAGTTCGCTCGATCATTCAGATGCAGGCGCGTCAGGTGGCGTCGTTTCTTACCGACCGACAGACCCGATATGTGCCGTTCCGATTCAAGTGGTAAGAAGCTATGAGCAGTGAAGTCAGCACATTGTGTCTTGTGGTCTACGATATTGTGAACGATCGAGTTCGGCAGCGTATCAGCGATGCGTGCCTGGACTTTGGCCTGGAGCGTTTTCAATTTAGCGCATTCTCAGGACGTCTTGATGCGACACGAAGGCGAGAACTCTTTTTGCGTTTAAAAGAATTGCTCGGCTCAACCACGGGAAGAATATTAATTCAGCCGATCAGCAGTGATGACTTGGACAAGCGGCTGGTGTTCCAACAACAGTCTGAGGAAGAGGGCGACCAAGACACGCGCAGGACTTGGCCGGAGCCGGGGGCAGACAAACCGACGATTCAAAGGTTCTAGATCATGACGTTGGCTGCAGACCAATCGGTAGTCCAGGTATCTGAACCAGTGTTGAGCGTGAATGATCTGAAGCAGTTTCTGTACTGCCCGCGCATCGTCTATTACCACTGGGTTATGCCAGTGCGTCCGCCGGCGACCTTTCTTATGCAGCGCGGTCACCAGCAGGAGGAGCGATTCGAGCGTTTGGAGCCGAGACGGATGCTGAGCCGATATGGTTTCCAGGAGGCGATTCGACATTTCGGCTTGGAAATCTTCGCTGAGTCGTTAGGGATGATCGGTAAGGTTGATCTGATTCTTGAATCTCCAGACAGGATAGGTGTCGTTGAATTCAAGGCCAGCGGCAGCAAGTTGGCCGAGAACTGGAAGTTACAACTTTGTGCCTATGGTCTGCTTGCAGAGCAGCATTTTCTGCGGCCCTGCTCGGTTGGATTCGTGATGCTTAGTGACAATGAGGAGCTTGTCGAGGTTGAACTGAATGAATTGCTCAAAGAGCAAGTTCATTCCTGTATGAAACAAGTGCGCATCCTCGTGATGATGCAGCGATTTCCTAATCCAACTCCGGTCCGAGCACGGTGCACCCAGTGCGAATACCGAAACTTCTGCGGAGACGTATTCTAAAATCAAGGCGAGCTGGAAACGATTGGTGAGCAGTACGGTTTTGAGGTGGTCGAACTCGAAAACTTCTCATACCAAGGCACTTGGCATGCAGGTAGAAACTTTTCGAAGAAACACCCTGCTTGGGGCTGTCAAACCTTAATTCTTCCATGGCCTTCTGGGCGGGATTGTAAGTCCCGCCCAGAGGAAAGGCTAGAGTGAAAGTGCCGTTGTGCCAGCACGTTCTGTTTCTGGCCTTCATTGTAAGTCCCGCCCAGAGGAAAGGCTAGAGTGAAAGTGTTGCGCGCCTCCCGCCGCAATTTTAAATCTCGATTGTAAGTCCCGCCCAGAGGAAAGGCTAGAGTGAAAGCCATCAATTTGTCTACACCATTGGCAACGGCCTTCGGATTGTAAGTCCCGCCCAGAGGAAAGGCTAGAGTGAAAGAGCGTCGCATTGACGACCGTCATGGTGCGGGTCTGGAATTGTAAGTCCCGCCCAGAGGAAAGGCTAGAGTGAAAGGTGCCATGATCGGCATGAGAGAAACCAGCAGGAACAATTGTAAGTCCCGCCCAGAGGAAAGGCTAGAGTGAAAGTGTAGAGTTGCATTCTTCTCAGTACGGACTCTTCGATTGTAAGTCCCGCCCAGAGGAAAGGCTAGAGTGAAAGAATAAGAGGAGGGTCTGACTATGCCTATCGTAACCGCATTGTAAGTCCCGCCCAGAGGAAAGGCTAGAGTGAAAGCATGTACCTGCTCAACAATGCCGCGCCGCATATCGATTGTAAGTCCCGCCCAGAGGAAAGGCTAGAGTGAAAGCATTTATCCACTCGTGCCTACAAGTGGAGCAGTCAATTGTAAGTCCCGCCCAGAGGAAAGGCTAGAGTGAAAGGTTCCGATGATGGGGGACGGGAGCCGGGTTGCGTCATTTGGGGAATGAAGGCGAACGGCGCCCGGGTGAATCCCTATGCGCTGCTGGAACTCCCCTTTCCCCAGAATCCCGCCTCAGCCACACCGGTCCTCGCAGTTCCGGCGCTTCCGACCAAAGAAGATGCCGCTCCGACCGCCGTCGGGAGCGATACACGCTGACCTCACCCTGTGTGGTGTGGATCCACACAGTCCGTTCCGTTTCTTTCCACTCCCTATCGCATCGTCCGACCGGGGGAAGGCGCTCGTCTTCAGGGCTGGTCGGGCGTAGATGGTTGCGAAGGGGCGTCGAGAATCTCCCGAACCTTTCCCGTGAGTGAGTCGGGAGTATAGGGTTTCTGCAAAAAGGCGGCGGTCGGTCCGAAGGATTCGAGAAACTCCTTCCCCCGGTCCGCATAACCGGACGTCATGATGATCTTGATATCCGGCCGTAACTGTTTCATCTGCACGGCCAATTGGGAACCGGTCATGCCCGGCATCACCATATCGGTCACGAGGAGTGCAATATGCCCGGCATGGGTCCGCGCAATGGACAGGGCCTCTTGAGCATTCCGCGCCGACATGACTGCGTACTGTTGGGCCGCTAAGACGGTGTGAGCGAGGCTGTGCACCATCTCGTCATCTTCGACCAACAAGATCGTCTCCGTCCCTTGCGGGCGATCCGGCTGGGGAGGGGATGGAAGGGGGGCGGCTTGCCGTCCATCGGTGCGCGGGAAATAGATCGTAAAGGTCGTGCCTTGCCCCGGTACGCTTTCGACCCCGATCGTTCCTCCGGATTGTTTGACGATGCCATAGACGGTCGAAAGCCCCAGCCCGGTACCCTTGCCGCGATCCTTGGTGGTGAAAAACGGCTCGAAGACGTGGGCCAGCGTCTCCGCATCCATGCCGCATCCTGTATCGCGCACGGCCAAGGTCACATAGGGGCCGGGCTTGATCGAATCGGGCCACGAGGAGTCGGATTGCGTGATCTGCTGTTCTCTGGTCTCGAGCTCGAGACGACCGCCCTGCGGCATGGCATCGCGGGCATTCACCACCAGGTTCATCACCACCTGCTCGATCTGACCGGGGTCCGCGTGAATCGGTCCCACGGTGGGATCCAATGTCACGATGAGATTGATGTCTTCTCCGATCACCCGCCGCATCAGATCGACGATGTCCGTGACCCGGTCGTTCAGGTTGAGAATCTGTTGTCTGACCAGTTGGTGGCGGCTGAAGGCCAGGAGTTGACGGGTGAGGCTCGCCGCCTTGTTTCCCGCTTCCCTGATCTGATTCAGGCCCTGGTTGGTGCGAGGGTCCAACGTGGACTCCGTCAGGAGTATCTCGCTCCAGCTGTTGATGACGGTCAGCAGGTTGTTGAAATCGTGTGCGATACCTCCGGCCATTCGTCCCAAGGCTTCCATCTTCTGCCCTTGACGCAGTTGCCGTTCAAAATCCTTGTCTTGAATGAATTGGCTGACTCTCGTACCGAGTTCGGCGACCATGTGGACTTGGGCGGCGCTGGGCCGCAGGATGTCCAAGGAGAGGAATTCCATGATGCCCATGATGACTTTGCCTTTCCTGATCGGAAAGGCGATGCCGCTTCGCAATCCGAGGCGGCTCAGGGCATGGGCCATGGGAACGCCGGGATCCTGTTGGATATCCGGACGGAGAACCGGCTCTCCCGTTTTCCAAGCCTGTCCCGCCAGTCCCATGTCCGGGCTCAATTGAAGCGAACGATACTGCCGGATGAATTCTCCCGCCTGGAAATCCGGTCGATGCCAGAGGGTATCGCACTGGAGTACCTTTCCCTGGGGATTGACCATCCAGAACGTCCCCAACGTCCACCGGTTGACTTCGCATAAGGCGCGGAGAATTTTCGGCAGCGCATCACCGAGCGCAGGGGAGTCATCGAGCGCCAGGCTGACGGCCAGTTGTGCGGCTTGAAAGGTTTCCAACTGTCGCCGGTCGGTGATGTCGTTCATGGCCCCGATCATGCGGCGCGGAACGCCTTCGTGGTCGCGGATGACATACCCGCGGTCGATCACATAGACATACGTTCCATCGGCGCGACGAAACCGGTATTCCCCCGTCCATAAACGTCGGTCTGAACGCAAGGTGTCGGTCAGGTCGGCGACTACGGACGCCCGCTCATCCGGATGGATACGTTCCGACCAAGCCGCCAAGTTTTGCCCCTTCCCGTGGGAGTGATCGCCGAACACCGCCTCATAGGCATCGTTCCACCACACCGCATCGGCGCCGATGTCCCAGTCCCAAATCCCGTCGTTGGTGGCGCGGCAGGCCAATTGAAACCGTTCTTCGCTCTTGCGCAGGGCCTGTTCGACCTGGTGGCGGCCCATCGCATAACGAATGGCGCGCCGCAGCAGGTCTCCGTCCAACCGGCCCTTCACAAGATAGTCCTGAGCCCCATGCCGCAGGGCCTCTTCTGCGACCCGCTCGTCGTCCAGACCGGTGAGGACGATCACCGGAGCGTCTTGAATCTGTGTCCTGACCTGGTCGAGGGTGTTCAATCCATGGCTGTCTGGGAGGGACAGGTCCAGAAGGACGGCGTCGACGGCACTGCGGGCCAGCTTCGAGAATCCCGTCTCAAGCCGGTCCGCCCATTCGAGGGTGATGGAATGGGAAGAATGGGGAGACAGTGCTTCACGGATCAATTCGGCATCATCTTCGTTGTCTTCGATGAGGAGCACGATCATAGGTTACCTGGCCAGCGTGGGAATTTTTGAGACGAGACTCCAGTACCGTTCGAATTCCTTGACCACCGCGATGAATCGGGACAGGGTGACCGGCTTTCGGATGTAGGAGCAGGCGCCCTGGGCAAAGGCCCGCAAAATATCCTCATCGCGTTCGCTGACCGTCAACATGATCACCGGCAACGCACGAAGGCGGATGTCCGCCTTGATTTCCTCCAGCACTTCGAGTCCGTTCTTCTTGGGCATGTTGATATCGAGGAGCAGCATGCCGGGCAGGGGAGTTCTGCGAAAACGCTCCTCACCGCGCAAATAGGCCAAGGCCTCCTCACCGTCCCTGACGACGGCGATCCGGTTGATGATGTTCCCTTCCGAGAAGGCCTCCTGGATCAGCAGGATGTCGTCTTCGTTGTCCTCCGCGATCAGAATATCGAACGGTGTCATCGTCATGGGCATACCTTTGCAGCTATATCCTGTTCCAAGCCGAATGTAATGAAAAACTCAGACCCGCCGCCTTCCCTTGGTTCGACCCAGGCACGGCCCCCGTGCCGTTCCGCCACCTGCCGGACGATGGCGAGGCCCGCCCCGGTGCCCTCGATCTCGCGCCCTACGGCTCGGCGGAACAGTTCGAAGATTCGATCCCGTTGCTCCGGCGCAACCCCCGGGCCGCGATCCCGCACGATCAAACCCAGGATTCGTTTGCCCTCCTGGTCCTCCTTTCGATAGGAAAGGATCTCGATCTCGGGCGGTTCTCCCGGGCGGCTGAATTTAAGGGCATTCGCGACGAGGTTGTAGATACCCTGGATGGCCCAGGTCCTGTTGACGCGTAGTCGCGGCAGAGGCGAGCGAAGCACGATCCGGGCGTGCGAATCCTTGATGCGGCTCTCCAGCCTGCGCAGGACCTCCTGGACCAGCAGTTCCGCCTCGACATCCTCGACGGGTGGATCCATACGTTGTGCGCGGGAGAGGTTGAGAATGTCCGTGAGCAGTTGATCGAGCCGCTGGGTGGCGCGGACGATCCGCATGAGAAAGTCCCGGCCCTTGTCATCGAACCGATCCGCATACCGTTCCTGGATGAGCAATGAAAAGCTTTCGATCGCACGAAGCGGCTCCTTCAAGTCGTGAGACGTGACATAGAGAAGGGTTTCCAGGTCCTTATTCTTCCTGATCAACATCGACTCGGAACGTCGCCGTTCGGTGATGTCGCGGTTGGTCTCCAGCACCAGGCTGCGGCCGTGGCTCTTGAGCAGGCCCCAGCGGCTTTCCACCAGCACCTCCTGCCCGTCTTTGGTGCGCTGGCGAATTTCCCCCGTCCACTCACCGGTTGATTGCAATACGGCATGGATCTCGGCGAGGGGGCAGGGGAACGCCGTTTTCAACAGGTGGTGGCTCACCTGTCCCAAGGCTTCCGATTGCGTGAAGCCATACAGCTGTTCGCAGCCTCGATTCCATTCGACGATGCCGCGCTGCAGATCCCAGGCGAAGATCGGCTCATAGGATAACTCCAGGAGTTGGCGTTGCTGCTCCATCGTCTCTTCCGCGCGTTTCCTCGCGGTGATATCGCGGGCGATCGTCGAGACGGCGGTGACGGTGCCCAGGATATCCATGATCGGGGACACCGTCAGCGAGACGTGAAGCGAACTGCCGTCTTTGCGGGTGCGGACGGTTTCATACTGTTGAATCCTTATCCCTCTCTTGATCTGCTCGATGAGCATCGACTCCTCCCGCCGACGATCGGAAGGGACGATGAGGAGAATGGAGCGGCCGACGATGTCCTCGCCGGAGTACCCGAACATTTCCTCGGCGCTCTTGTTCCATGTGAGGACGAGTCCGTCCAGGGACTTACTGATAATGGCGTCTGACGAGGACTCGACGATGGCACCCAGCCGCGCCTGCACTTCTTCGGCATGTTTGCGGTCGTGGACGTCGGTGTGGGTGCCCAACCATTTTACGAGGCGGCCGTCTCCGTCACGCAGCGGGGCGGCCCGCGTATGGAACCACCGGTATCGCCCGTCTCTTCCCCGGATGCGAAACTCGGTCTCGAACGGTTGGACGGCGGCGACGTTCAGTTGCCACCGTTCGATCGTACCTTGCCGGTCGTCCGGATGGAGTTGTTGAAGCCAGCCGCTCCCTAAGTGCTCCCCTTCCGGTACGCCGGTATAGTGAACCCACTGCGGACTCACATAGTCGCACGCTCCGTCTGGCAGACAGGTCCAGATCAGTTGCGGCAGACATTCCACCAGTTCCCGGAATCGCGCTTCACTCGATTTGAGGGCGTCTCCCGTTCGCCGGCTGTGGGCGAGTTCTTCTTCCAATCGATGGTTGGCCAATTGAAGTTCGGCCGTCCGTTGCCGAACTTCGGCTTCGAGTGCCTGGTGGCTGACACGGAGAGCTTCGTCGGCCTTTCGGCGCTCGGTAATGTCGAGAATCGTCGAGCGGCTGGCGACGAAACGGCCTTCGGCGTCTCTCACTGCCGTGGCGCTGAGCAGGATGGGCAGGATTGACCCATCTTTCCGCACCATGTCGAGTTCCAGATCGCTGATATGGCCTTCTTGAATGAAGTCCGGAAAACGTCGGCGAACGAGGTCCGCGCTGGCGGGGGTCAGGAGGTCGGTAATCCGAGTCTGGCCGACCAACTCGTCGCGCCGGTACCCCAGCCAATCCAGTTCCGTCTGGTTGACGGCGATGATCAGGCCCTGCTGATCGAGGGAATGGTATCCGCAAGGTGCATGCTCATAGAGATCGCGCACTTCATTCGCGCTTTTCAACAGCAGGCTTTCTCTGAGCTGCAGGGCTTGGTGTTCGGCCTCCAACGTCGCCGCGTTGATCAGGTCTTTGGTCATGCGTCTGTGTTGGACGATCAGATAGGCGATGACCGCGAAGACGCCGAGGCTGACCGAACGATTGAGCAGCGGAATCCAACCTGGTACTCCGGCTAGGGAGGGGGTGGAAAGGTAACCGAGGAAGGTAAGGGCTGCACAGGCCAAAGCCGTCGAGGAGGGAATCCAGTCATACGGGGCCCGATAGGTGAGCACCAAGGGGACAAGGTATAGAATCCAGACCGGGATTCCGCGAGGAGTCATGCAGTCGAGCAGAAAGATCAGGGCGATCAACAGGCCGATCACCCCGAGCTGTGCCCATCCCGGAAGCCCGTGGCCGGCCACCTTGTCTTGGGGGATCGTGCGACGGAGTGTGCCCATCCCTCTCCTGCGCAGCTGTAAGGGACATGGAGGTGAACGTGTTGAGGTCCGCAAAGACCGTGAAAGCGCCGCTATTATGCCTAAGCAGGAGTCATTATGAAAGAGATGATAGGGCCTAGTGACATGCCTAGGTCATTTCTTGTGGAACGTAGGAATCGGAATGCGTCGGCAGGTCCAGTGAATGCGTCCTAGCAGGATGCTGAAAAAGTCCGCCAGCGGCGTTCTCGCTTCGCTCAGCGGCTCCACGTACCGAACAGAGTACGCCTCGCCTCTTCGCTTGCTGCGGCCTTGCTGGACGGCCTTTTTGAGCATCCTGGAGGGATGTTCTTCTGCTGTGTCGTTCGATGCGGACCACCGGAGTTTTCGCGTCCCGAAGGGGTTTTTCCGAAGCCTGCTAGACCCAGGTCGGTTAGAAATTCGTCTCGATGCTCAACGGCGTCTTGTTCAACACCGTCGCGGCGGCGCGGGACAGGGAGGCGTCCTGCTCGTGGTCGAGCGCATAGATACGAAATTGCACCAGGCGGGTCGGGAGGAGGTCCAGAAATTCTTCCAGCGGCTCGATGGAGACGCCCTTGGTGCCGGGATCGTAGACATAGAGCGGAATCCCGCGGGTGTCTTTGGGGTCCGGGCGCGGATCGAGCGGCGCCATGTCCACGCGGAACGGCAGGGTCTGCAAGTTGGAGGGCAGCGCCTTCCGGATTTGTTGCTGGAATTGTTCGTGGCCGGGAAAATCCATCCCCCGCTCAACGCCCTTTTCCTTCAGCACCGTGCTGTAGGCCATTTTCCACTTCACGTCTCTCCCTAGGATGTGCGCCCACTCCTGATGCAGGCGCCGCCGATTGCTTCGTCCTGCTTTCTTCCATCCCCGCACTTCTTCCAGCAGCGACCAGTCCGTCAAGGTCAGGTACTTGTCCATGTGGTTGGCCGGATTGTGGGGGAACAGCAGCTTCATGGTGTCCCCGAAGATGTCCCGCAGGTGGATGTCGATGGCCCTGGTCGTCCGGTGATAATAGACGTTCGAGTACAGGTACATTCTGGTGTTCAGGAACATCTGCAGGGCCGGCAGGCCGGTCTTGTGGATCGTGAAGCCCTTGCCGGTGACGATGGTGTAGTGAATCAGCCGGGTCAGGTCGACCGGTCCGACTGCGACCCCGCACATGTAGGCGTCGCGCAGTACGTAGTCCAGGTTGTCGGCGGTGTAACTTCCGGAGATCACCGGCTGCAGGACATTGATCCAGCGCGGAATCCGGGAGTTGTCTTTGCCCTTTTCCTTCAGGATGACATGGGCGATCAGCTCCGGGTTCAGTTCTTCACCGCGATCGAACGGGCCGGACGGACTGCGCCGGAGCTTCTTGATCAGCGGGCCCAGATGTTCTCGTATGATGATCTGGCCGAGCTTTTCGTGCGAGAGGCCGAAGCCGTGCAGATAATTGTCGTCGAAAAAATGGCAGAAGGGGCCGTGGCCGATGTCGTGCACCAGGGCCGTGATCCGCAGGAACTCCTCGACGAAGGCCGCCGAAGGGATGTCCGGCGCGATGGTTTTCAAGAACGGGTAGAGGTGGCGCGCAAACCGGCCCGCCACATGCATAGTGCCGAGCGAATGCACGAAACGCGTGTGTTCCGCCGAAGGGTAGACCCATCGTGCACTCTGGAGCTGATAGATATACCGCAGCCGCTGGACCCATGGGGAATCGATGAGATCCTTTTCGGTGCGTTCCGACGGATCAGGCGTCGCATAGGGGACGGTGAACGACAGGTACTCATGGATGGGATCGGCGATGAGGGCCGACCCATCATAGGGCGCGGGAGGATTTGCCGGCGGTAGTTTCATGGGTCGATCACGAACGAGTGATCTTAGCGCAGGCCCGGTGAAGGGGGCAATGGATCCTGTCCTTCGATCGGTCTGCGGTGACGGTATTTGGAGATGACGGCGTAGGCGAGGGGATAGGACAGCAGGCCCCCCGCGACGCTCAGGACCATTCCGCCGAGGAAGAAGGGCCAGGCATGGGGCAGCACCTGGTGGTAAACCCCCATGAAGGTCAGGTCGCTCCAATCGAAGGACGGAACGTCGCGCACTCCCAGCAACGTCGCCCCGGTCCAGTAGGTCGCCCCGAGAATGGGAATGAGGGTCCAGGGATTGTTGAGGAAGGCGCCGGCGAGCAGCGCGATGAGATTCAAGCCGAAGGCCCAGGCGCAGAAGCCTACCATCAGCATGTGCAGACCGTAGGTCGGAGAAAAACCGATGAAGACACCGACGGCGAACGCCAACGCCGTACGGTGCGGTGTTTCATGAAGGTGGAGAATCTGGCGAAACAGCGACCGGACGTCCGTCATGGCCTTGTTCGATGGTTGTCAGGACGGTCTGAGAAAGTGTTCGTAACTGGTGACCGGCAGGACTCTGGTCCGACCCTCGTCCGTCCGCAGGCGCAGGCCGGAACGTTTGGGAGTAATCGAGCCGATGCAGGTGAAGCGAAAGTCGGTGTCGGCCGCCAGCCGCTCGAACCGTTGCTGCCGGCCGAGGGGAACCGTGAACAACAACTCGTAGTCCTCGCCGCCTTGCAAGGCGATCTGTCGCGCGTCGAGTCGATAGGTCGCGGCATAGGCTCGGCAAGCAGGAGAGAGGGGGAGCGAGGCTGCGATGACCTCCGCTCCGACGCCGCTCTCGTCGCAGAGATGGCGGAGATCGCCGCTCAGCCCGTCGGAGAGATCGATCGCCGCACCGGCCAGTCCATGCTTGGCGAGCCATAACCCTTCCTGTACGCGGGCCGATGGGCGGTGGTGTCGAGCCAGCAGGAACCGGCGGTGCGCCGGACGCAGGCTCGAGCGGTCGGTGCGGCGGCTTGTCGTCAAGAGGCCCAGGCCTGCAAGGGAATCGCCGAGTGTGCCGGTGACATAGAGCCGGTCGCCGATTTTGGCACCGCTTCGCAACAGAACCAGACCGGGCTTCACGGTTCCCGTGAGCGTGATGTTGAGAAACAGTCCCTGTCGGGATGCAGACGTGTCTCCGCCGACCAGCCGGACGCGATAGGGGAGAGCCGCCTGCATCATGCCGCGGTAGAGCCGCTGAATCTGTTGAGTCGACCAGGCCGAGGGGATCGCAAGCGAGACCAACATGAAGCGCGGAGCGCCACCCATGGCGGCGATGTCGCTCAGGTTGGCGACGGCGGCCCTGTATCCGATGTCTTCGAAGGAGGATGTGGAGCGATCGAAGTGCACCCCTTCGGCCAGCAGGTCCGTGGTGATGAGCATCCACTCCGAGGGCGAGGTCTTGAGGACTGCGGCATCGTCGCCGATCCCGCGGAACACCTGCCGGTCCGGCCGGGCCACCTGCGCCTGCAGCAGCCGGATCAGCGCGAATTCGCCGCTGACGGCACCGGCCCGACGGGATCGGCCTGGCGGCATGCTACAGGGAAGCCGCCGGGGAGGCTGCCGGAAGGTGGACGCTTCGCCGCGGTGAGCCGGCCGCCCGCTTCGACGTACTCGTTCGCGCCGCATGCTTCGAAGGCTTCTTGCGGGCCGTGCCGGGTTTGCGCGATGCGGTATGTTTCAGGGCTGCCTTGATGACATCGTCCACCGTTTCGACGAAGAGCAGCTCGATGTCCTTGAGCAGGTGCTTGGGGATTTCCTCCAGATCCTTCTTGTTGCGTTTCGGGAGGATGACGGTCGAGAGTTTGGCCCGTTTGGCGGCCAGAATCTTTTCCTTCAGGCCTCCGATGGGCAGGACCCGTCCCCGCAACGTGATTTCCCCCGTCATCGCCAGATCGCTGCGCACCGGAACCTGTGCCAGCGCGGAGGCGATCGCCGTCGCCATGGTGATGCCGGCGGAGGGGCCGTCTTTGGGGATGGCGCCAGCCGGCACGTGGATGTGAATGTCGTTCTTCGCGAATATATCGGGACTGATCCCCAAGGTTTTCTCGCGCGACCGTACATAACTCAACGCCGCCTGGGCCGATTCCTTCATGACGTCGCCGAGGTGGCCGGTCAACGTGAGCTGCCCCTTGCCCTTCATCACGGTCGCTTCGATGTACAAGACATCGCCGCCGCTTTCCGTCCAGGCCAGACCGGTCGCCACGCCCACTTCATCCTTTTCGAGTTCCGCTTCCGGAACGAATTTCGGCACGCCCAAAAACTTGTGCAGATTCTGCTGATCGACGGTGTGGCACTGCGTCTTGCCTTCCGCCACCTTCTTGGCCACCTTCCGCATGAGGTTGGCGATCTCGCGCTCGAGGTTGCGGACCCCGGCCTCGCGCGTGTAATGCGAGATGACATGGCGGATCGTCGCCTCTCCGAGACGGATGTGTTGTTCGGTGATGCCGTGTTCGGTCATCTGGCGTGGAATCAGGTATTTCTGTGCGATGCCGAGTTTTTCTTCTTCCGTGTAGCCCGGGATGTCGATGACTTCCATGCGGTCCCGCAGGGCCGGCAGGATCGGGTCCATCAAGTTCGCGGTCGTGACGAACATGACTTCCGTCAAATCGAAGGGCACACCGAGGTAATGGTCGGTGAAGGTGTTGTTCTGTTCTGGGTCCAACACTTCCAAGAGGGCGGCCGAGGGATCTCCGCGAAAGTCCATGCCGACCTTATCGACTTCGTCCAGCATGAAGACGGGATTGCTCGTGCCGGCTTGCTTCATGCCTTGGATGATCCGTCCCGGCAGCGCGCCTACGTAGGTCCGGCGATGGCCGCGGATTTCGGCTTCGTCCCGCACCCCGCCCAGGCTGATGCGGACGAACTCGCGCCCCAGCGCGCGCGCGATGGATTTGCCCAGCGAGGTCTTGCCGACACCGGGCGGTCCCACGAAACAGAGGATGGGGCCTTTCATCTTTTCCTTCAGCTTGCGCACGGCCAGGTACTCGACGATACGCTCCTTCACCTTTTCCAAGTCGTAATGGTCCTCGTTCAGGACCTTCATCGCGGCCTTCAGGTCGAGGTTGTCCTTCGACTTTTTGTTCCACGGCAGTTCGACCATCCACTCCAGGTAGGTCCGGACCGTGGCGGATTCTGCCGTGTCCGGGTGCATTTTCTCCAGCCGCTTGAGCTGCTTTTCGGTTTCCTTCAGGACCTTCTCGGGCATCTTGGCGTCTTTGATCCGTTTGCGGAATTCCGCGACTTCTTCCGCCCGCTCGTCCAGCTCGCCGAGTTCTTTCTGGATCGCCTTCAATTGCTCGCGCAGGAAATACTCGCGCTGGGTTTTGTCCATCTCTCCCTTGGCCTGCGCCTGAATCTTCTGTTGCATGGAGAGGACATCGATTTCCTTCGCGAGGATCTCGCTGACCTGCCGCAGACGCTGGATCGGGTCTACGATCTCCAGGACGGCTTGCGTGATGTCCACCTTCAATCCCAGATTGGAGGCGACCATGTCGGCCAGCCGTCCTGGGTCTTCCAGGTTCTCGATCACGACCATCACGTCCGGAATCAGTACCTTGCCGAGACTGACGATCTTTTCGATCTGCTCCTTGACGGTGCGCATGACCGCTTCCGTCTCCAAGGTGGAGCCGGGCTGCTTCGCCTCGACCAGTTTCTTGATACGGACCGAATAGTAGGGATCGTTCTGGATGTATTCCTCGATCCGTCCCTTGGCGAGCCCCTGCACCAGAATTTTGATGCGCTCGTCGGGCAGCTTGAGCATGCGCATGATGATGCCCACGGTCCCGACCGGATGGATGTCGTTCGGCTGCGGGTTTTCGACGTCCAGGGATTTCTGTGTCGCGAGGAACAACATCCGGTTGCCGGCGAGCGCCGCTTCGATCGCCTTGATCGACATCTCGCGTCCGACGAACAGCGGCAGCACCATATAGGGGAAGACCACGATGTCCCGGACGGGCAACAGGGGCAGCTGGTCAGGCGGTTCGAGGTTCTGATTGCTTGAAAAGTCTTGTTCTAATGCTTCAGCCATGAGGCTCCAGTCTGCTGGGTGTGCGATCTCGGTGACGGTGTCGTGCTGTGCACGGTTTTGGGTGACGGTGGTCCGTCATGCCCAAGGCTAGTCGGTGGCGCGTCTTCGACCTTGGCCGGAGCGGCCGTTGCCGCGACGACGAGTGTCGACGGCTGTCGGGCGGAGTCGTTGCTGCAGGAACTCGGCGAACGCAGGTCCCAGGGACGGATTTTTCAGCGCCAACTCCACGGTGGCGATGAGAAATCCGAGCTTGTCGCCGGCATCATGCCGTTGCCCCTGGATTTCATGCGCGAACATCGGGGTATGCCGGACGAGCTGCCGCAAGGCATCGGTCAGCTGAATCTCGCCGTTCTTGCCTGGCGGCGTCTTGCGGAGGATCGGGAAAATTTCCGGCGGCAGGACATAACGCCCGATGACCGCCAGATTCGACGGCGCATCGGCGGGAGCCGGCTTTTCGACCAGGTCCTCGACCCGGTGCAACCCGTTCCCCGCGCGGCGGGCTGAGATGATGCCGTACCGACTGACCTCGTGATGCGGAACTTCCTGTACGCCCAGGACGGCGCCCTTGCGTTGTTTGTAGATATGGATGAGTTGCGCGAGGCCCGGGACCGCTGCGTCGATGATTTCGTCGCCCAGGATCACTGCGAACGGTTCGTCGCCGATCAGATGTTGGGCGCAGAGGACGGCATGTCCCAACCCGAGGGCTTCCGATTGGCGGACGTAACAGAAATTCGCCAGATTCGAAATGTGCCGGATCTGATTCAGCACCTGCCCCTTGCCGCTGCCCTTGAGATTCTCTTCCAGTTCCAGCGAACGGTCGAAGTGGTCTTCGATCGCCCGCTTGCCCCGGCCGGTGATGACGATGATGTCTTCGATGCCGGACGCGACGGCTTCCTCCACGACATACTGAATCAGCGGTTTGTCGACCAGCGGCAGCATCTCTTTCGGGGATGCTTTGGTGGCGGGAAGGAAGCGAGTGCCCAGTCCTGCTGCGGGAATGATCGCCTTACGTACATCCATGCGCGTCATAGGGGCGATAGTATGTGATGGGGTAAGTGAAGTCAAGATTTCGTCCGGTCTTTTCGGTCGTCCCGCTGCGCCGCCGCGCCGGGAAACTCCTTTACATTGAAAAATGTGGTCAATATAATCCGAGAGTTTGTGAATTCACGCGGGTCCGCGGTGGTGCTGCAACGAGAGCGGCGCTTCGGTGATTTCAAAGACGACAATCGGTGAGTCCCTGCGCGCGGCCGGACGGCTCGGCGCAACGGGCGAGACACGGAACGTGACGGTGTCCGATCTCGAGGTTCTGTGCAACCAGTGCTTGCATTCCCAGGCGGTACAGAAGGATTGCGGTGATCAAGGCGGGAGGCAGGCGGTGGGTGCCGAGTTTCATTCTTGCACTCGCAGTGCTCTATTCGATCGGTGTGGGAGCGCCGCTGTACGCGCAGGACGGCGTACCGCTGATCACATCGATCACCATCCGCGGCCAGAAACGTATTGAATTGCAGGCGATCGAGGGGCGACTCACCCTCAAGGCCAACGACCGTTACACCGCCGACGCGCTCCGCGAGCAGGTCAAGATTCTCTACGCGACCGGCTATTTCGAGGATGTGCAGGTGGAGACGGAGCCGGTCGGGGGCGGCGTGGCCGTGGTGTTCGTCGTGCGGGAGAAGCCCTTCATTACCGAAATCGTCTTCGACGGGAACGAGGAATTGAGCGACGACAAGCTCAAGGAAAAGATCACGATCAAGAGCCAGACGTTTCTCGACCAGCAGCAGGCGAAGGAAAGCGCGGAGAAAATCCGTCTCGCCTATCAGGAGGACGGATTTTACAACTGCCAGGTGATTCCGGTGATTCAGACGGTGGATGAAGACCGGAAGCGGCTGACCTTCTTCATCAAGGAAGGCACCAAGGCCAAGGTCCGGCGCGTCAACTTCGAGGGCATGCGCTCCGTGACCAAGGAGGAAATGTTCAAGGTGACGGCGACCCGCGAATGGATTCCCTGGTACGGGCTCTTTACCCAATTGAAGGTGCCGTCGATGCTCTCCGACGCCGGCGTGCTCAAACGCGAGGAACTCGGCAACGACATCGAGCGCATGCGGGAAGTCTACCTGAACAAGGGCTACCTGAACGTCCAGATCAGCCAGCCGACCTTGGAACTCAGCGAAGACAAGAAGTGGTTCGAAGTCAGTTATGCGATCGTCGAGGGCGAACCGTTCGTGGTGCAGGAAGTCGGGTTTCGCGGGAACACGGTCTTCGAGGACCATGAATTGCGGGAAGGGTTGAACATCAAGCCGGGGGAGATCTTCCAGCGCGCCAAGATCCGCGGCGAAATCACCCGCATCACGGACATGTACGGCGCCAAGGGCTATGCGTTCGCCGACGTCGTGCCGAACGTGACGCCCGACAACAATGCGCGCACGGCGACGATCACCTTGAATGTGAAGGAAGGGGAGATGATGCGGATCCGCGAGATCCGCGTCAACGGCAACGACAAGACCCGCGACAACGTGATCCGCCGGGAGCTGCGGTTGGACGAGCAGGACGTGATCGACACCCTCGCGTTGAAACGCAGCTTTCAACGGTTGAACAATCTCAACTTTTTCGAGACCGTGGAAATTCTGCCGCAACAGGTCGATGTGGACAAGGTCGATCTCAACGTGAAGGTCAAGGAGAAGCCGACCGGCCAGTTCAGCATCGGCGGCGGATTCAGCACCTTGGACAAGTTGGTCGCGATTGCGGACATCACCGAAGGCAATCTCGGCGGCAACGGCTGGCTGGGGCGAATCCGCGGGCAATTGGGCCAACAGCGATCGTTGGGATTGGTGACCTTCCGCAATCCCTATGTGAACGATTCCTACAATGCCCTGCAGCTGGACATTTACCGGACGATGACCAACTATATTTCCTATTTCGAGTCGAAATCCGGTGCGAGCGCGACCTGGAGTCGATGGTTGTCGGAATATGTGAACGGGAGTGTCAGCCTGTTCGCCGAGCAGCTCGAATACCGCGATCCGCAGGCGGGCTTGTGTCCGGACCTGATCCCGCTCATCTGCCGCCAGCTCGGGACGCAATCTTCGACCGGTGTCCGCAGCTCGATCTTCCGCGACACACGCGATTATTACCTGGATCCCCGAACCGGCTGGCGGATGAGCGTCGGCGTCGACTACGGTACGCCTGCGCTCGGGGGGACGAATCACTTCTACAAACTGTTCTTCGATGTCATGAAGTATACGCCGCTGATCTACGACACCCGATTCTCCGTGCGGGTTCGATACGGGCAGACCGAGGGGCTCGAGGGCAAGCCCATTCCTTTGACCGAGCGGTTTTTCGTCGGAGGCATCAATACCATGCGCGGGTTCGTCTTCGGGCGGGCGGGACCGGTCACGCCGTCCGGATCGCTCCTGGGTTCCGCCAAGGAGCTGATTTTCAACAATGATTTCATCTTTACCATTTCGTCCGAAGCGAAACTGAACGGGGTGTTCTTTTTCGACTATGGAAACGGTTTCGACGACGGCGAACCGGTGACGTTCAATCTGCGGAGCGCGGCCGGGTTCGAGGCCAGGTGGATTTCCCCGTTCGGTCCCTTGCGGGCCGCCTATGGAATCAACCTCGATCCCAGGCCGAACGAACGCCGCGGGGTCTTCGAGTTCACGATCGGATCGTTGTTCTGACGCGAGGGCTGTGACGTGCTGTGCGGGAAAGGAAACGCCGGAATGGGGGTATGGGTGTTCCAGACAGGATCGAGAGAAACAGGCCTGGCCTGGTTGGGCCCGGCGCTTCTGATCACGGCGCTGTTGGTCGGCGGGTGCCGGTCCGACAACTCGACGGTGCCGACCTCCACGCGCATCGGCGTGGTGGATCCTCAGCGGGTCTTGAACGAGACCAACGCCGGGAAACGAGCCAAGGAGTTGTTGGCGTCCTTTACGAAGAATCGGCAGGCGCTCATCGAGCTGGAAGAAAAAGAGCTGCGCCGGATGGAGGAAGACTTCATGAAGCAGGGCAGCGTGTTGAGCGCGAACGCCAAGCGCGAACGGGAAGAACAATTCCGCCGCCGCATGACCGAGTATCAGCAGAAGGTCACCGACCTGAATCGTGAAGTGCAGGACAAGCAGAAAACTGTGTTGGACGGGTTCCGCGACAAGATCGAAGCGTTGTCCGGCAAGGTGGCCAAACAAATGGGCCTGCAGGCGATTTTCGATCGTGGCCGCGGGGGGCCGACGCTCTATTTCGACGAAGCGGTGGATGTCTCCCCGCAGTTGATCGAAGAGTTCAACAAAACCTATCCATGATGAGGGAGTCCATGAACATGCGAAGCTGGATGGTGGTCGCGAGCCTGCCGGTGCTGGCAGCGGGGTTCACGCAGCCGGTGCAGGCCGCCGAACGTATGAAGGTGGCGATGATGGACCAGCAGCAGGTCATCGAGCGGAGCGTTGCCGGGAAACGGGCGCTCGAGGAACTCAAAAGTTATTCCACCGCGCGCCAGAAAATCATCGATTCCGACGACCAGGAATTGAAGGAGATCGAGAAGGGCATGCAGGACGCGACCCTGTCCGAGGAAGCCCGCAAGGAGAAGCAAGAACATTTCAAGATGAAGTTGGAGGCCTACCAGCGGCGGATTCAGGACTTCAACCGTGAGGTGCAGGAAAAGCAGCGCTCGATGGTGGCGGAGTATGCGCAGAAGATCCGCGCCGCGGCGGAGGTGGTCGCTCAAAAGGAAGGCTATTCGGCCGTCCTCGACAGGGGCAGCGACTCGACGGTCAAGATCGTGATCTACAGCCATCCGTCGGTCGATCTCACGGAGCAGATCATCAAGGAGTTCGACCGGCAGAACAAGTAGTCGGGGCGTCGTAATCGTCTATGCAACACAGGAGGCGGGGCTGATGTCAGTGATGGACAACGTGGAGATTCAATCGATCCTTCCCCACCGGTATCCCTTCTTGCTCGTCGACCGCATCGGCGAACTGGAGCCGGACCGCCGGATCGTGGGGATTAAAAACGTGACGATCAACGAACCGTTTTTCCAAGGGCATTTTCCCGGCCGCCCGGTCATGCCGGGGGTCCTGCTTCTCGAGGCCTTGGCCCAGGTCGGCGGCGTGCTGGCCTTCAAGTCGCTGGGGTCGGTCGGGCGTCCCGTGGTCTACCTGACCGGGATCGATGCGGCCAAATTCCGCAAACCGGTGGTGCCGGGAGATGTGCTTAGATTGGAAGTGGATGTGCTGAAGAAGCGCCCGCCGTTCTGGAAGATGCAGGGCAGAGCCTTTGTCGAATCCGAACTGGTCTGCGAGGCGGAAGTCACCGCCATGGTGACGGATGAAAAGGGCCAGGAGGGCCGGCGTTAATCGTCAATCGTCACGGGTCGATCGTGTTCTGATTCAGGAACGACGGATGACGAGTGACTTCTTCGACGGGAGGTTCTGAGTGAAGATACATCCGACCGCGGTGATCCATCCCAAGGCGGCGCTGGCGGACGACGTGGAAGTGGGGGCCTATTCCGTTGTCGGTGAGCATGTCAGGATCGGCAAGGGGACAAGGGTCATGTCCCATGTGTGCATCGATGGGTGGACGGAAATCGGGGAGCGTTGTGAATTGCATCCCTTTGTGTCGGTGGGGGGGCCGCCGCAGCACACCCAATATAAGGGAGAGCCGACCAAGGTCGTGATCGGCCACGACAACATCCTGCGCGAGTATGTGACGGTCAATCGGGCGACGGTGCAGGGCGGCGGCGTCACGAGCGTGGGCGATTCCAACTTCCTGATGGCCTATGTGCATGTAGCGCACGATTGCCATCTCGGCAACCATCTGATTCTGGCGAATGCGGCGAGCTTGGCGGGGCATATCACCATCGGCGACCATGCGATCGTCGGCGGACTCTCGGGCATTCACCAGTTCGTACGCATCGGCGCCTATGCGATGGTCGGAGGCTGTTGCGCGCTCGGCCAGGACCTGCCGCCCTTCATGCGGGCGGCAGGCGGGTATCGCGCCCGCATGTACGGGTTGAACTCGATCGGTCTCCGCCGGCACGGCTTTTCGGCCGAGCGCATTTCGGCTCTCAAACAGGCGTACGAATTGCTTTTTCGCTCCGGACACCGGGTGGGGGAGGCCGTCAAGTTGGCGCGCGCCACGTTCAAGAAAAGTCAGGACGTCATGCAGGTCGCCGATTTCATGGAAGGCACCAAGCGGGGTATCTGCCGGTCGGTCGGCAAGGAGCAGGAAGGCGATGAGGAGTAACGTGGTGGAGAAACAGGGGGGCGACGGCGTGCAATCGGCCATGGGACAGCGGATCGGCCTCATCGCCGGCAACGGCCGGTTTCCGATCATCTTCGCCGACAATGCGAGGAAACTCGGCTATTTCGTCTCCGCCGTGGCGCATGAAGGAGAAACCGAACCGGAACTCGAACAGCATGTCGATCGGATTCATTGGATCAAGATCGGACAGTTCAACAAGTTGATCGAGCTGCTGAAGGGAGACGGGGTTCGGCAGGCCGTGATGCTGGGCGGCATCAAGAAGACTCATGTCTTCACCACGGTCCGGCCGGACTTTCGCGCCCTGGCCTTGGCCGCCAAGTTGATTCACCTGAAAGACGACGACATTCTGCGCACGGTGGCGGAGGAAATCGAACGGGAAGGTATTCAGATCCGCGAATCCACGTTCGGCCTCCAGGGCATTCTCGTCGAAGAGGGCACGTTGACGACGCGCGAGCCGAACAAAAAGGAATGGGACGACATCCGCTACGGCTGGGAGGTGGGCAAACAGATCGGCGCGTTGGACATCGGCCAATGTGTCGTGGTCAAGGATCGCGTGATCGTGGCGGTCGAAGCCGTGGAGGGAACCGATGGGGCGATCCGCCGGGGTGGAGAGCTGGCGCGGGAGGGTGCCGTGGTCGTGAAGCGGTGCAAGCCCCAGCAGGATCTCCGGTTCGACCTTCCGGCCGTCGGCCCGCGCACGATCGAAGTCATGGAAACCGTCAAGGCAACGGTGCTGGCGCTGGAAGCGGGACGTGGAATTCTGCTGGACCGCGACGAAACGATCGCGAAGGCGAACCGCGCCGGTATCGCGATCGTCGGACTGACATGATGCCCTTCGGCATGAGAACAGAGACAGACCTCGCAATGCGGAGCCGACCTCGATGAAGCGGCTTCGGGCCGGGGTGGTCGGTGTCGGCCATCTGGGTCAGCACCATGCCCGGCATTATGCGAGTCTTCCCGGCGCGGTCCTGGTGGGGGTGTTCGACGTAGAGCCGAGCCGGGCCAAGTTGATTGCCGACCGGCATGGCGTGCAGGCCTGGACGCAACTCCGCGATTTGCTCGACAATGTAGAGGTCGTCAGCGTGGCCGCTCCGACCTCCGCCCATTTCGCCGCGGTCAAGGCCTGCCTGGAAGCAGGCAAACATGTGTTGGTGGAAAAGCCGATCGCCGTCACACCGGCGGAAGCCCGCGAACTGGTCGAGCTGGCCGCGCGATGCGGCTGTCTCTTGCAGGTCGGGCATAGTGAGCGGTTCAACCCGATCATGCAGCGCATGCGGCCCCATATCGAACGACCCGCCTTTATCGAATGTCACCGGTTGAGCGCGTTCGGGGAACGGGGGACCGACGTCGATGTGGTGCTGGATCTGATGATTCACGACCTGGATCTCGTGTTGTCCTTCAATCCTGGGCCGGTCGAAGAAGTGCGGGCGGCGGGCGTGCCTGTGCTCTCCTCCACCATCGATATCGCCAATGCTCGTATTGCCTTTGCCGGCGGCTGCGTCGCCAATTTGACGGCGAGCCGGGTCTCGACCAACAAGATGCGACGGTTGCGGGTCTTTCAGCGCGACCGCTATGTGTCGATCGATTTCCAAACGCGCCAGGCCGTCGTGTCACGTCGGGTGCAAGGCGGCGGGGCGCGGCCGACGATCGATGTCGAACCCTTCCAGGCCGGCGATGAAGAGCCGCTGCGGCTGGAACTGGACTCGTTCCTCCAGGCGGTGACGACCGGGTCGCGTCCCGTCGTCTCCGGCGAGGACGGAGCGGCGGCGCTCACCCTCGCCGGGCTTGTACTGGAGGCCATCGGTCAATTTACCCAACGTCATCAGACGGGTGTTGCGCCGGAGTCGGTGCCGGGCCGGAAGAATGGATAAGGTTGTCGCGCCTCTGTCTGTCCGTGTGAGACTATCGACATGCCGCGCATCCTGATCGTGACCGGAGAAGCCTCCGGCGACCTGCACGGAGCCCACTTGGTCAAGGAGTTGAAAGAGCTGTCTCCCTCCCTGCAGGTGATCGGCATCGGGGGCGCGTCGATGCGGGCGGCCGGCGCGGAGTTGGTCAAGGATATCCCGCAATTGGATGTGATGGGGCTCATCGGCCTGTCCGCTGTGAAGGCGATGCTGCAGCGGATTTTTCGGATCAGGCGCTTGATCCAAGGGGAGCGCTGGGATCTCGTCGTGTTGATCGATAACCCCGGTTTGAATTTCCATTTCGCGCGGGTGGCCAAGGCCTGTGGGCTCAGGGTCCTGTATTATATTGCGCCGCAGGTCTGGGCCTGGCGGCAGGGGCGGATGCGCTGGATTCAGCGGCGCGTGGACCATGTGCTCGCGATTCTTCCGTTCGAGCAGCTGCTCTACAAACAGGCCGGCGTGCGCTGCACGTTCGTCGGCAATCCCTTGCTGGACGAGGTGGCTCCCTCCTACGATCGACAGGCGTTGCGCCGGCAGTTCGGGTTGAAGAATGACGGGCCGGTGATCGGACTGTTTCCCGGCAGTCGAAAGGGCGAATTGTACGAGCACATGCCGCTGTTGTTGGAGACGGTGAAGCGTCTCGCGGAACGGCACCCGGCCGTACAATTCATCCTTGCGCAAGCCTCCTCGATCCAGGATCAGTTGCTCAATGAGCTGTTGCGAAACAGCCCGGTTCCCATTCGGGTCTTCCGCAATCAGGCCAGTGAAGTCATGGCGGCCTCCGATCTGCTCGTGGTCAAGTCGGGAACCTCCACCCTGCAGGCGGCGGTGGTGGGGACCCCCATGGTGTTGTTCTATCGGGCCCCCTCCTGGATCACCTATCAACTGGCTCGTCGGTTGATCCGGGTGCCCTGGATCGGACTCGCCAACCTGGTCGCGGGCCGGGGAATCGTGCCGGAATTGATCCATCACGAGGCGACGCCGGAGCGGTTGGTGCAGGAAACCGAACGGCTGTTGACGGATGCTCGCGCCTATGAGGACATGAAGGTCGCCTTGTCGTCGGTGCGGCAGGCGCTGGGTGCACCCGGCGCTTCGCGTCGCGCGGCGGAAGCGGTCCTGGCCGAGTGCCGAACATGAAACAATATCTTCGGCTGCTCAAATATCTGGACCCCTATCGACTCAGGCTGGGGGCTGCGTTCGTCTGCGCCCTGTTGGTGGCCGGACTCTCCGGCGCCTATGCCTGGCTGGTGCGCCCGGTGCTCGACGGCCTGTTCATCAGCAAGGACGAAAGTTTGCTGCTGGTGCTGCCCATCGCGATCCTGACCGTGGCGGTGCTCAAGGGCCTGTTCAACTACGGTCAGAACTATTTGATGAACTACGTCGGGAACCAGGTGATCGGCGACATCCGGGAACAGCTCTTCACCAAGCTGGTCCGGTTGCCGGTTCGATTCCACGATACCAATACGTCCGGCCGCCTGGTGTCGCGCGTCATCAACGACGTGAACCAGATGGCCAACGCCATCGCCGGAGTCCTGAAAGACCTGTTCCAACAGGGGCTGACGTTCCTGGCGATGATCGGAGTGATCGTCTATCAAAACTGGAAACTGGCGATGGTTTCGATGATTGTCGTGCCGCTCTCCGTCGCGACCATGGTACGGATGGGACAGCGGTTGCGGAAGCTCGCGACGCGCGGGCAGGAGCGCATGGGCGACATGGCCTCGACGCTTCAAGAGGCCTTGGCCGGTATTCGCATGGTGAAGTCGTTCGGCAGGGAAGAGGAAGAGGCCAAGCGGTTTCGGCAGAATAACGACGCCTTCATCACCACGACGATGAAGGCCATTCAGGTGTCGTCGCTTGGTTCCTCCCATATGGAAGTGATCGGTGTGCTCGGCGTGGCGGGGATCATCTGGTACGGCGGGTACCTGGTCATCCATGATGAAATGACTCCCGGCGCCTTCTTCTCGTTCCTGGCCGCCATGTTCATGGCCTATACGCCGATCAAAAGGTTGTCGGGCGCCAACAATACGGTGCAGCAGGCGCTCGCGGCGGCCGAGCGGGTATTTGAAGTGCTCGATCTCCCGACCGAGCAGGATGCCAACGGGGGGCATAAAGATCTGCCGTCGATTTCCCGCTCTCTCGAGTTCAGACAAGTCGTGTTTCGCTATGAGGGCCAGAGCGACGCGGCACTGACCGGCATCGACTTGACGATCCGGGCAGGCGAAGTGGTCGCGTTCGTGGGCAGCAGCGGCAGCGGCAAGACCACGCTGGTGAGCCTGCTGCCCAGATTCTACGAGCCGACCGGTGGGCAGATTCTGATCGACGGAGTCGATCTCCACGCCTGTACCCTGCGTTCGGTGCGAGGACAGATTGGGATCGTCTCTCAGGAAGTTGTGCTGTTCGACGATACGGTCCGCAACAACATCGGGTATGGGCGGCAGGGCGCGACGCCGGAAGAGGTGATGCGGGCCGCCCAGCTGGCCTATGCCCATGAGTTCATCGTCCGGATGCCGGAGGGGTACGATACCTTGATCGGAGAGCGTGGGCTCAAGCTGTCGGGCGGAGAGCGCCAGCGGCTGGCGATCGCCAGGGCCATCCTTCGCGACCCGCCGATTTTGATCCTGGACGAGGCGACCTCCGCCCTGGACACCCAGTCGGAGCGGATCGTGCAGATGGCGCTGGCCAACTTGATGAAGAACCGGACGACCCTGGTGGTCGCCCATCGCCTCTCCACCATTCAGAACGCCGACCGCATCGTGGTGTTGGATCACGGCACGATCGTTGAGGTCGGGTCCCATGAAGAACTGTTGCGGAAGGGCGGGATGTATAAACGTCTCCATGCCATGCAGTTTGCCGAGGTGCTTCCGGAGTGACGACGAACGGCGGAGCGAGCCACGAGTGATGCAGAACGGTCCGGCGGCGAGCCCCATTCGAAAAGAGCCCTGGCAGAAGCGCGCGGCTGACGCAGTCAAGGTCGCCGTGGTGCCGCCGGTCGGGTACCATATCATCCGCCTGCTGAGCCGCACCATGACCTTGCGCCGCGAAGGGATGGAGCATGTGGATCGGTTGCTGGGGCAGGGGAAACGGATGATCATCGCCTTCTGGCATGCCCAACAGCTGATGATGCCGCTGGCCCATCGCGGGTTCGAGGCCCATGTCTTGATCAGTCAACATCGGGACGGGGAGTTGATTCGCCGCATCGCGGCGCGGTTCGGCCTGCAGGCCGTTCGCGGCTCCAGTACCAGAGGAGGCGCAGAGGCCTTTCGCGAACTGATCCGCATCGGCCGAGCAGGAGGCAATCTGGTGGTCACACCGGACGGCCCGAAGGGCCCTCGCCAAGTCGCCAAGGTCGGCGTCGTGCAGCTGGCCAGGGCGACCGGCTTGCCGATCGTTCCCATGGCGTTCGGCTGCTCAAAAAAAAACTCTTCGCGAGCTGGGATCGTTTCATCATGCCCTATCCCTTCACGCGTGGGCTCTTTCTCCTGGGGCCGCCGATCGTCGTGCCGCCGGACTCCTCTCCCGACGACCTGGAGCGATTGCGCCGGGAGTTGGAAGAGACCCTGAACCGCATGACGATCGAGGCCGACGCATCGGTCCTGCTGGTTGATCCGTAATGTGGTACCTGCTGTACAACTGCCTCCTGCTCCTTGCCTCTCCCGTCATTCTGTTCCTGTTGCTGGCCAAGCAACGCTGCCGACGCGGCTTGCCGCAGCGGTTGGGGTTGACGGCGGAGAAGTCTGCGGATCGGTCCGCCGGCGATTCGGCCTTCGTCATTTGGATCCATGCGGTGTCGCTGGGTGAAGTCGTCGCAGTGGCGCCGCTCGCACGCGATTTACACCGGCGTTATCCCGAGGCGAGGCTGATCGTCTCGACCGTGACCGAAACAGGACGTGAGGCGGTGGAGCAGCGACTGGAGGGCGTCGCCGAGCATCGCTACGCGCCGCTGGATTTTCCCTGGGTCGTCGACCAGGTCATCGACCGTCTCAGGCCCAGGATCTACATCTTTGTCGAAACGGAACTCTGGCCGAATCTCTTGCGGAGTCTGCGGAGGCGGAGCATCCCCTCGATCCTTGTCAACGGACGGCTGTCCACTCGTTCGTTCGAGCGGCAGCGCCTGCCGGTGATCCGGGACTTTTACCGGACCATGCTGAACATGATCAGCTGTTGCCTCATGCAATCGGAGCGGGACGCGCAACGCATGATCGAGTTGGGGGCTGAGCCGTCGCTGGTCCGTTGCACCGGCAATATCAAATTCGATCAGCCCGTTCCACAGGCTGGTGCCGGCGGCGGTTCCCTATCGAAAACGTCGCTGGGGCTGGCTGAGAAAGAACAACTGTTGGTGGCCGGGAGCACGCACCCGGGAGAGGAAGAGGCGATCGTCGCCGCCTATCAAACCCTGAGTCATGAGTTCTCCCATCTCCTGTTGATCCTGGCGCCGCGCCACATCGAACGGGCTGGGCAGGTCGAGCAGATGGTGCGGGCCAGGGGGCTCGCGGTCTCCCGTCGCAGCACGGGCGGCAAGGAGCCGATGGCCGGCACCGGTCCGCGCGTGCTCATCCTGGATACGCGGGGCGAATTGGCCCTGCTCTACCGCGAAGCAGTGGCGGCCTTTGTCGGAGGGACATTGGTGCCGGTCGGCGGCCACAATCTTCTGGAGCCGGCGGTCTGGGGAAAACCGGTCCTCTTCGGCCCCCATACGGACCATTGTGCCGAAGTGGCGGCGCTCTTATCGGATGCCCAGGGAGGACTGGTCGTGCATGACGGACAGGACCTCGCTCGGGTCTTGCGGGAATTGTTTCGAGACCAAGATGCCTTGCAACGGATGGGGCAAGCGGCGCAACAGGTGGTCGCGGACAACCAGGGCGCGCTCCGGCGGACCGCCGACATCATTGCCACGTTCCTGCCCGGGCGAGGGGCTCAGGTGGCGATCGAGACGGAACGGACGCAAGCGCGGTCGAGTCGGCCATGACGGCGGGGACTCTATCGGTGCGGCTGCGGTCCTGGTTGCGGTGGGTCGGCTATCCCTACGAACTTGCGGCTCGTGTCAGGAGCTGGTGTTACGAGCAGGGCTGGTTCCGGACCCAACGGTTGCCTCGTCCCGTGATCAGCGTGGGCAACCTTACGATGGGGGGGACTGGGAAGACTCCCGTCGTGATGTATCTGGTCGAACGGCTGGTGGCTCAGAGTATACGCGTAGCGGTGTTGAGTCGCGGCTATCGGCGTCGCAGCAACGCTCCTCAGCTGCTGGTGTCGGATGGGCGGCAGGTCCTGGTGGGACCGGAGGAGGCCGGCGATGAACCCTATCTGATTGCTCGTCGCTGTCCTCAGGCCGTGGTCGCGGTCGGTGCAGACCGCTCTGCGCTCGGCCAATGGGTCTTGACTCGCCTGCCGGTGGATTGTTTCCTGTTGGATGACGGGTTTCAACATCTGCAGCTCCACCGCGACGTGAATCTGCTGCTGCTGGACGCCACGGACCTCGCCGGCATTCAGGCTGCATTGCCGATCGGGCGCTTGAGGGAGCCGCTCTCGGCGGTGGCGCGGGCCGGCGCCGTCCTGATCACCAGGACGGACAATGAGCAGGCAGCGGAACCGGTGCGGCGTCTCCTGCTCCAGGCCTGCGGCTCGCTTCCGCCGCCGATTCTTGTGGGGTTTCCGGCCGAGGAGTTTCGGCGCGTCGGTGGAGATGAGCGGCGGCCGCTGGAAGCGTTCCATGGTCGCCCGGCTGTGCTCTTCAGCGGGATCGGCAATGCGCAGTCTTTTCATGCCTTGGTGGCGGGGCTGGGCGTGAGGGTGGCGGAGGCGCTGGCATTTCCCGACCATGTACACTATACCGAGGCCATGGTCGAGACCATTCGGGCCAGGGCGAATCAATGTGGGACGGACCTGTTGGTGACGACCGAAAAGGATGCCGGCAAGGTGGCGCCGTTTCTGAACTCCAATGATTTCTGCTGGGCCGTCCGGCTCCGGACGGAGATCCTGACCGGGCAGGATCAACTGGAGCGGCTATTGCGGCTTACTGTGCCGCCGCTTCCGAGGGAAGGGCATGCGTAAGGAAGGGATTCAGCGCATCGTCGTCCGCGGGCCGAACTGGCTGGGGGACGCGGTGATGTGCGAGCCTGCCTTAAGTCAGGTGCGGAAGATTTTCCCGCAGGCCGAAATCACGTTGCTGGTGAAGCCGGCGATCGCCGACCTGTTGGCACAGCACCCGGCGGTGAATCGGACGTTGGTGTACGACGATCGAGGACGCCATGCCGGTCTGACTGGGAAGTGGATCCTGGCGGGCCTGTTGCGCCGCCATCGATTCGATCTGGCCATTTTGTTTCAGAATGCGTTTGAAGCGGCCTTGATCAGTTTCCTCGCCGGCATCCCACGACGCTGCGGCTATGCCACGGACGGCAGGGGTCTGTTGCTGACGAACCCGGTCTCCGTGCCGTCCAGGAGCAGTCGGAAACATCAGGTCGAGTATTATTGGGATTTGTTGAAGTCTCTGGGAGGCCAGGGTGCTCCGCCCGCACCACGTCTTTTCGTCACGCTGGAAGAATCTGCTGCGATCGGCAGGCGCTTGGCCGATGCAGGGATCGGCGCGTCTGATCTCGTCATCGGCCTGAATCCCGGTTCGACCTACGGCCAGGCCAAGCGCTGGTTGCCGGACCGCTATGCGGAGGTCGTCAATCGCGTCGCGCAAGAGGTGCAGGCTCAAGCGGGGGCCGGAGTCGGGGTGGTGATCCTGGGCGCCAAGGGCGAAGAAGCGTTGGGGCAAGCCATCGCCCGGCAGGTCAAGGCCTGCACGGTCGTCTGTTCCGGCCGGACGACGGTGCGGGAGTTGATGGCGCTGGTGAAACGTTGCCAACTGTTTCTGACGAACGATACGGGGCCCATGCATGTGGCGGCAGCGTTCAAGGTTCCGCTGGTGGCCGTCTTCGGTCCGACCGACTGGCAGACGACGTCGCCGTTTGGAGTCGGCGCCAAACTGGTCCGGCAACCGGTTTCCTGCGCGCCCTGCCTGCTGCGGGAATGTCCCATCGACCATCGCTGCATGACCGGTGTGACGGTGGAACAGGTGTATGGCGCGGCGGCGCAGCACCTGCCGCTCATTGCTCCTCTTCAGGTCGAAGCGGAACAGACCCGGTGCAATGTGTTGCCCGAGTCGCTCGCGGGGGTCACCGTATTTCTGGATCGTGACGGCACATTGAATGAGGATACCGGTTACGTCAAATCACCAGCTGAAATGAAATTACTGCCGGGAGTGGGGGCGGCTCTGGCCAGGCTCAAACAGGCCGGCGCGCGTCTGGTTGTCGTGACGAATCAGTCCGGCGTGGGCAGGGGATACTTTACCTCCACGGATCTCGAGGCCATCCATGCCAGGCTACGGTCGTTGTTGGCGGAGGACGGCGTCGTGCTGGACGGGCTGTATTTTTGCCCGCACCATCCGGATGATCGATGCAATTGCCGCAAGCCCGCCCGGGCTATGGTCGATCGGGCCATCGCTGAATTGCAGGTGGACCTGAGCCGTTCCTACGTCATCGGGGACAGCGCCCGCGATGTCGAGTTGGCGAGACAAGTAGGCGCGCAGAGCCTGTTGGTCATGACCGGACCATCGGGAACGGAGGCCCTGGCCGATCTGACGGCCCGTGGCCTCCCGCCGGACCATGTGGCAGAGGCCTTGCCCCAAGCGGTTGAATGGATTCTCGCCCATGCGTTGCGCGGGCTAAACACCGCCGGCGCACGTCCCTGATCGAGCATCGCCCCTGGTAGTCGAATGACCGATTCCCTACGCAGACTCCTGCTCATCAAACCGAGTTCGCTCGGCGACATCGTGCATGCGATGCCGACCTTGACCGCCTTGCGCACGCGTTTTCCCCAAGCCGAGGTCACCTGGCTGGTGAAGCGGCAATGGGCGCCGTTGGTGGAGGTCATCCGCGGCGTCGATCGTGTCTGTGCGGTGGAGCAGGGGGTGAGGGGCTGGCTGGGGCAGGTGCCTGGCCTGCGCGCGGCCCGCTTCGATCTGGTCGTCGATCTGCAAGGGCTTTTCAGAAGCGGAGCCATGGCCTGGTTGACCGGCTGCGGCAGGCGGATCGGATTTGCCAATGCGCGTGAGGGCGGTTCGCTCTTTTATACACAAAGGGTCGCGGTGCCCACCGTCTCGATGCATGCGATCGATCGGTACCTGTTGGTGGCGGAGGCGCTCGGTGCGGAGCGTCCGGCTGAGCCGCGCTTCGAATTCGTCGATCGTCCGGAAGATCGGCAGGCCCTGGAGGGCCTGCTTGCCGGAGCCGGCGTGACACCTGCTTCGTCCTGGATCGCCATGAACGTATCCGCCCGCTGGGAGACCAAGCGCTGGCCTCCGCAACATTTTGCCGAAGCGGCGGACCGGTTGTCTCAGGCACGGGCATTGCCGATCCTGTTCATCGGAGGGCCGGCCGAACGGCCGGACTCGCAAGCGGTGATCTCGCTCATGCGGAGGAAAGCGGTTGATCTCACGGGACAGACCCCTGTACGCTTGCTGCCCGGCCTGTTGCGGCGGGCTGCCGTGCTGGTGACGAACGATTCCGGGCCGATGCACATCGCTGCGGCGGTGGGGACGCCGGTGGTGGCCCTGTTCGGGCCGACCGACCCGCTCAGGACGGGGCCCTACGGCAGGGGACATCTCGTCCTATCGCACGCGGTGGACTGCAGCCCCTGTTTCCAACGACGCTGTTCCCGCGCCGTCACCCTGGAATGTTTGACCGGAGTACGGCCGGAGCAGGTCGTTCGCGCCGTCGAACAACAACTTGACCGATCACCGAGGCCACGAACGTCGTGAACATTATGATTGCGGAATCCAGCAGGGCGGTAGGAGGGCAGGAACTGGCCGTGCTGCTGCATGCCGAACGATTAGTGAAACGAGGCCATCGTCTGCTGCTGGTCTTGGAGCCGGACAGTCCCATCATGGCGATGGCCAGGGAACGTGGCTTGCCGGTCGAGCCCTTCGTGATGCAACAGTGGCGTCTGCCCTTCTCAATCTTCGCCTTTCGACGATTGCTGAAGCGGGAACGCCCCGAGATCGTCCATGTGAACAGCTCGCGCGACAGTTGGATCGCGGTGCTGTCGGCCCGCCTGGTCGATCCGCGTCCGAAAGTCATCCGCACGCGCCACATTTCCGCGCCCCTCACCGACAATGTGGCGACGCATTTGTTGTACCGGCGCCTCTTCGACCTGGTCATCGTGACCGGCGGAGAGCGGAACCGGCAGGACCTCATCCGGCGGGACGGGTTGGCGCCGGACCGTGTGGCGGCCTTTCCCATCGGGCTGGATGTGGAATATTTTTCTCCCGCCAAGCCCCGGCACGATATCAGGGCCGAACTCGGGATTCTTCCCGGCCACAAACTCGTCGGGCTCATTTCCTACCTGCGGGACTACAAGGGGCATCGCTATTTCGTCGAGGCCGCGGCCAAGGTCCTGAAGCAGCAGCAAGGCGTGGTCTTCCTCATCGTGGGAGAAGGGCCGGAGGAGCAGAACATCCGCGCCCAGATCGAACGCCTTGGATTGACGACCGAGGTCCGCATGTTGGGGTTTCGCGACGACCTGCTGGATGTGTTCCGGTCGTTGGATCTCTTCGTGATTCCCACGATCGAAGGCGACACGATCCCGCAGGTGTTGATGCAGGCGTTGGCGATCGGGCTACCGGTCGTCTCCACGACCACCGGATCGATTCCCGATGTCGTGGCGGACGGCGAGTCGGGATTCATCGTGCCGCCGCGTGACGCCGATGCCTTGGCCGACCGGATTTGCCGCCTCCTGGGCGATCCCGAGCTTCGCGCGGCGATGGGCCGGCGCGGCCGTCAGACGGTCGAACGGTCCTACTCGATCGACCGGATGGTGGATGAGTTGGAACGCGTCTATCGACGGGTGGCGGCGTCATGATGACAGGATGGACCGAAGCGCGGGCGTCGATCCGCAAGAGCGTGCTCTTCTGGTGGATCCTGTTCGTCGTGATGCAGACGGCGGAACGGGTGTTCCTGCTCCGTGACGCGATCGCCCAGGAAACGCCGACCCCCTCCCTGCTTCTGAAGGCCCTCGCCGTCGGGGTGCGGGGAGATTTCATCACCGCGACGTTCGCGTTGCTGTTGGGTCTGGCAGGCGCGGGGGCATGGGCGTTGCTGATCAATGGATGGTCGCGGTGGCTTGGTGCTGTTCGGCCCTTTGCCCTGTCGTTCAAGCGGGCGCTGCACGTGAGTTGCGCCGCCTGCGGACTCTTGTTGTTCCTGCTCTTGGCCGTCGATATGGGGTACTACGGCTTCAACCGGCAACATATGGACTTCGTGTTTCTGGAGTACCTCGGCGATCTCGTTTCGCCCGCGGCGACGCCGGAGGAGACCAACGTGCAGGCCGTCAAGCAAACCGGCGCGGAGTTGGAGGCCGGTGGAAAGTGGGCCAAGCGAGTGGCGCTCTTTCTGGCCGTCCAGGCTGTAGGGATCGGATTGTGGTGGTGGGGATTCTCCGTCGCCGTCGTCCCGGCTCTCTCGCGATGGAGACCAGGTTCCGGCTTTCAGGCGAACGCCCTCTTGTGCCTCTGTCTGGTCGGCGGCGGGGCCGGGTTCCACCCTTCCGGTCCCTACGGCATTCGTATCGCCCACATCGGGAGTACGGTCTACTACACGCTGGCCCAGAATCCGATCCTGTTCGCCGGCGAGGCGTTACGAGTGGCCTGGGTGTCGCGAGGGTCGATGGAGCGGCGGGCAAGCGCCGAAGCCATGCCGTACGAAGAGGCTGTCCGCACGGCACAGCGCCTACTGGGACCGGGCGAGCTGTTTGCCGACCAACGGTATCCCTTGGTTCGCTCCCTCGCGGTCGCTCCGGACAGCATCCGGTTATCCAAGCCGGCCAATGTCATGATCATATTTCTGGAAGGGTTGGACCGCCGTTATCTCGGACAGACCTATGGTGAGGTCCGGGGAACGCCGTTTCTGGATCGCCTGAAAGACGACAGCGTCTATTTTGAGAATTTTTTCTCCAACGGCGTTCAGACGTCCAGGGGCCTCTTTGCCACCCTCTGCAGCACCTACCCGCGGCATGGGGCCTCCGCGATGAAGACCCGTTATGCCCATGACTATCTCTGCCTGCCGTCCCTCTTGCAGCGTCGGGACTACAGCACGGACATGGTGATCGGACAGCATCGGGACCTGAACCGGCTCCAAACATTCTTGTCGCGAAACGGCCTGCAGCAGTTATTGGATGAGAGCGACTTTCCGCCTGATGCGGAGCGGGCAGGGCTGGGCATCGTGGACGGCGCGCTCTTCGATCTCTGTTATGAGCGGATCAAGAGGCGCCAGGCGGAGGGCAGGCCGTTCTTTCTCGCCACCCTCACCTTGACGACGCACCACCCCTTTACGGCTCCGGCACACCATGCCGAGGTCCGCGCGCTTCAACAGCAGGTGCAAGACCAGTATGTGGCGGCGTTACGGTATACGGATCTCGAATTGGAGCGGGTGTTCACCAAGCTGGTTCGTGAGGGGCTCCTGCGCAATACGGTCGTCGTGATCTTGGGCGACCATGGACGGCATGAGCCGATCGGGAGCACCGAGGTGGAGCGGAAGGCCGGACACTTCGCCTCACCGCTGCTGATCTGGATGGACGAGTCGTTGCGCACACCGGCCACCTACCGGCCCAGGACGGTCTCGACGATCGCCAGCCAGGTTGACATCGCCCCGACCCTGCTGGCCTTGAACGGGCTCTTGCCGGCTGTGGCGCCCTTCGCGGGACGCGACCTCACCTGCACACTTGTGCATGACTGTCTGCCAGACCATGTGGCCTATCTCACGAGTGTCTATGACAATCTGGTCGGGTTGGCCGGTCGCGAAGGGCTGCTCTTGTATTCGTTTCTGACGGAGACGTTTCAAGAGGCCGGTCTGGACTTCGTACCCCTGCCGGAAAACCAGGAGGGCGAACGACGACTCGCCGCCTCTCGCTATCGGGAGTTGATGGCGTTGTATGAAGTGTCGAATACGGCGCTCGACTCCAATCGCCTCTGGTCCTGGCGGGAGTTCGGGTCGCGGTTGTGACGGGGTCGTTGCTGTTTGGCCCATGAAGGTAGCAGGGGTCGTCGAAGCCGTTTGAGAAGGAACTGTCGCTGTGAGTCATGTACCGGTCTCGGCCGTGGTCATCGCCTATAATGATGAGCCCAATATGAGGGCCTGCCTGGAATCCGTCACCTGGGCCGATGAACTCATCGTGGTCGATTCCCACAGCACCGACGCCACCGAGCGGATCAGCCGCGAGTTCACCGACAAGGTGTATCAGCAAGAATTCCACGGGTTCGGGCGTTTGCGGAACGAGGCCATCGCGCATGCCAAACACGACTGGGTGTTCAGTCTGGATACAGATGAGCGGGCGACGCCGGAGTTACGGAACGAAATCAGACTGGTGCTGGATGCCGGTCCGGAGGCGGATGCCTACTTCGTGCCACGCAAAAATTATTTTCTCGGGCGATGGATCAAACATTGCGGATGGTACCCGGATTACCGGCAGCCGCAGTTGTTCCGCAAGAGCCGCCTCCGCTATCGGGACGAACTGGTCCATGAGAGCTTCGACCTGGACGGAAAGATCGGCCACCTGACTGCTGCCGCCCTGCAGTTCCCGTTTCGCGACATCGACCATTACTTGGCGAAGCAGGAACGGTATTCCGATCTGATGGCGCGACGGATGGTCGAGCAGGGGCGGGTCTTTTCATGGCACCAATTGCTGTCGCATCCCTGCTTCACATTCCTGAAGATGTATATCGGGCGCAAGGGTTGTCTGGACGGGGTGCCGGGCCTCATTCTGTCCGGGCTCTATGCCTATTACACGTTCATCAAGTACGCGCGGTTTTGGGAACTGCAGGGCGAGGCGTTGCAAGGGAGTCCGGTCGCGCCGGCGAAACAGGGCCATCGTTAGGTGTCATTGTGAACGGATGAGGGGGCAGCGCGATGACGGTTGCGGCGGTGGTGATTACGAAGGATGAAGAGGCAAACATCGCGGCCTGTCTCGAGTCGGTGCGTTGGGCCGACGAGACCATCGTGGTAGATGCGGAGAGCCGGGATCGGACGGTTGAGATAGCGAGGCGCTACACGTCTCGCGTATTCGTCCGTCCCTGGCCAGGGTATGGCCCGCAGAAAAACTTCGGGATCGATCACGCGGACGCGGATTGGATCCTCGTCGTGGATGCGGACGAACGGATCACCGACGGATTGCGACGGGAGATTCAGGCCCTCCTGGCAGCAGGCCCTGCCGCGGACATCGGAGGCTATGAGATTCCCAGGCGGAACTTTTTTTACGGGAAATGGATTCAAGGCGGAGGGCTATATCCCGACTATCAGTTACGGCTGTTTCGCAAGACCGCCGGCCGGTACGACGACGTGCGGCTGCACGAAAACTTTCACCTCAGCGGGCGGCGGGAGCGGCTTCGCGAGCCCTTCGACCACTACAGCATGCCCACCGTCAACCATCACATCCGCAAGATGATGCGGTACACGACGCTGGGGGCAGAGGAGAAGCTCAAGCGAACCGCTTCCATCGGTTGGTGGGTCATTGCGACGCACCATCTCGGCACGATGTTGAAGACGTTCGTCGTCCGCGGCGGCTATCGGGATGGTGTACACGGACTGGTGGTGGCGCTGTTTGCCGGTCTCCATACGTTCGTCAAATATGCCAAGGCCTGGGAAACGGTCAACGTGAAGCGTGGGGCCGGAGCGTGAGGGGTACCGTCACGTATCGCTGGAATGTGATAGGGATGTCTTGAGCCTGCTGCGTATCGGGGTCGACGCGGCCTCCATCGTGGGAGACAAGGGCGGCGTCGGCTGGCACACCCACCACCTTCTGCGGGCCCTGCTGGCCTTGAACGAAGAGATCGAATATGTCGGGTACCTCCGGCCCGGCTCCTTGCGAGGGGGCAGGCTCGACGGCTGGCCGCTGTACGATCGACTGCGTTGGGTGGAGGCGCCGAAGTGGGTGATGCCCTGGCGGGGCGCCTGGGACGGCCTTGATCTCTACCATGGCCCCAATTTCAAGATGCAGACGACGGGACGGTCGGGCGGCATCGTGACCATCCATGATCTCTGGCTCGCGCGCCATCCGGAATATTCACGAAAACTGCTTGGGCAAGCAGGCTCGTCTCGGCGGGCCAGGGCCAGGGCCTTGCGGGCGCGGAAGGTAGTGACGGTGTCGGAGTTTTCGGCGCAGGAAATCGCAACCCTCTATGGAATCGCGCACGAGCATGTGGTTGTCATCCACAATGGGGTCTCCGAAGAGTTCGTTCCGGAGCAAGACGGACAGGTGATGGCCGAACTGCGACAACGTTGGGCCATTCCAGCCGGCGGGTTCATCCTGTTCGTCGGGGGAGCCGATCCGCGAAAAAACCATCGCGTCTTTTTGCAGGCCGTCGCGCAAGTCCGTTCGCAACTGGGAGGGAGGGCCATCCTGCTCGTGGGCGACGAAGACCATCCCCAGGGAAGCTACAGGGCGACGGCGCAGGAGTTGGGTTTGGAACAGGATGTCCGTTGCACCGGGCGTCTCGGCCGTGAAGACCTGCGGCGGCTCTATTCCTTCGCCGACCTGTTTGTCTTCCCGTCACGCTATGAAGGGTTTGGCATGCCGGTGCTGGAGGCCATGGCCTGCGGGGCCCCGACGATCACGTCCTCCACCTCCTCGCTGCCGGAGGTGGCGGGAGAGGCGGCGCTGTTGGTGGACCCCGACGATGTTCAGGCATTGGGTAAGGCGATGGTCAGGGTGTTGTCCGACCGAACTCTCCGGGAGGGCATGCGACAACGGGGGTTCGAACGGGCGAAGCTCTTTACGTGGCAAGACGCGGCGGCCCGTACCCTGGAGCTTTATCGTCGATTGTGTGCATAGAGGCGGGACCGTCCCGGGCTGCACCAGGGAAGATCCTCGGGGCACCGAGAGGGTTCCTGTCATGTCAGCGGTTGATCCTGCAGCATGATCCGTCCGTATGGAAGAGCGACTGTCATGTCGAAAATTCGTGTGCTCCATGTGACCAACAAGCTCGAGCTCGGCGGCACGGAAAAGACACTCCAGATCTTCTGCCAGTATCTCGACAAGTCTCGTTTCGAGGTGCTGGTCTGCGGGCGTCTTGGGGGCGGCGTTCGGGCCGACGAATTGCGACGGGCCGGAATCCCGGTGATCATCCAACCTCCTGATCTGACCGAGCTGATCAGGGAACAGAAGATCGACATCTGCCATGTCCATCGCGCCGGAGCCTATGAACCCGGTACGCTGCCGCAGCAGATCAACGGTCGGACCAGGGTCGTCGAAACGAACGTCTTTCACATGTACGATGAACGGGAAAGCGACCGGATCGACTGTCATTGTTTCGTGTCGGAAAGTTCCAAACGCATTTACCTAGGACGACACGGGGAGCGGCCGGGAGTGCGCTATGAGGTCCTCTATAATCCGGTCGATTTTTCTGAGTTCGATCCTGCTCCCAAGCACTTTAGCTCGACGATCGGACGTTGCAGCCGGCCGGACGACCAAAAATGGCACGACGTCTGCGTCAACAGCCTCCCGAGAATTTTCCGCAATGTGCCGGCGACGCGCTGTCTGATCCAGGGCGCGACCGACCGGGTCAAGGCGAAGCTCCAAGCGCTCGGGGTCGAGAGCCGGGTGCAGTTGCTGGAACCCTCGGTGCAGGTGGGGGACTTCTATCGCCGGCTGGATATCTTTACGCACGGCGCGCGAATCGGAGAGACCTTCGGCTGCGTCATTGCGGAAGCCATGGCCAACCGTATTCCGGTCGTGACCCTGAGCACGCCGCAACGCAAGAAGGCCAATGCCCAGGCAGAGTTGGTCGAGCACAACGTGACGGGGTTCGTCTGTCGCTGGCAATGGCAGTATGCGGGAGCGGTCATTGAACTTCTCCGCAACGAAGAGTTACGCGCGACGTTCGGCCGGCGAAGTTACGAGAAGGCCCGCGAGCATTTCGAGGCGGGGGCCATCACCCGGCGATTGGCGCAGATCTATTGCGATCTCATGGATATGCCGTCCCAGCATCACTTGTGAGCGCGCGAGTCTTCGAAGGATGCTGAAAAAGGGCTCTATGGTTCCTGTGGTCTGTACCAACATCCTGGTCATCAAGCTGCGGCACATCGGCGATGTGCTCCTTTCGACACCCGTGTTGCGGGCCTTGCGGGAGGCCTATCCCGATGCGCGGCTGACCCTGCTGCTCAACCGCGGAACCGAGGGAGTGCTGACGCACAATCCGGATGTGAACGAGGTCTTGTGTGTCGAGAAAGGCGCCTGGGACGCTCAATTGAGGTTTGTGCAGATGCTGCGGCGTCGCGCGTTCGATTGCGTCATCGACCTGACGGACGGGGATCGATCGGCGGTCATCAGCCTGGCGACCGGCGCGCCAGTCAGGGTGGGATTCAATGCCGAACACCGTTGGCGGGGACTCTTATACAGCGCCGTGGCCAAGCCGCGTCCGACGGACCGGCATCGGGTGGACTATGACCTCTGCGCCCTTCGAACTCTTGGCCTCGACCCGAAACCCGGCATACCGGCGGTGCATGTGTCGCAGGCGGAGGAACAGATGGTGGAGGCCTGGTTGCAGGAGAACGGCTTGTTGCCGTCGGAAGCCTCGCCGTTGCTGATCCTGTTGCAGCCGGGGGCGCGTTACTCGCTGAAGGTCTGGCCCCATGAGCGGTTCGCTCAGTTGGCCGATCGCCTCGCCGATAAGTTTTCCTGCCGGATTCTTTTAGGCGGCGATCAACGGGAACGGGAGATCGCCGAGTTGGTGGCCCGCAATACGCGCTGTGCCCCCAAGGTGGCGGCGGGCAAGTTTTCCCTGCTCCAGTTTGCCGCACTGGTGAAACGTTGTGCCCTGTTCGTCGGGAACGACGGCGGGGCGATGCACATTGCGGCGGCGATGGGGACGCCGGTGGTGGCGCTCTTCGGGCCGACCTATCCGCAACGCTGGGGACCGCGCGGCGGGCCGGCGCAGGTCATCTACAAAGGACTGGATTGCCGGGCCTGCTACCATCCGACCTGCTTGCGCGGCGACGATAGTTGCATGCAACAAATCACGGTGGACGAAGTCTTTGACGCCTGTGTCCGCTCGCTGAAGGGCAGACCGGCCGGCCTCTGCCGTTGAGCTGTCGGCGAGTTGCCGGATGAGGGGGGAGCGCACCGAAGCTCTCGCGTCGATGGGGGAGAGGGCCGGTCGCGTGAAAGGGTGGGCTTACAGTGGTTGTCATCGACCTTGGTTGCGGAAAACAGAAGCGGCGGGACGCGTTCGGTTTTGACTGTCGGAAGGAGTCTGGTGTGGATGCCCTGTGTGACATCGAGCAACCGCTGCCGCTGAAAAACGATTGCGTCGATGTCGTTCACTTGAGCCATGTCATGGAGCACGTTCGCGATCTGATCCCCTTCATGGAGGAAGTCTATCGAGTGTGCAAGCCGGGAGCGGAAGTCCAGGTGGCGGTTCCCTACTATACGTCGCGGGGGGCGTTCCGCGATCCGACACACGTGCGGTACATCACCGAGGACACCTTCCAGTACTTCGAACGACCGACCGACTATGGGGTGCGGACCGATTTTCGCATCGAAGCCGTTCGCTATGAGACGCGCAAACCGTTTCGATATTTGCCCGAATATCTGCGCAAGCGTTGCCGTCGTCATCTGTGGAACGTGGTGGACAATATGTACGTGACCCTTCGGGTGGTGAAACCCTAGGCGCGGCCTCCCGTCAACCGATCCGCATGAAGGTCCTCTACCTGACAGATCCGGATCTCGACTATCTGGCCGATCAGATCTACGATGGGCTCTGTGCCGTACTGGGTTGGCAGAATGTCTTTGACTTCCCTCAGAAGGCCGCGTATCACGAGTCCGGCGGGCGCCTGGACCATCTCGCTCAGAATCCGGGGCACCCCTACGGGGTGGAGGATCTCGCCGGTATGATTGTTGAGCGACAGGTCGATCTGGCGATCCTGTCTTCGCCGCGACGCGGAGCGGTGAACGCCTGTCGCGCGCTTGCGGCGCGAGTCGAACTGCCGCCCCTGGTGCTGCTGGACGGGGAAGACGACGGCCGGATTCGTGCGGAGCTTTTCCGGTCGGTCGGGGCGGCCCTCTACTTCAAACGCGAAATGCCCGTCGGCGACGGAGGGTACGGCGATGCCTGGTTCAAATCCGGTGGACGGTCCGACTCGACCGACCTCGCTGGCCGGACGCATCCGCTGCCGTTTTCCGTCACGGGCGCCTCACTGGTGCCCCCGCCGGTTGTGTCTCGAGATATCGATATTTCGTTCGTCGGGAGGGCTTCGCATCGAAAACGTGTGAAAGCGGTCAGACTGTTGAGGGAGGCGACGGATCTTCGTTTCGAGGGAGGGCTGTACGTGAATGCGTCGGACCGCTCTTCGAAGGTCGCAGAGTCCTGGTTTGGGGTGATGGCGGCGAAGCTGATGGGAGACCCTCCTGCCAGGGGGTCGATTCAACAGATGCCGCCCGACGACTATCGTGCATTACTCCGCAGATCTAAAATGGCCTTGTCGATACGGGGCGGCGGGTTTGATACCATTCGATACTGGGAAATCGTCGCCTCGAAGACCCCGCTTATTTCGGAGCCACCGGACATCGTGATTCCTCATAATTTCGAGCACGGCGTCCATGCAATTTTCTGCCGACCCGATTTGGAGGATCTTGCAGGGTGGGTGCGCCGGCTGCGGGCCGATGAGCCGGAGCGGCAACGGATGGCGGAGGCGGCTTATACGCATCTACTGGCGTTCCATACGACGGAGCGCCGGGCGACCTATTTGCTCGATCTGTGCCGGCGGTCGTTATGAGGACATTTCGATGAAATCCGTCAGTCTGGTCATCGCACTCTACAATCAGCTCGACTATACCCGCCGCTGTATCGCGTCGATCATGGAGTACACGCCGCGTCCGTTCGAATTGATCCTCATCGACAACGGATGTGTGGACGGGACCGCCGAGTATTTGCGCACGGTCGATGCCACCGTCATCACCAACGGCACCAACCTCGGCTGCGCCAAGGCCTGGAATCAGGGGATTCGCGCCAGTCACGGCCAGGTGGTCGGCATCCTGAACAATGACATCGTGGTGACGCCCGGCTGGCTCGAGACCCTCTGCGCGTTCATGGAGCGCGGACCGTATGGGATTGTGTGTCCTTCTGCGCGCGAAGGCCTGCTGGATTACGATTTGCCCGCCTATGCCCGCGAGTTCACGAGCGCCTGTGCCGAGGCCGTCCGGGAAGATCTCTACGCCCCCTGCATGTTGATCGATCGGGCGGTCTTTGATCGCATCGGATTGTTCGACGATGCGTTTTCCTATGGAGGTTGTGAAGACACGGATTTTCGCTGGCGGACGGAGCAGGCGGGCTTCGGAGTCGCGATGACGGGAGCCGTGTTGATTCACCATTTTTCGATGGTGACGCAGAACTCGATCAAGCGAACGGAGACGGATCAATATTGGAATCACAACATGGCGCACTTCCGGAGTAAATGGGGGCGAACCATTCGCGGAAATTGGTTCGAACGACGATGGACCGATCTCAGAGACAAGTGGGTGAAACGATATGAACGGTTCCGCTTCGGTCATACGCTGGTCGAAAAGCCCCTTCAATGAGCCGGCTGGTGGTACAGATGGATCTCATGCGACCGGCCGGTCGCCGTGCAGCGGCGTTCGCATGACCATTCAACGGCGATGGCGTCATCCGTGAGAATTGCGATTGCCGCCTGGCATCTCAAAAATTCCAACGTCGGCATCGGGCGGTACGCGCGGGAATTGATCGATGCCTTGGGGCGCGTCGATCGCGTAAATGACTACCGGATCCTGCTTCCCCGCGCGGACCATCCGTTCACCGCCCGTCCGAACATGCAGTATCGCGTGGTGCGCGTCCCTCTGTTCCGCCGGCGTGTTTGGGAACAGGTCGCGCCGCTCCTGGCCGGTCCCTACGACGTGCTGCACTTTCCCTACGACTCCTGTGTCGCCTGGAAGCGGGGGAAGTTTGTCGCCACGATCCACGACGTCAAACCCCTGTTGTTCCCGGAACTCCGTTCCCGCACGGGCCTCAACAGCCGCATCGAACAGTGGTTGGTGGGGGATCGATGGAAGACGATCGATCATGTGATCACCGTGTCGGAACATTCGCGACGCGATGTCCTCGCGCACGCGCCGCTTCGTCCTGATCAGGTGACCGTGACGCCGCTCGGCCTCGACGCCGGGCGGTTCCAGCCTGCCGAACAGCGTCGGGAGGGAAAACCCTACGTCTTCTGCGTCGCCGGGTCCGATCCGACCAAGAACGTCGGTTGCCTCGTCGAAGCATTTGCGAATCTCCCCGAATCCCTTCGCACTCGATTCGATCTCCTGCTGGCCGGGGATGTCTGCAAGCGCGCCGATATCCGCAGGGCCATCGAGCGCCATGGCATCGGCGCACAGACCAGGCTGGCCGGCCTGGTATCCGATACGGAACTGATCGTCTATTATCAACAGGCGACGGTCTTCGTCTTTCCTTCGTTGTACGAAGGGTTCGGCCTTCCCGTGCTGGAGGCGATGGGCTGCGGTTGCCCGGTGATCTGTTCGAACGTGGCGTCGTTGCCTGAGGTCGCCGGTGAGGCCGCCCTGCTGATCGACCCGCGGCAGAGCGGACCGTTGGCGGGAGAGCTGACCAGGCTGCTCGAGTCCCCGGCCTTGCAGGCGACGCTCAGGACGCGCGGCTTGGCCAGGGCGAAGGAGTTTACGTGGGACCGAACGGCGAAGCAGACGGTGGCGGCCTATGAGGTGGCGGTCGGGCGGTGACGCAGCGGCGCTATGATCGAATTTTCTGGTCTGAAAGAGGGACGAGAGGCTAAGATCCAGTTCATCGATGGTCGCTGAGAAGCCTCGCGTGGTATAAGGTCACATTTTCTTCCGATCCAATCGTATCGTTGCCTTGGGGGTGATGGATGAAGGGTGTCGTGCTAGCCGGCGGTCTCGGGTCTCGATTGCTGCCTCTCACCAAAGTCACGAACAAACACCTCTTGCCGGTCTACGACAAGCCGATGATCTACTACCCGATCCAGACGCTGGTGAACGCCGGCATCACGGAGGTCATGCTGGTGACGGGCGGCAACAGCGCCGGCGATTTTCTCAAATTGTTGGGCAACGGCCGGGACTTCGGGCTGAAGCACCTTAGTTACACCTACCAGCAGGGGGAGGGAGGCATCGCCGACGCCTTGCGGCTGGCCGAGCATTTCGCCGATCAGGGGCCGGTCTGCGTCGTGCTGGGAGACAATTTGATTCAGGGCAATATCGCTCAGGCGGCCGAGGCCTTCCGTGCGCAAAAAACCGGCGCCAAGATTCTACTCAAGGAAGTGAAGGATCCGCAGCGGTTCGGGGTGCCGCATCTCGACGGTGACCGGGTGCTGAGCATCGAGGAGAAGCCGAAACAGCCCAAGTCGTCCTACGCGGTGACCGGCATCTATTTCTACGATGCCCGCGTGTTCGACATCACCAAGACCCTCCGGCCTTCCAGGCGAGGCGAACTGGAGATCACGGACGTCAACAACGCCTATATCGCCTCAGGGGAGTTGACCTGGAATCTGCTGGACGGCTGGTGGACGGATGCGGGCACGATCGAATCGCTCTTTGCGGCCAACCAACTGGTGGCCCGGACCGGGGCGAACAGGATGGAGTTCTAGATGCGCATTCTCGTGACGGGCGGCGCCGGCTTCATCGGCTCGCATCTGGTGCGGCGATTGGTGGAGAGCGGCCGCCATACGGTCGTCAACCTCGATGCACTCAAGTATTCCGGCAATCTCGAAAACCTCACGGATCTGGCCGGCCATCCGCAGTACACCTTCGTGCATGCCGATATCTGCGATCAACAGGTGGTGCATGCGGTTCTGAACGAGCATCGGATCGAAGGCATCATCAATTGCGCCGCGGAAACCCACGTCGATCGATCAATTCTCGATCCGGGGGCCTTCGCCCGCACGGATGTGGTGGGCACGGGGGTGCTGTTGGAGGAGGCGCGCCAGGCCGGGGTTCGGCGGTTCCTGCAAGTCAGTACGGACGAGGTCTACGGCAGCGTCGAGCAGGGAAGTTCCACGGAGGAAGATCGGCTGGAACCGCGGAGCCCCTATTCGGCGAGCAAGGCCGGCGGGGATTTGCTGGTGTTGAGTTATTGGACGACCTATCGATTCCCGGTGCTGGTGACGCGCGGCAGCAACACCTATGGGCCGAACCAATACCCCGAGAAATTCATTCCGCTGTTTGTGACGAATGCGATCGAGGGCGAGCCGCTTCCCCTCTACGGCGACGGCAAGAACTGCCGGGATTGGCTGTCGGTCCATGACCATGCGGCCGGCATCGAACATGTGTTCGACCAGGGGCAGCCGGGGACCGTCTACAACGTCGGCGGTGGGAACGAACGCGAGAACCTGACGGTAGCTGAACAGATCGTCGCGGCGCTGGGCAAACCCCGCTCGCTCATCCGCTTCGTGCAGGACCGTCCGGGACACGACCGCCGCTATTCCATCGATTGCAGCCGGCTGCGCGCCTTGGGTTGGACGCCCCGCGTGCCGTTCGAAGAGGGGTTGAAGCAGACGGTCGAATGGTATCGCACCCATGAGAGCTGGTGGCGGACCATCAAGTCCGGAGAGTTCAAGGACTATTATCAGCAGCAATATGCCAAGCGGTTGCAGAAGGGGACGGCGTGCGGATCGTAGTCACCGGTTCTCACGGACAGCTGGGGACGGATCTCCGGCAACTGTTGCCGGGCCATCAGCTGACGACGCTTGATCTACCGACGTTCGACCTCACGAAGCCAGACTGCGCCCAGGCGATCGTCGAGGCGAAGCCCGAGGCGGTGATTCACGCCGGCGCCTATACGGATGTGGACGGTGCGGAACGTGATCCGGGTTTGGCCATGGCCGTGAATGCCGATGGGACCGAACGGGTGGCCCGCGCGGCGGCTCAAGTCGGCGCCAGGTTGGTGTGTATCTCCACCGACTATGTGTTCGACGGCCGAGGGGCTCGTCCCTATGTCGAAACCGACCCGACCAATCCCATCAACGCCTACGGCCTGTCGAAACTGGTTGGTGAGCAGAGGGCGCTGGCCTGCTGTGAAAATACCCTGGTCGTGCGCACCGCCTGGCTCTATGGCCGACAGGGCAAGAATTTCGTCAAGACCATGTTGCAGCAGGCGGCCGAACGACCCTGCTTGAACGTCGTGGCGGATCAGCGCGGCTGTCCGACCTCGGCCGAAGACCTTGCCCGCATGATCGGACAGCTCGTGGCGCATCCGGTGCAGGGAATCCTGCATGTGACGAACGAGGGCCACTGTACCTGGCATGAGTTCGCCTCGGAAATCATCCGCTTGTCCGGACACCTGGTTCCCGTCGAGCCGATCACGACGGCGGACATGCCAAGACCGGCAAAACGTCCGGCCTATTCCGTCCTGTCGCTGGATCGCCTCCACCATCTCGGGTTCAGCATGCCGTCCTGGCAGGATGGATTGCAGCGGTTCGTGAAGGCCCTGTCGGCGGCTGCATAAGCGGCGGCAGAAGAGGTCGGTCCACCATCAAGGAGGGTCGGTTATGAAGCGGGCCCTGATTACCGGCATCACGGGACAGGACGGTTCCTACCTGGCGGAATTTCTGTTGGAGCGCGGCTATGAGGTGCACGGGATCATCCGCCGTGTCGCCATGGAAGATCCGGAACACCGGCTCTGGAGAGTCGCCCACCTGCGGGATCGTCTTCACCTCCATGCGGCTTCTCTGGAAAGCCTGCCGAGTCTTTACCGTGTGCTCCAGGCCGTCGGTCCCGACGAGTGCTACCACCTCGGTGCCCAGAGCTTCGTGGCCTATTCGTTCGAGGATGAATTCTCGACGCTCAATGCCAATATCAACGGCACACACCATATGCTCGCCGCCGTGCGCGATGTGGTCCCCCGCTGCCGGTTTTATTTCGCTGCCTCCAGTGAAATGTTCGGAAAGGTCGTCGAGGCGCCCCAGTCGGAGCGGACGCCCTTTCACCCCCGGTCCGCCTACGGAATTTCGAAGGTCGCCGGATTCGATCTCACGAGAAACTACCGGGAGGCCTACGATCTTTTTGCCTGCTCCGGGATTCTGTACAACCATGAATCGCCGCGGCGGGGCTATGAGTTCGTCACCAGAAAAATCACCTCGCACGCGGCCCGCATCAAGCTCGGGCTGGCGAAGGAGGTGCGGCTGGGGAACCTCGATGCCCGGCGCGACTGGGGGCATGCACGGGAATATGTGAAGGCGATGTGGTTGATGTTGCAGCAGGACGTGCCGGACGATTATGTCATCGCCACGGGGGAACAACATACGGTGCGGGAGTTTGCGGAAACGGCGTTCAAACGTCTCGGTTTGGATTATCGCCGGTATGTCCAGGTCGATCAGCAGTTCCTCCGTCCGGCCGAGGTGGAGACCCTGCTCGGTGATGCGTCGAAAGCCCGCAAGCAGTTGAACTGGTCCTATCAGGTCACGTTCGACGAGCTCGTCCATGAAATGGTCGATGCGGATCTCTGCTGGCTGGAGTCTCGTCGAACACCCTCTTCCCGTTATCGCCGACAGGACGGCAGACGCGCGGCCTGACGCCGGAGTAGCCTGCGCAGGGCCTGCCGGTTCGTCTCTTCCAAGTCTGTCGTCGAGTCACATTTCTTGTGACCCCGTCCTAATTCCTCTATACTGCCATCCCGCAGCGCCCCGTGCCGTCCAGACTACTTCTCGCAAGGTTCTCCGGAACGGACCGTCGAGGGAGTGCGTTCGTGGGGGATTCCTTCTATCCAGGTGAGAAGCGGCATCTGATCCGATGAATGTTTCGATTGCGTCACAAGCCGGTTCCACTGTCCGGCCTGCCCAGGCAGGAGTGAGACGCGTTCCCGGGCAGGCACTCTTCTGGGCGTTTCAGAGTTATGTGGTGATCGCCGTTGCCTGCTCGAGTTTCTTTCCGATCCTGTTCCGTTATCAAGAACACGCGGTCATCATCCTGTCGGTTCTCTGCTTGGGCATGTGTTGGCTGGAGAGAGTCAATCCCTGGATCAAAACCCCGCTGGACCTTCCCCTGTGGCTCTTCATCACCTGGGTGCTCTGCACCGTACCCTTTGCGACCGATCCCTCGTACAGTTTTGCCGAGTGGAAAAAATTCGTCGCGCAGGCCGTCGTGTTTTATTGGGTCCAGCTGGTCCTGCATCGCTGCCGCCGGGAGCATCTGCCGCAACAGATCCTGTGGTCGCTGACATTGGGGGCCTCCATCCTCGCCCTCTATGCACTCGTAGAATTCGTCGACAGGGGAGGGACATGGAAGGATCGCAATATACGAGCCCACGCCTTTGGGTCGGACTACAATTGGCTCAACACGTACATGGTGATGACTCTGCCGATATTGCTGACAATGCTCCTTATCTTCCGCGAACGCCGGGTTCGCATCGTTGGAGGGTTGGCCCTGGGGTTGGGGGTACTTGCCCAGGTGGCGTCCTATACCAGAGCTGGTTGGTTGGGGCATGTAGTCCAATTAGGGACATATGGCTTTATCAGTGGACATCGCAGAGTGGTGGTTGTCATGGCCGGAATCGTTGCCGTGGCAAGTCTTGCCTTCGTTGTCATCCCGAAGACCGGGCATCAAGTCGATACTGTCGATCCCTGGACCCTTGAGGCCCGTGCGGCAGTATGGAAGTTGGGACTGAAAGATATTCGTGAACACCCTCTCGTCGGAGTGGGATACGGCAATGATACCTTTATCAAGCGACATCGCGAGTATTCACCGGCAGCACAAGCGGAAAAGAAGGAAAGAGAACGTGTCCTGCCAGCAATGCACAGTACATTTCTGATGATTGCATTGGGAAGCGGGGTGCCAGCGTTCATTTTCTTTTTATGGACCTTTGTAACCATCATTCGGGTCCTGATTCCATTCCCATGGAGTCCGCAGATGAGCGATGGCGTCGTTTTGGTAACAGGAGTCGGGATTGCGGTCGTTGGTTTTGTAACTCGCAATCTATTTGACTACATGTTTGCAGGCAGTTTGGCTCATTTGTTTTGGATTCTGGTGGCAGTTGGGGTCACGGTAAGAAGTGCGGATCGACAGAGGTTGGCAGCTGGCTAAGACAGAAACGTGGACATGCGGTAATGTGAGGTTGCATCCCGCATGGAAGTCGGTCTCACCACTCATGCTGAGATTGTTCATTCATCACTGTCGTGATGGGATGTCACAGATGTATCGAGGTTGGTATGTGGCCGGCTGTGGGCGGGAGGAGATCGAACCGGGTTGGTTGTGGTCATGAATGCAACGATCGGAGCATATCCGCAGTGAACGCGTTGATTACCGGCATCATTGGTCAAGACGGCTCCTACCTCGCCGAATTCTCTCGGCGAAGGGGTATGACATTTATGGGATCATTCGCTGTTCGAGTCCGTTCAATACACGCGGATCGGCAGCATTTGCCAGGACCTGTACATCACCGATGCCAAACTGCATCTGCTGATCGGCGATTCGACGAAGACGCAGCGGAAGCTTGACTGAAAGCCGACCATGAATTTCCATCGCCTGCAATCATGATGGTTAAGGCCGATCTGGAGACCGAGCGGTTCCCATTGCAGGGCACGGCGTCGATGGGATCGTAGGGTATGGAGAAACACGCGCGTATCTATGTGGCAGGGCATCGGGGGATGGTCGGATCTGCGATTGTCCGGGCCCTCACTGCTTGCGGATACGATAACCTACTGATCCGAGCCAGCAAGGAACTGGACTTGCGGGACAACGGTCGGGTGGACGCGTTTTTTGCAGAAGCCAAGCCGGAATATGTCTTTCTGGCGGCAGCGAAGGTGGGGGGTATCCTGGCGAATAGCACCTTCCCCGCCGAGTTCATTTATGACAACTTGGCGATTCAAACCAACATCATTCATCAAGCCTATGTTCATGGCGTTAAAAAGCTGCTGCTGCTGGGGTCCTCCTGCATCTATCCGCGGGACTCGCCGCAACCGATGAAGGAAGAGTACCTGCTGACCGGCCCGCTCGAACCGACGAACGAGTGGTATGCAGTGGCGAAGATCGCAGGCATCAAAATGTGTCAGGCCTATCGTCAACAATACGGGTGCGACTTTATTGCAGCGATACCCACCAGCCTGTACGGTCCGAACGACAATTTTGATTTACAGACCGCCCATGTCTTGGCAGCCTTGATTCGGCGGTTCCACGAGGCGCGCGAGCAGGGCTGCTCACCTATACTGTGGGGCTCTGGGACCCCACGACGGGAGTTTCTGCATGTGGATGATTGTGCGGAAGCCTGCCTCTTTCTGATGGACCACTATTCAGATGCGACCATCATCAACGTCGGCACAGGGCAGGACATTGCGATCGCCGAACTGGCCTCGTTGGTGGCCGAGGTGGTCGGTTACCTGGGACCTGTGCATTGGGATCGCCCCAAACCGGACGGCACGCCGAGAAAACTGATGGATTGCAGTCGGATGCAGGCGCTTGGATGGAATCCGACAATTTCGCTGCGAGAGGGATTGATAGAAACGTATGAGTGGTATGCGCGTTATGGCGTTCCACAGTCGACTTCGATTCCTGATCAGAAGGTGCACTCCAAATCGTGATTCCCCGTAGTTTTCTACGGGGAGCTTCACTGTTTTAGCTCCCAATACGGTAAGCTTGACGCCTCCCATCACAAATCCTCTTGAAGACGTACCGGAAACCGGTTCAGCCTCTCTACTCAGGCGGATTAAGGTCGCGCTCTGAAAAGCCCAGGCCTTTGGATTGGTGGGAATCACGTTCGCTAGGGCCTGTTCACACTAACGCAAGCCCTCGACGATCAACGCGAAATTGATGAACGCGACGAACATGACATCGAGTTTTTCAAACCGCGAGAAGATGCGCCGAAATCCCTTAAGCCGGCGGAACAGCCGTTCGATCTCATTGCGTCGCTTATACAGGACTCGATCGTATTCCCATGGCGTGAGTCGATTGTGCTTGGGCGGCACCACAGGAACATACCCTACATCCACGGCCAGTTGCCGCGTCTCATCGCCTTCATACGCTCGATCCATCAACAGGTGGACCGAGTGCGGCATTCGCCCTCAGCGTTGCAGCAACTTTCGCCCCTCGGGCGCATCGTGGGCCTGGCCCGGGGACAGGGCAAACGCTATGGCCGTTCGAGCATCCGCGGCAACCAGATGAATCTTGGTCGTCCATCCGCCGCGGGACTGGCCAATGGCTTGCGGGCCGTTTTTTTTAACGCCCCCGTGCCATCCGGATGAACCTTGACGATGGTACTGTCCAAGGCCATGGCTTCGATTTTTACGCGGATGATCTGAGTGTGTTGCAGCTGTGCAAATACGCGATCCAGCACCCCGCTCTTCGACCAACGATTCATACGAGTATAGATGGTGTGCCAGTTGCCGAACCGCTTGGGCAGCCCACGCCAGTTGCAGCCCTGCTCGGCGACGTACAAGATGGCGTTGAGCACGTGCAGATTGTCGAGCGTTACGTTGCCGCGTTGCGTCGGCAAACACGGCTCGATGTGGCGATACTGTGCGTCGGTGATTTCCATGTACGCAGTATCTCATGAAAATGGCCGTTAGTGTTAACACGCCCTAGTTTCTTTCCACAAGTATTTCGCCTTCAAGAACACCTGTTTTTTATTTTGTTTGCCGTGGCGCTGATTCTCGCTTGGTTCGAAAAATCAAGGATGTGGATCAGGACTCCTTTTGACATGCCGTTGTTGTGTTTTGTCGGGTGGGTATTGTGTACGGTGCCGTTTGCAGCCGATCCAAACTACAGTTTTTCAGAGTGGAGAAAGGTTGTCGCGCACATCCTCGTCTTCTATTGGGCGATGTACTTATTGCGCGGGCTAGGAGCCTGTCCGAGTAATGCGCCATTATTGACTGGACAGCCAGAGCGCACTGTGGTTTCTAGGGCGCATGGCTAAAACATTCAAATCCTGGGACGTCGATCAGATGATGCTGTTGCCCCCGTCGGTTCATGAGCTAGTTCCCGCGGGTCATCTGGCTCACTTCGTGCGGGACCTAGTCCGAGACTCGCTGGATCTGTCGGCAATCCTGAAGACCTACACTGAAGACCGCGGGTTTCCGCCCTATGATCCGGTCATGATGACGGCGCTGTTGCTATATGCGTACAGCCAAGGGCTCTACGCCTCGCGGCGGATCGCGAAGGCCTGTGAGGAGCGGGTGGATGTCATGGCCGTGACGGCGCGGCAGTGTCCGGACTTTCGAACGATCAGTGATTTTCGGAAGCGCCACCTGTCGGCACTCGGAGGGTTGTTCACGCAGGTACTCAAGCTGTGCCAGAAGGCGGGGTTGGTGACGTTGGGCCACGTGGCGTTGGATGGGACGAAGATTCGAGCCAACGCCTCCAAGCATAAGGCCATGAGCTACCGCCGGATGCAGAAAGCCGAGCCGGAGCTTGCCGCCGAGGTGGCTCGTTGGTTGGCCGAGGCCGCGGCCAGCGACGCGCGCGAGGACGCCGCGTACGGAGTCGACCGACGCGGGGACGAGTTGCCGGATTGGGTGGTGAACAAGCAGCAGCGCTTGGAGAAGATCCGAGCCGCGAAAGCGGCCTTGGAAGCCGACGCACAGGCCAAGAAACGGACAGACGATCATCCATCGGATCGTCCGCGACGAGGCCGCCCTGCGAAGCATCCTCCCGGAACGCCCAAAGATAATGCGCAGCGCAATTTCACCGATCCGGACAGTCGGATCATGAAGTCGCGGGAGGGATTCATCCAAGGCTATAGCGCCCAAGCGGCCGTCGATGCCGGGCACCAAGTGATTGTGGCTCATGGGCTGACAAGCCAGGCCAGCGACGCGCATCAACTCGCGCCGATGCTGGCTCACATCCGGACCGACACGGGCCGACAGGCTCGGGAGCTGTCGGCGGATGCGGGGTACTGCTCTGAGCATAATCTCAACGCCTTGAATCGCCGTCGCATCCGAGGATACGTGGCCACGGGTCGGCACAAGCACGGCGAGGCCTCGGCCACCGGAACGCGCAAGACGAAGGCGGGGACGCGAGTGCACGCGATGAGGAGCCGCCTGAGACGAGCCGGGTATCGGAGTCGCTATCGGCTGCGCAAGCAGGTGGTCGAACCCGTGTTTGGCCAGATCAAACAGGCTCGCGGCTTCCGACAGTTCTTGTTGCGGGGCCTGTCGCAGGTCGCCGGTGAGTGGAGTTTCGTCTGCAGTGCCCACAACCTGCTGAAACTGGCCGGAGCGAGAGGATGACGCCCTCAACACTGAACGCAATGGCACCTCCCGGCTCCTTGTCGGCCACAAACCACGGAGGCTGCTGGCCGAATCACCACTGCTCGCTGCCACGCCGAGAACATACGGCTTCTCGCTCATCACCAGCCGTTACTCGGACGGGCTCCTAGTAGAGCGTGGATATCAGCGGGAAACCGTCGATCCCTGGACCTTGAAAGCGCGAACGAAAACATGGGCGTTGGGTTTTCAGCAGGTCGTTCAATATCCCGTCGTGGGAATCGGATATGGAAACGAAACGTTTCTCAGGATGTATCATGCTGAAATCGAAGCAGAGAAAAATAAAGGTGCGGTCGAAAAGGTGCTCCCGGCATTACATAGCACATTCCTCATGATTCTCCTGGGAAGCGGGGTGCCGGCACTCTTTTTTTCCGCCTGGGCGATGGGCCGTCTGTATCAGAACCTCGTGTCAGGGGCGAGGACGTCTACTTCCCTGCCATCGCGCATCCTCCTCTTTTCCATCACAGCCGCCCTGGTCGGTTTTATCGTGAGGAATTGTTTCGATTACATGCTTGCGGGAAGTCTCGCCCATCTGTTCTGGATCCTAATGGCCACAGGATATGCCTTGAAAACAGAGAAGTAATCCTCGGGCCCCGCGGGGCCTCCTCGCTCCCTCGATGGGTGATCGGCCGGCGTGCAACGGAACCTCTCGCGTCGCTACGGGCGTCAGAGCATGCGGCTCCATGTTCGATGAGGGTTCGTCGGGAAAACGTTCCAACAGTGAACCCGCGGTTCCGACCAGGGTAGACTTTTAGATTGCATTGAAGTAATAGTGATACCCTGCCGGGGATGGTGGGACGCCGAATTTGGACGGCGAGCGCCTTTCACGTGGGTTTCCCTCTCGCATCAGAGTGGTGGTGTAAGTACGGCACTGTTGAGAACGGCTGGATGAGGCTTGGAGGGTAGAGTGGAAACAGACGGTAATCCTCTCGTCGCGGTGGTCGGGGGGGGCTATTGGGGTAAGAACCTTGTGCGGAATTTTGCAGGCCTGAACGCATTGGGGGCTGTGTGCGACAGCAATGACGAAACCTTGCGGATGTTCCAGGAGTCGTATCCTTCGTGCCGCACCCTGTCGGCCTTCAGCGACGTGCTTCGCGATCCCTTTCTGAAGGCGGTCGCCATCGCCACCCCTGCCGAAACCCATGCTGCCCTGGTGCGGGAGGCCATTCTGGCCGGAAAAGACGTGTTTGTTGAAAAACCACTCTGTCTTTCCGTGACCGAAGGCCAAGAACTCGTCGATCTCGCTCGCCGGCAGGACCGCATTCTTATGGTCGGACATCTTCTCTGGTACCATCCGGCCATTCTGAAATTGAACGCGCTCATCGAAGCCGGAGAGTTGGGCCGAATCCAGTACATTTATTCGAACCGATTGAATCTCGGGAAAATCCGCCGCGAGGAGAACATTCTGTGGTCCTTCGCGCCGCATGACATTTCGGTGATCTTGGGCCTGCTCGGCGAAATGCCGGTCGAGGTGGAAACTCAGGGCGGGAATTATCTTCATCAGAATATTGCGGACGTCACCGTGAGTCTCCTCTCATTCGCGAGCGGAGTGAAAGCCCATGTGTTCGTGTCCTGGCTCCACCCCTACAAGGAACAGAAGCTCGTTGTCGTCGGGGATCGCAAGATGGCGGTGTTCGACGATCTTGAGAAGAAAGACAAGCTGCTGCTCTATCCTCATTCGATCAACTGGAAGAATAATGTTCCCACGCCTCACAAGGCGGATGCGCAGATTGTTGAACTCTCGTCCGATGAGCCGCTGCGCGCCGAGTGTTCGCATTTTCTTGATTGTGTCACTCGACGGGTACGACCACGGACCGACGGCGAGGAAGGTCTTCGCGTTCTGACGGTGCTTCAGCGATGCGAGGAGATGCTTGCGCGAAAGCTCGCTCCGCTCACCATGCAAACGGCTCAAACTTCGCGCCGATACTTCGCCCATGAGTCGGCCTTCATCGACGACGGTGTCGAGATTGCCGAGGGGACGAGCATCTGGCATTTATCGCATATTCTCAAAGGATCACGAATCGGGAAGAACTGTAAGATCGGGCAGAATGTGGTCGTCGGTCCGAACGTCGCAGTCGGTGATGGTGTGAAGCTTCAGAACAACGTGTCTGTCTATGAAGGCGTCACGCTGGAAGACTTTGTGTTCTGCGGTCCGTCGATGGTTTTTACCAACGTCTTCAATCCGAGGAGCGAAATTCCTCGCATGAAGGAGCTCAAGCCGACATTGGTGAGGCGGGGCGCGACGCTGGGCGCGAATTGCACCGTGGTGTGTGGAACCACGATCGGCCGGTACGCCTTCGTCGGCGCCGGGGCCGTGGTGACGAAAGACGTTCCGGATCATGCGTTGGTCGTCGGGAGTCCTGCAAGAGTCGTCGGCTGGATGTGCGCCTGCGGGGTGAAGCTCGCCATGCAAGGTGTTCGTGCAACATGCCCCAGCTGCGGAGCTGCGTACAAGAAAACAGGGGCCGGCATGTCATCCTGTGGTGAGGCCTAAGAAGGAAAAGAAATGGGTGTCCCTTTACTAGATCTCCGCGCGCACCATGCGCCCCTATACGATCAGCTCCTCGCAGCCATCGACCAGGTATTGCGAAGTCAGTCTTTCATCCTCGGGCCGGAAGTGAGCAAATTGGAAGAGCGGGTTGCCTCCTACTGCCAGGCTCGCTTCGGGATCGGCGTGTCTTCCGGGACCGATGCCCTATTAGTCGCGCTCATGGCGATCGAAATCGGGCCGGGCGATGAAGTCATTACGACGCCCTATTCCTTTTTCGCAACAGCCGGAGCGATCACTCGCCTGGGAGCCAGGCCGATCTTCGTTGATATCGATCCCATCACGTTCAATATCGACCCGGCCAAGATCGAACGAACCATCACAAAAAAAACCAGGGCCATTATTCCGGTGCACCTATACGGTCAATGTGCGGACATGGAGCCCATTCTTCGAATCGCGCAGAACCACGGCCTCAAAGTCATTGAGGATGGCGCGCAGGCGATCGGTGCCGACTACCGCGATGGCCGGCGTGCCTGCAGCATGGGAACCGTAGGGTGCCTGTCGTTTTTCCCGAGCAAGAATCTCGGAGCTCTCGGTGATGGAGGTATGGTTGTAACGAATGACCCTGAGATTGCGGATCGTATCAAGGTTCTTCGGGTGCACGGGGGAAAACCAAAGTATTATCACAAATTCATCGGAGGAAATTTCCGTCTCGACACGCTGCAGGCTGCAGTCCTGAATGTAAAGCTTGATTGCCTCGATGACTGGACGAGGAGACGCCAGGAAAACGCCCAGCGGTATGAGGCATTGGTATCGGAGCGGGGCTTGCTCGAAAACCCAGAGATTAGACTGCCCGAACCCGTCTATCGCGCGCACGGAGTCCGTCATTACCACATCTATAATCAGTTTGTGCTTCGTGTTCCACGGCGGGATGAGCTGATGGCGTTCCTCAAGCAAAAAGGGATAGGGACGGAAGTCTACTACCCCGTACCGTTCCATCTTCAGGAGTGCTTTCGCTATCTCGGCTATCGAGCAGGTGATTTCCCCGAGTCGGAGCGTGCCGCGAAAGAAACCGTGGCGCTTCCCATCTATCCGGAGCTCACAGCGGTACAGCAAAGTGAAGTGGTGGACGCGATCCACGCCTTCTACATGGGCAAGCCCGCATAGCGAAGCGACGTTGCATTCAATCTTCCGGCGGTACCTGTGCCGGGATCACTTTAGCAAAGAGGAAGACTGCCGTGGATCTGCGAGGGAAAAAAATCTTGGTGATCGGAGGCGGTGGGTTCATCGGTTCGCACATCGTGGACCACCTGGTCAGGTCGGATGCCGGCGAGATCATTGTGTATGATAATTTTAGTCGCGGGACGCGGGAGAATCTGAGCGAGGCCTTTCAGGATGCTCGAGTGAAGATTTTTCCGCTCGGCGGAGATATCACCCAAACCGATATTCTGAGCGAAGCGATGAAAGGCGTCGACGGGGTCTTCCATCTGGCGGCGCTGTGGTTGCTGCATTGCCACGACTATCCGCGTTCCGCGTTCGAGGTCAACATCCGAGGCACATTCAACGTGCTGGAAGCCTGTGTCGCAAACAAGGTGAAGCGACTGGTGTATTCCTCCTCCGCGTCGGTCTATGGGAACGCCCTTCACATTCCCATGACCGAGGACCATGCCTATAATAACCGCACGTTTTACGGCGCGACGAAAATCGCCGGCGAGCATATGTGCCGAGCGTTCCACGAGCGTTTTGGCCTCGATTACGTAGGCCTCCGATACATGAATGTCTACGGGCCGAGACAGGACTATAAGGGCACCTATATCGCGGTCATCATGAAGATTCTCGATCGGCTCGATCAAGGGTTGTCCCCGATCGTGTATGGCGATGGATCGCAGGAGTATGACTTCATCTACGTCGGTGATGTGGCCGAGGCGAACGTGAAGGCGATGCAGGCCAAGGCCACGGACAGCTGCTACAACGTGGGGTCCGGACAGGGTACGACGATTCAGGCCGTCACCGAGCTCATTCTGGAGCTGACGGGAGCCCAGCTTCCCATCCAACACGAGCCGGCAGGACAGACGTTCGTCACCAAACGGATCGGCGACACGACCAAAGCGGCACGGGAATTGGGCTTCCGGTCCAGCGTGGAATTGCGAGACGGGCTCAAGTGGCTCATCGAATGGAGAAACACCCATAAGGAGCTGGTTGCAAGGCAGCGATCGCTCGCATGAACCCGATCCCCATTACCAAGCCGGTGTTCGGGGAGCCCGAGAGCAGGGCCTTGCTGCAACCCATAGACACTGGTTGGGTGGTGCAAGGACCTTTTGTCAGGAGGTTCGAGGAGCACTTTTCGGCCTTCACAGGCGCCCGGCATTCCATCGCGACGACCTCGTGCACGACTGCCCTGCATCTCGCTGTCGTGGCTCTAGGCGTACAGCCGGGGGATGAAGTCATCGTCCCGGCCTTCACGTGGGTGGCCACCGCCAACGTCGTGGAATGCCTCAAGGCCAGGCCAGTCTTTTGCGACGTTGACCTGAAAACCTTTAATATCGACGTCGGCGGAATAGAGCCGCTGATTACTTCCCGTACGGTCGGTATTATTGCGGTTCACCTGTTCGGACTCTGCGCCGACATGGCGCCCATTCTGGACATTGCGAAACGACACGGCCTGTGGGTCGTCGAAGACGCGGCCTGTGCCTTCGGCAGCGAATATCGCGGACGCCACGCTGGGACCTTCGGTGAGGTCGGATGCTTCAGTTTCCATCCCCGAAAATCCATCACGACCGGGGAGGGGGGAATGCTGACGACGCAACGAGCGGACCTGGACCGTCTGGTGAGGAGTCTGCGTGACCACGGAGCAGCTCGCTCGGATTATGATCGGCATACCGGCCAGGAGGCCTTCTTGTTGGCGGATTTCCCACATGTTGGGTACAACTACCGCATGACCGATATTCAGGGGGCCCTGGGCTGCGCACAGATGGAGCGCGCGAAATGGATCCTCGATGAACGGTCCAAGCGGGCCCGGTACTATGACCGCGCGTTGGCGTCCAGTGAGTGGCTCCAGGTGCCGGCTATTCCTGAAGGGTATGTGCACGGCTATCAAGCCTATGTCTGCCTGTTCCGCCCCGAAGTCCCGGCCTTGGCCAATACGGACGCGATGTACCGTCGGCGGAATGCGATCATGACCCGCCTGGAGCAGCGCGGAATCTCCACCAGACAAGGCACCCATGCGGCCGCCCTGACGCAGTATTATTCCGGAAGGTATGGGATTCGCCCGGAGCAGTTTCCCGACGCCTATATGGCGGAACGGCTTACCCTCACGCTGCCCCTCTATGCACAAATGACCGAAGAGGACCAAGAACGCGTGGTGACGGAATTGCAGCATGCTTTTAGGGAACTTTAACAGGTTGCCATGTGCGGTATTGCCGGGATCTTCAACCTGAATGGACAGCCGGTTCCACCGGTCGTGCTCCGCAAAATGACCGATGCGATCGCGCATCGCGGACCTGATGGAGAAGGGTTCTATATCGACAGCTTCGTGGGGCTCGGACATCGCCGCCTCGCCATTATCGATCTCTCCTCTGCAGGTCATCAGCCGATGGCCACGCCGGACGGACAGCTCATCATCAGCTATAACGGGGAAGTTTATAACTTCCTAGAGCTGAGGGCCGAGTTGGAAACGCTGGGATACCGGTTCCAGTCCCGCACCGACACGGAAGCGGTGCTGTATGCCTATGCGGAATGGGGGGAGAAAGCCGTCGAACGCCTCAACGGCATGTTCAGCTTCGCGATCTGGGACCGCCGCCGCCAGGAGTTGTTCCTGGCGCGCGATCGCTATGGAATCAAACCGCTGTACTATACGTTGCACAACCAGGCGTTCCTGTTCGGATCGGAGATCAAGGTCATCCTTGCGCACCCCGGTTATGCCGCGCGAATGGACAAGGAAGCGCTGCTGGAATACTTCACCTTCCAGAACCTATTCACCGATCGGACCCTGTTCTCCGGCATTCGGCTGTTGCCGGCCGGTTGTCATGTCCGGCTCACGCTGGGGTCCCGAGCGATGGGCCACATTCAACGCTATTGGGATTACGACTTCACGGAGTCGGAGCGCTGTGCGGACCCGCGGGAATGCCTCGAAGAGCTCGATCGACTGTTCGTTCAGGCGGTCCATCGGCAGCTGGTCAGCGATGTCGATGTCGGCGCCTACCTGAGCGGGGGCATGGATTCCGGAGCGATCACCGCGGTGGCTGCAAAGCGGCTGCCCAACCTCAGAACCTTTACCTGCGGCTTCGACTTGCATTCGGCCTCAGGGCTTGAAATGGCGTGCGACGAGCGCGAAAAGGCCGAGCTCATGTCGTACCTGTTCAAGACCGAGCAATATGAGATGGTCTTGAAGGCGGGGGACATGGAGCGCATTCTGCCGGTCCTGACCTGGCATCTCGAAGAACCTCGAGTCGGACAAAGTTATCCTAACTTCTACGTTGCGCAGCTCGCGGGGAAGTTTGTCAAGGTGGTGTTGTCGGGCGGAGGCGGCGACGAACTGTTCGGCGGCTATCCCTGGCGGTACTACCGGGCTGTCGTCAACGACGACTTCGAGCATTACATCGACAAATATTACCTCCACTGGCAACGGTTGATTCCCAACAAGGACATCAAGGCGGTGTTCAAGCCGATCGCGAATCACGTCGCGAATGTATGGACCAGGGATATTTTCCGTGACGTCTTCAACAAGCACGCCTCCGATTTCACGCGTCCGGAGGATTACATCAACCATTCGCTGTACTTCGAGGCGAAAACTTTCCTGCATGGGTTGCTCGTGGTCGAAGATAAACTGAGCATGGCGCACGGCCTGGAAGCTCGCGTGCCATTCCTCGACAATGATCTGGCGGACTTCGCGATGCGACTGCCCGTCAGCATGAAGTTGGGCAACCTCGGTGAAGTCGTGCGGCTGAACGAGAACGAGCCCGGACATAAGACGCGCAGCTATTTCGAAAAAACGCGGGATGGCAAACTGTTGTTGCGCAAGATGATGGAGCGCCATGTGCCGCCTGACATCAGCGGGGGAATCAAGCAGGGGTTTTCGGCGCCGGATGCCGGCTGGTTCAAAGGTGAGAGCATTGAGTACGTGCGTCGCGCCCTGCTCAATCGGGATGCGCGCATTTACGCGTTCCTCGACCGTGAGGCCGTCGGTCGATTGGTCGCGGAACATTTGGAGGGCCGCCAGAACCGGCGGCTTCTGATCTGGTCTCTCTTGTCGGTGGAGAACTGGTGCCGCATTTTCCTGGAGAGCCAAGGCAGTCCCCCGGTGATGTCATGAAACCGCTCTTGCTGGGCGGGACGGATTTGACGGCGGCAGTGGCGGAGCGGATGCGCAAGATCGGGATTCCGCCGATTGGGGTGGTGCATGTGGGGGCGCGGTTCACGATCTCCTACGAGCCGGCCGGCGTCACCAACATCCGCCATGTCGACTTGCCCGCCTGGTGCGATGCCGCCGGCATTCCACATCAGACCTATCAGAACTCCAAGGCCGTTCGGTCATTCGCGGAAGCGCTGGGCGCGGACTTTTGTCTGGCTGCGGGGTGGTTCCATATGGTGCCGGCTGAGCTACGGGCGGCGTTTCGACGGGGAACGGCCGGGCTCCATGCGTCGCTACTGCCTCGCTTGCGCGGAGGGGCTCCCTTGAACTGGGCCCTGCTGTCGGGAGAGACGGAGACAGGCATTTCCCTGTTCGCGCTGGGCGACGGTGTGGATGATGGACCGCTGTACGGGCAAGAGCGATTTCCGATCGGACCGCGGACGACCATCGGCGAGTTGGTGGCAGCCGCGGAAGCTGGCGGCTTGGCCTTGGTAGACCGCTGTCTCCCCGGCATTGCCGGCGGTGAGTTGCGTCCCCGTCCACAAACCGGCCAGCCCAGCTATTGCCTCCAACGGGTCCCCAGCGACGGCTGGATCAATTGGGCCGAATCCGCCGAGCGTATCGACCGATTGATCCGGGCCGTGGGACGACCGTATCCGGGCGCCTTTGGTTATTTCGAGGGCCGGAAATTGCTGATTTGGAGCGCAGAGCCTGCGCCGGCGTCTCCCACTGTCCTGGGCGCACCCGGCCAGCTGGCTCGTGTGCCGGATCAACAGAACCCGTGGGTCGTCACGGGTCACGGCTGCCTGATCTTGCGGGAGGTCACGGATACTCAGGGAACCGATGCGCTGACGCTTCTGCGGCGCTCGGGCAACAAGCGTTTCGATCCGATGCCTCTGTCCTCTGCGGCCGGGACCTCGGTCTGCTAGACGCCGTGGGCCGCTTGATCGTGGTGATGCCGTTGCATTGTCAGAGGGGTTTCCAGGGTTATGCCCGATCACGTAGAACTTCGAAAATTTCCCTATCCGTTCCGATGCGCAGTCGCGTTTTCGAATGACGCCGAGTATGTGACCGCACAGGCGTTCTGGGACATCCACCGGTTCCTGAACACGAACGAAGACACTCCTCTGGGGCCGGGTCTCGACCTTCCCATCACGGACAGCCTGTTTCTCTACTCGGTGGATCCGGGGCGCAGCATTTCCTATTTCGAGCAGATCAGCGGCAAGCCTTCTCCGCACGCCGGCTGGATGCGGGAACTCATGGGTATCGGGTGCATCGACGTCCTGCATGCCTACGGGGACTTCGACGGAGTCGGCGGATTTGTCCGCGACATGGCGAAACGCGCGCTCGACGAGTTGGATCGCCACCAGCTCAAGCTGCGGGTGTGGACGAACCACGGGACGGTAGAAAATACGCAGAACATAGGGGCGTCACAAGCCTACTATCAACGGGGTGATCTGCCTGGAGCGGCGGAGTACCATGCGGATTTGACGACGTCGTTCGGATTCAGATTCTGCTGGTTGGACTTCAATGCCACCAATCGAATCGGACAGAGCCGCAGCCTCACAATGAGACAAGTTGTCGAGGAGTACAGAGCCTCTCGGACGCTGAAATCCGTGCGTGAGTTGTGTTTCGACAACGAATTGATCAAGTACGAGGAACTCCGAGACGGCCGCGCGGTATACCTGTTTCGGCGTTACCGGGGACCAAAGCGGCCTGACCCGCGGTCCATTCCGGATCAGATTTGCGCCGAGCACCTCGCTGAACTGGAATCGCAGCAGGGCTCTATGATCGTCTACCAGCATTTCGGTTGTCTTCGTGGGGAAAATGGCCGTTGCGAGACCAATCGGCCACCATACTTCCACACAGACACGGTAGAAGCGTTCCGGAGACTGTCCGTCTGCTATCACGCCGGAAAGATCTTCGTGACCGGAGTGCACCAGCTGTTGCGGTACCACGCCGTACATGGAGGCCTCCGGTGGAGTTCCACCCGGCATGCCAACGGAATCGCCATTGTCGTGCGGTGCGTGGAAGACCCCGTCCTGGGCAGATTCGAGCCCTCAGCCGAGGACCTCGAAGCGATCACCTTCTACACGCCGGACGCCCGTCATACCGAGATCTTTCTCGAACGGGCGGACGGCCATAGGGAATCGGTAACGGTCCAGGCCAACGGGAAGGACCACACATCCCGCGAAAGCGTGACCGTCCCTATCAGGCGATGGGAGCTGCCGAAATTTTCTTCACATACGTTCGCATGAAACCTCGCGCATGAAGGGACTTTTTCAGCCGCATCCGAGTTGGGACCTCGACGAAGACGATCTCGCGCATCCGCTGTCCGTGCATACGATGCATGGGACGGTACCCTCGATGACGGTGTCTCCCTACCATCTCGACTTTGCAACCATCGAGATGAGACGCCCGCTGAGCTACTATGAGGTTCGGGTGCGTGCGATACAGTTCACGGGCAAGCAGCGTATCTTGGACGCGGGCTGTGGCGTCGGACAGTGGAGTTTGGCTCTTGCTCGGCAGAATGGCGAGGTTCAAGGCGTGGATCTTGCCGTGGAACGGCTGCGTATCGGCGAACACCTTGCTCGAAAGCATCAAGCGTGGAACATGCATTTTACGCACGGAAGCTTGGAATCCCTGCCATTCCAGTCCGGCTATTTCGATGCGGTGTTTTGCTACGGCGTATTCATGTTTCTCGATGCTCGGGCCGCACTGGCTGAATTCAGTCGAGTGCTGAAGCCGGGCGGCATACTTTATATCTGCGGCAACGGGTTGGGATGGTCACTATATTTGATGTACGAGCGTAAGTTGCTGCGGACGGGACTACGCACGATCTACCGTACGCTGAGGGGCATCCCACGGGATAATTTTCTGACCTACCGGCGGCTCAAATCCGACTGCCGGCGAGCGGGATTGGCCCTCAGGAAGTGGGGAGGGGAGGGGACGCTCCGCCTCCATGCACCATCGGAGCCGGCGGTCGAACCCGTCTATCCCGGGAGCTTCATGGGCTGCACGGCCGTATTCGAAATGGTCGCCGAGAAGGAAGGCGGAGCGGATGCGGGAGTTCATGAATGGCGACCGGCTGAGGGAACGCCGCACCACACTTTCGACATCGACATAGACGCCCTCACAATGCGAGCGCAGGACCTTTCTTCCGATCGATACGCCGTGCCCGCCCATGTGAGTCATGTAACGCAGGACACCTATGCCGTTCAGAAACTCAAAGGAGTAAACGACCTGTCTCTCGTTGAGAAAGAGACCTATCTTTCCGCGCTCGTTGCGCGGCTCGTCGGGACCCGGGGGAGCACCCAGGCAGCCGTGGAGGCCATCGTCAGGTTCGCTCAGGATGCCATCTACCACAACCCGCTCGAGCAGCCCCCCTTGTCTCTCCATCCTTATGACATCATCCAGTTGGGTGAGGGACGATGCGGCCATGTCGCGAAGGTCGTGACGCATCTGCTGCGGCGCGCCGGTTTCGCGGCCAGGATACGCCAGTTTCCCGCGCACGTCATTGCGGAGGTGTTCCTGGACGGGCAGTGGCGCATCATCGATGCCGACGTCTTCAAGAACGGCATCATGCCGATGAACGAACGCGGGGAGCTGCTGAGCATGCGTGATTTGGACCGCCAGCCCTACCGGCTCGATCAATTCCCTCCCACGGGCCTGTGGATGCGAACGGGCACCCGTTATGCCAGAAATGCGGCGGGAATCGAAATCACCGGATACATCGACGTGGTGAATCCGGAGCACCGCGGATATTGGAGCGGAAAATACGTACATTGGATTCCACAAGAATACCCACCCAGCCTCCCGAGGTTGAATAAGCAGCCCGACTATCCCGCCTGTCCGGCGAAGGTCACGCTCTCTTGGGAGCCGTCCACTGATTGCGACGGAGATGTGCGCGGTTATCGCGTCCGGGTCGGGACGACGTCCAAGGGCTATTCATGGAACGATGTCGTCTACGACCGGCTGTTGAACCAGACGGGGACGGAGGTCGGTGAATTCGAGACGACCGCGAGGTCCGTCGTCGTCACGATTGAGCGGCCCGGGGATTACTATTGGTCTGTGCAGGCGACCGACGACCACGTGCTCAAGGAGCCGCACACATTTTACTGGAGCTCGGACGAAGACCGGTTCCGGATCGGGTAAGCCATGCGAATCGGCCTGCACGGCAGTATTGCGAACAATATGTATTGCTTGGCGAAGATCCTTCGCGCCCGGGGATATGATGCGGAATACATCGAGCATCCGGCCGATCGGTATCCCATGTCGCAACCCGTTTGGGAAGATGTGGAGGCGACCCTGGCGTTGGATGTGGTGAACGAAATCAGCAAGGATCCGTTGCGCGAGATCGTGCAGCAGTCCGGCTGGAAGAGTCCCGACTGGGTTGTACCACCGGTGTCCGCCAGGTACAATTTGGCATTCTGGGTTCGCCTGCTGCTGCGGACACGACGCTGTCCGGTGTCCCGTAAGGAGCTGTGGCGGTTCATGACGAGCCAACGCAACCTTATTTCGCGGATGTCGTCCTACGACTGGCTCATCGTATGCGGAATAGGCGTGGTCCCGGCCTTTTGCTCGGGAGTCCCGTACCTGTATTGGCCACACGGCGGGGATATTCGCATCTTGCCCTTCCAGGCTGCCACGGCGTACGATCGATTTTTTGCGGCGATGCTCCGTGTCGCTCTGTCTCACGCGACCGTGAAGGGGACCCATGATCCCACGATGGTGGAATGTTTCCATAAAGTCGGCATACAGGACTCCGTCACGTTTTTGCCGTTTATCGTGGATGTCGAGCGTTATGCGCCCAGACCGGAAGCGGGACATGGACTGCTTCCCGACGAAATACTCGAACGAGCCAAGGGAAAGCGGCTTCTGTTGCTCTCGGCACGGCAAGACTTCTACTGGAAGGGCACCGACCGATTTATTCGAGGCTTCGTCCGCGCGGTGCGGGACGGAGCCCCGCTGTTCCTTATCGTCAGTCGATGGGGCAATGACGTGAAAAAAACTGAAGCCATGCTGCGGGAAGGCGGCGTCGAGCACCATGTCTGGTATTTGGAACATGTGGTGTCGAAGCCGCTGTTGGTCCGGTTCTACAATCTGGCCGATGTAGTCGTGGATCAGTTTGCGATTTCAGCTTATGGCACCACGATGTTGGAAGCGATGGCCTGCGCCAAGCCCGTCATGATTTATTTGGACGAGGCGAATTTTTCCCGGGCCTGGCCGGAGTTCCGGATGCCGCCGGTCATTAATGTCAGTGATGAGACCGGAGTCTATGACGCGCTCAAGGATATCGGCAAGGGGCACATTGATCTCGTCGAGATGGGACGGCATGCTCGGGCTTGGATCGTAGAGCGTCACGGGCCAGGCCAGCTCGGGAAGTATTTGCCGGCGACATGCTGAAGGAAGGCTTATGAACCAGCAGGTACTCAATCAATGTGCCATGGAACCGGCGGCTCTTCCGCAGTCGCATTCCACCGTGAACACCCTCGGGCTGGTTGCCGTGGGTCCGGACAGCGAGCGGTCCTATCTTCAGCGGCAACTAGCCGAGCTTGCCAAGCTGGACGCGGTCACGCGAGTGGGGCTCCTCATCCAGCCAGGCTGTAGCCCCGCATTGGAACAAGCCATCGTTGAGGGTTGCGCGGTCGATCTCGTGGAGCGAGGCGACATGTCTCAGGCGCTCACGCAATATCGCATTCGGCGTCGCCTTCGGTCCACGGAACGTGCCGTGCTCGTTTGTGACGGCAGGCTGGTTCTCTCGGCCGCGTCGCTGCGGAATTTCCTGGCGTTTCATGAGACATCCTCATCGGGACAGTCCAGATTTACCCCCGGCGTTCATGAGAGTTGGCGTGCGCGGGAGGTCGCCGCGATCTGGGATGTCGACCGTTTCCCTTCTCGGCTGCAACCGTCATTGATCCTGCAAAGCGCCGTTCCGCGGATCAAGACCTGGTTTGCGAGAATGCCCGCTTCCTTGCAAGCGCAGGTGCGCCGTCTGGTCCGGATGCTACGGGACCAGGTCGCTTCCCGTGCGGGGAGCGGCAGCGGAGGCAAGCCCGAGGAACCCGCGGTGCCGGGGGAGACCAGAAACGGCCGGCCGGGGATCTATCTGGGGACAGTGGACGATCAGCTCGAACTGCTCGGAGACCGGGCGGGTGAACTATACCCGTTTCCGAGCGTCGTGAACCTGGTCTTGACGAATTTGTGCAACCTGAGCTGCGTCATGTGCCCGTACCACTCTCCCCTGTATGAGGACCAGAGCGGATATTTCGACAAGAACAAATACATGAGCGACGACGTGTTTGAGCGCGTGGCTCGCGAAGCCGCCGCCCACGGCGCCGTCCTGAAGCTGGGGCAGCTTGAAGAAGTCTTCATGCATCCGCGGCTGTTGGTCTGGATCAAGCGGGCCAGTGCGGCGGGGGTGCGGCATATCCATATCACCACCAACGGGACATTGATGACGCCCGAGCGGGCCGAGGCGCTGGTCCAGTCGGGTGTCACGTCCGTATACGTCAGCCTGGACGCGGCCACGCCGGCCACGTACAAGAAGATACGCGGAGGGGACCTCGACAAAGTCCACGCCAATATCGACGCCTTGCTCGACAGCCGCCGCCGTGCCGGTTCCGATATGCGGATCTATACCTCGATGATTCTCCAGCAAGAAGCCATAGCGGAGAAGGATGACTTCATTGGCCGGTGGAGATCCAGGGGGATTGACGGCGTGATTATCTACCAACTATCGGAGCATTTTTCCGGCGTCAACAATTTCGCCGGAAAAAACTTCTCCCATGCTGCGCCGGAACAGCGGCATGCCTGTTCGTCCGTGTGGCAGGAGGCCTATGTGTACCCTGACGGGGAAGTCTCGATGTGCTGCACCACGATGATCCTCGTTCCCCAAAAAGGTCTCATCAGCGTGGGCAATGTGAACGAGCAGTCGCTGCAGGACATTTGGCTGGGACGCCAGTATCGGGAGCTGCGCAAGCGGCTTATCCGGAACGATATTGAGGGCGACGTCGCGTGCAAGGATTGTGATATTTGGCATGCGTGCGAAACGCGTACCGAGCAGGCCGACGGGTACCGCCTCGAGATGAATCCCACCTGCGCCATTTATCACTTCCGATAATGGGGCTCACTATCGTCGGTCCCCCTCCATATCGAACCTGGCTTCGGCGAGCGGTCAAGCTTCTGGTGGCCTACGCCCTCTACGGACCCCTGATGTGCGCGGCACTGTGGGAACGGCATCGGTCCGACGGCCGGCGCAGGGCCGCATCGCGACAGGACGCCCGCCCGCGACTCTTTTGGGGAACCGAACCGCTCATCAACATGAAGTACCATTCCGAGGCAATGAAGCGTCTTGGATACGTCAGTGTGACGGCGGTGAACTCAGTGTACGGGATCCACCACCGGTCGGACTACGATGTGCATGTTCAGGATCTTCTCGAGGAAGGCTTCTGGACGAAGTGGCTTCCCCCCCTCACACGCAGACTGTTCCAGGACTATGCGGCCTTCCTCTGGGCCATTGCCAAATTCGACGTATTCAATTTCTATTTCGTGGGTGGAATATTGCGGGATACTCCGCTCAAATACCGGGAACTGCAATTGCTGCAGCTGGCCGGTAAGAAAACCGTTTTCATGGCCTACGGATCCGATGTCCAAGTGATGAGCCGATTCAAGGGGTTGCTGTTCAAGCACGCGCAATGTATGGATTATCCTCACTTCACGAAGCAGGAGTCGGAGACCTTGCGGAGCGTCGAGTACTGCACCCGGTACGCAGACTATGTGATCGCTGGGGCCGATTGGGTCGATTACATGCCGAGGTGGGATGCTCTCATCGCCGGGCATTTCGCGATCGACACGGAAGAGTGGAAGCCTGAAGATCGCCATGACGAACGGGGAGACCGCCGGGCGGTCGTGGTCCTTCACGCGCCCAATCATCGTGAGATCAAGGGCACGCGGTTCCTGATCCAGGCATGCGAGGAACTCAGGAAAGAAGGTGTCCCGATCGAATTGAAATTAGTCGAGAAGGTTCCCAACGCGAGAATCAAGGAATTGATGGCGGAGTGTGATATCGTGGCCGATCAATTCATCGTCGGCTGGTACGCATTGTTCGCCATCGAAGGCATGAGCATGGGGAAACCTGTCATGACATACCTCCGGCCCGATCTCGTGGAGCTGTACGCCGTCTATTCCTACGGCGCCGACTGTCCCCTGGTGAACACGCATCCGCTTCACATCAAGGACATGCTGAAGCAGCTTGTCGGCGACGCGTCCTTGCGCTCTGACCTCGGCAGGCGGGGACGGCACTATGTCGAGAAATATCATTCGCTCCAAGGCGTGGGCTCGATGTTGGACGTCATCTACCGACGGGTGTGGCCGGGCGGCGTCTTCTGATGATTCCAGCAGTAGATCTGAACCATCCCCTCGTTGAACTGAATCAGGTCACGAAGGTGTATCCCATTTGCCGCACGGCCGCGGACTACCTGCGGCTGATCAGGGGACGGACCACCGTCGATTCCGTGCAGGCATTGTCCGAGGTTTCGTTGCGGGTGGCCGCGGGTGAAATCGTCGGCCTCATCGGGCACAACGGAGCGGGCAAAAGTACCTTGCTCCGGATCATCGCGGGGATTGCGCCCCCGACCAGTGGGTCGGTCACGGTGCGGGGAAAGGTCCATACGCTGTTGGATCTCTCGGCCGGGATGACACTGTTCATGTCGGGGCGGGACAACATCGTTCAACGGTTCAATCTGCTCGGCCTGTCACCGCGAGAGGCCCGCGACAAAGTGGACGAAGTGGCCGACTTTGCCGAACTGACCGAGGTCATCGACGAGCCGATCTTCACCTATTCCACCGGGATGCGGGTTCGACTGGCCTTTGCCATCGTGACCGCGGTTCAACCGGAAATTTTCCTGATCGACGAGGTCCTGGCCGTCGGAGACGAGTTTTTCGCGGCCAAGTCGTTTCGCCGTATCGAGCTGATGGCTCGACGAGGTCAAGCCACCCTGGTCGCTTCGCACGACTGGACGAAGACCTTCCGCCTGGCGAATCGCATCATTTGGATGGAGCACGGCCGGGTCATCCGCGAAGGCCATCCGGATGAGATCATGTATGCTTACCTCGCCCATCTCAACGCGTTTCGGCTCACGAAGAATGTACGCATCACCGGCGTCACCATGATGAATCAGGCGCAGCATGAGACGACAGAGATCCGCTCCGGTGCGCCGCTCACTGTGCGGGTCTGCTATACGGCGGACATGCTCGTGTCTGAATGTGCGGTGATCGCCGGCTGGATGGATGCCGCTACGGGGGAGTCCGTTCTCTCGGCATGGAGTATGGATGACGCCTTTGTACTGAAGGATCTCGCGGCCAATGGCGCCATGACCCTCCGTTATTCCGAGTTTCCATTGGCACCGGGCTCGTACGATTTTGTGGTCTTCTTTGCCGCGCCCGGCCAGGGGCCGTTCCCGGTGGATTATTTCGATATATGGGGGCCAACGACCGGGCATGACACCCGCCTCACGGTGACGAGCGAGGAACGGGAGCCCTTGACCGGAATCGTGCGAGTGCCGGTGACGTGGGCGGCGGAGGCGCAATAGTCCAGCGTGACAATCACGAGCGGCGACGCCATCGAACTTCAACGCCTGTCCAAGGTGTATTCCCTGGCTTGGCGGGCCGCCGTCGCCCGGCTTGCCCAGTATCTGGCAGCGCCATCAGCCGGGCGACGCGGCCGCCCCTCGTCCGCAATCCGCCAAAAGGTGTCGGCGTTGCGGGATGTCTCCATCTCGATTCCGAGAGGACAGGTCGTGGGCCTCGTGGGCGGGAACGGCGCGGGTAAGAGCACGTTGCTTCGCATTATCGCGGGACAGGCTCGTCCCAGCTCGGGGACCGTTCGCACTGCTGGTCGGGTAACCGCCATCCTCGATATCGCCACCGGGATGTTGCCGGACCAAACCGGACGGGAGAATGTCTATTATATGGCCAGTCTCTATGGGATGACTCGTAAGGAAGTGGAAGCCAAGCTGGAGGCCATTATCGATTTTTCCGGTATCGGCCGCTTCGTGGATTATCCCGTGCGGTCGTATTCGGCGGGAATGAAGTCACGCCTCGCCTTTAGCCTGGTGAGCAGTACCGAGCCGGATATCCTGCTGATCGATGAAGCGCTCTCCGTGGGCGACGTGGGTTTTGCGGTGAAATGCCGGGCGAGGATGCAGTCGCTGTGCAAGGGAAAGGCCACTGTTCTGCTCGTTTCGCATAATCTGGATACGGTCCGTGAGATGTGCCAACGAGTCATCTGGCTGCACCATGGCGAGGTGCGGATGGATGGGGCGCCCACCGAAGTCATCGAAGCCTACCGAGCCGTCCAGCTGGAATTGGTGGAGACGGAACTTCGAGGCCACTTTAGGAGACGAGTTGGGGCGCCGGTCCCGCACAGTCCGCTCGCCATCGAAGACGTCGAAGCGGTGAACGGGCAGGGCCGCCCTCGTGCGTTGTTTCGGGTCGGTGAGTCCTGCGCCTTCAAGGTGAAGGTGAAGAACGACGGCGGTCCTCTCTCCGTGACCGCGCGCCTGGAATGGTTACGGGTCGATGGAGTAATCGTTTGTGAATCCATCGCCCGCGGATTAGGCCTGCCGGCGGGGCGCAGCATCCTCACAGCCGATATGGGATGCCTGCGGTTCGGACGCTTCCCGTACCAAATACGGGTGAGGCTGGAGAGTCATGAAGGGCATGTTCTGGGCGAAGGTCAACGCATCCTGGCTATGGAGAGCCATGAGCATGCCTATAACGCCGGCTACTATCAGCCCGTCGACTGGAAGCAGGAAACGAGTAGCAGCGTCGCGGATGTTCCGGCGCCGAAAGAATCGTAGGATACAGCTGCGATGATGAATGTTGGGTCTATCGGATCGTTCGCGCGGATGCTGATGAGCCAGCTGAAGCATGAACTGCATATGAAATATGTGGGATCGGTCGGGGGCATGTATTGGACCCTGGTCAATCCGATGATGCAGGTCGGCATGTATGTCTTTCTCCTCAGCGGGGTGCTCCAGGTGAATCGCGGAGCCGCCGCCCAGGGGCCGCTGGAATATGCCGTGTTCGTCCTGGCCGGCATGGTGCCGTGGCTGGCGTTCCATGAAGGCCTGACCAGCAGCGCGACATCGATCGTCCGTCATGCCGGTATCGTAAAAAACGTCGTCTTTCCACTGGAACTCCTTCCGATCGCGGCCGTGCTCGCGAGCCTCACCAGTCTCTTGGTGAGCCTCGCCGCGTTATGCGTGCTGGCCCTGTCCACGGGGAAACCATTGGGCCTCTCGATCATGAGCCTGCCCGTGCTGATTCTGTTGCAGCTGACCCTGACGGTTGGTGCGGGGATGGCCCTGGCGGTCCTCACGACCTTTCTGAGGGATCTCTCGCAGGTCCTGCCCGTATTGCTTCAGTTAGCGATGTTGGCGACACCTGTGTTGTATGCATACCAGGATATGCCGAGCGCCATGCGTCGGGTGACCAGCTTCAATCCCTTGTATTTCGTGGTGGATGGGTATCGACAGGTGTTTTTGTTCGGGGGATGGCCGACATGGATCGGACTCGCTTACGCGGCTGCTGTGAGCATCCTGCTCTGCATCGGTGGGCTCATGATTTTCCGCCGGACCAAAGGTTACTTCGAGGCGGTGGTGTGATGCGGAAGATTGCGTCGCGGTTTGTAGAGCAGTCGGCGAAACGGCGACCTCGCAGGGCGGGAGAGCTGATGGGAAGAAGGGAACGACCATGTCGGATGTCCTGATCACCGGAGCCACGGGCCTGATAGGACGGTCGGTGCTACCGCTCTTGGCCGGCCGTCACAGGGCGTGGGCGTTGTCACGCACTGTTCCTCTCTCCGGCGATCAGTCCTGCACCTGGATTCGGCACGACTTGACGGACTCGCGGTTGCCGGACACCATGCCTGGCACGATTGATTCCGTGATTCATCTGGCGCAATCTCCCTATTTCCGAGAGTTCCCCGAGCGGGCACCGCATGTGTTCGAGGTCAGTGTCGGGAGCACCATGCGGTTGCTTCACTGGGCGCGACAGGCGGGAGCCCGTCGCTTCGTCTATGCGTCCTCGGGGGGCATCTACGGGCACGGCGACGAGGGGTTCCGGGAGGACGATCTGATAAGGCCGCAAGGGCCGTTGGGGTTTTATTTCGCGGCGAAGCAATGCGGAGAATCGCTGGTCGAGAATTACGCCGATCATCTCATTGTCATTGTCCTTCGGTTTTTCTTTGTTTATGGACGACACCAGCGTCCCGACATGCTCATTCCGCGACTCGTCCGGTCCGTACGCGCGGAGGACTCCATTACGCTCCAAGGGGAGCAGGGCATGCGGCTCAATCCGATCCATGTAAGTGACGCCGCCCGCTGTGTCGTCAAGAGTCTTGCTCTCACGGAATCCCACAAGATCAACATCGCGGGAGAAGAAATCCTCACCATGCGTGAGATCGGCGACGCTATCGGGCATCACCTCGGCAAGAAGCCCTCGTATCGCATCCAGCAGGGGCAGCCGGCCAAACATCTGATAGGCGATATTCAAAAAATGCAGCGGCTTCTTGACCATCCGATCGTGACGTTCCATGACGGCGTGAAGGAACTGTGTGAGGCGGAAGCGCAGCCTCGGGCACGCTAGAGCGCGATGAACAGACAGGCAAACGAGAAGCCCATCAGGGTCCTGCACATCGGGAATGTTGCGAACAACGCCTATTTGAACGCGCGAATTCTCAACGACGCCGGCCTCGATTGCGACGTGTTGAATCATGACTACTATCATGTGATGGGATATCCGGAATGGGAGGATGCGGACTTCGTCGGGCGGCTCTCTAGCGAATTATACCCGGACTGGGATGCCCTGGACCTGCGCGGCTTCAGTCGCCCGCGCTGGTTCGCACAAGGACGATTTCGGATTTGCGTCGAATACCTCCTTGCGCACCGCACAGGACGGCCTATCTCAGCGCGACTGTATTGGCTGCTGCTCACCCTGGAGCCCCGATTGCGCCGCAGCGGGCCGGCTCGTCTGTTGTTCAAGGCGGTACGCGCGACACGGTCTTGCGCGAGGCTCTTCATCGGCTTCCGGAGTCTCGGTCGCTCGCATTCCGACGACGGCAGCCACCGACTCATCGATGCCTTCAAAGCCGCATTTCCTGAACGTCGCGACCAGCTGACCTCGACCGATGTGTCTGACCCGGCCTACCGCGGTGCCGTACAAGCCCTCGCACCGTTGTTCGCACAATATGACATTGTGCAGGCATATGGACTCACGCCGGTGTTTCCGATGCTCGACGGACACTCCACGTACATCGCGTTCGAACATGGTACGATCCGGAATATCCCGTTCGAGGATAACCGGCAAGGAAGGTTGACGGCGCTCGCATATCACCGGGCAGCCGGCGTCGTGATTACCAATTGCGACAATCGCAGGGCGGCTGAGCGCCTCAAGATCGCGGATTATCGTTTCGTTCCGCATCCGGTGAATGAGCGATGGACGCAAAAAGGTATCGGCAGCGATCTGCGGCAGGCGCTCTGCGGTGAAATGGACAGCGATTTTGTGGTATTCCATCCGTCGCGTCATCATTGGGAAACGCGGCGTCATCCCGATTGGGAGAAGGGGAATGACATTTTCATTGCGGGTCTCGCACGGTTCATGGCGGAGGTCGCGCCTCGGTCATCCGCGGTTTTTGTGGAATGGGGGCAGACGGTCGGAGAAAGCAAGGCCTTGCTCCGACGGCTCGGCGTGGCGGGCCGCGTCAAATGGATTCCGGTCGAGCATAGTGCGAAGGTCGCCCGGTATATCGATGCCAGTGATGTCGTCGCGGACCAGTTCTTCTTGGGAGCGTTCGGTAGTATTACGCCGCGTGCCATGGCGATGGGTAAGCCTCCCATGCTCTATGTCGATGAGGACATGCATCGCTGGTGCTTTCCGGAGCTCCCTCCTGTGATCAATGTGCGCACGTCCGACGACGTGTTTGCGGGTCTCTCCCGTGCCTATCGTGATCCCAGATGGAGAACGGATCTCGGGGAGGCGGCGAGAATGTGGTACGGGAAATACCACTCGAATGCGGTGATTCGCGAGCGCCTGACTCGATTTTATGATGACGTCCTGCAACGCCGAGAAGCGGGTCATCCGGGAACGAAGCCATCAGGACCGGCATGAGATCCCGGCCGCTCAGAATCCTGCATTGCCCCACGACGGTCGGAGGCAATGCGCAGGGCCTGGTACGGGCTGAAAGGCGGGTTGGGCTGGACAGTCTTGCAGTCGCGTTCGAACAAAATCAATTTCAATTTACCACCGACGAGGTGCTGTTCCGTCGGGATGAGCCTTTCGTGCTTCGGGAATGGAAACGTTGGAAATTCTTGTGGCGCGCCCTCAGCTGTTTTGACATCGTCCATTTCAATTTTGGTCGCACGATTTTTCCCACGGGCATGCCGGCCTCTGCCTCCGCCGCAGGGCGTACGTCGCGCGCGCTGGCATCTCTACGGCTGACATGCTCGCGACTGCTCCTCATGCGGGATCTCCCGCTGCTCAAGGCGGCGGGAAAGGGTATCGTGGTGACGTATCAAGGCGATGATGCGCGGCAAGGAGACTTCTGCCGGGCGCACTTCGCGATTTCGCCCGCCTCGGAGGTTGAACCCGGGTACTACACGAGGGAGACGGACGCGCAGAAGCGGCGGGCGATCGACTATATGAGCCGCTACGCTGACCGAATGTTTTCGGTGAATCCGGACCTGCTGCATCTGTTACCGAGCCGCGCGCAATTTATTCCCTATGCCAGCGTGGATCTCGATGAATGGAGGCCGGTTGATCCGAGACCCGATCCGGCTGCACCGGTGTTACTGCATGCACCCAGCCACCGGGGTGTCAAGGGCACCAGGCATGTATTGGCCGCGGTGAATCAGCTTCGCGACGAAGGAGTGCCGTTCGACTTTGTCTTGGTGGAGAACCAGCCACGCGAGAAGGCGCGGGCGTTATATGCAGGCGCTGATCTCCTGATTGATCAGTTGCTTTGTGGCTGGTACGGTGGGGTCGCGGTGGAATGCATGGCCTTGGGTAAGCCCGTCGTCGCGTATATCCGGGAAGAGGATCTGCAATCCATCCCTTTCGACATGCGACGCGATTTGCCCGTCATTCATGCCACGCCGGCGACGATCTACGAGGTGATCAAAGAGTGGGTGACCGTCAGGCGGGGTGAACTGGTTTCCTGGGGCCGGAAAGGCCGCCGCTACGTCGAGCGTTGGCACGATCCGCTTGTCATCGCGAGGCGCCTCAAAGGCGAATACGAAGCCATTCATGAGTCGTTGTAACACCACATTCGAATGAGGAGTGCGAAAAAACGGTGTGCGGTATCTGGTTCTCGGCCGGCTATTCATTGACGGATGACCATCTCCGGCTCATCGCACATCGCGGCCCGGATGGAGCGGGATGGCGCGCGTTCGCCAGCCGTATGCCGGTATTCATGGGGCATCGTCGCCTGGCTATTATCGATACCAGCGAGGCGGCTGGACAGCCGATGTGTTATCAGAACGGGCGTTTATGGCTCGTTTACAATGGCGAGATCTACAACTACCTCGAGCTGCGGTCGGACTTGGAAGCGCTCGGTCATACGTTCGGCACGCGCTCCGATAGCGAAGTAATTTTGGCCGCTTATTCAGAGTGGGGCGAGTCCTGCCTCGACCGCTTTGTCGGCATGTTCGCCCTCGTGCTGTATGAGCCGGGGGCGGGCCGACTGTTCGCGGCACGCGACCGGTTCGGCATCAAACCCCTATACTATGTCAACCAAAGGAACGGCATCGCATTCGCCTCGGAGATCAAGCAATTGATCGGCCTGCCTGGGATGACAGCCGCAATGAACCTGCCTCGCGTCTATGATTTCTTATCGGCCGGCATGACAGACCATACCGAGGAAACCACGTTCCGCAATGTGAAACAGCTTCGGCCGGGGTATTGTGTCACGATTGATCTGCCGCGATTTGAGCCCGGCGACCCGTTGCCCCTGCGGCGCTGGTACTGCTTGCCTTGCCCGGGGACCATTGCGATGTCGGAGGATGAGGCGGCGGGACGATTTCGTGAGTTGCTGGCCGAGTCGGTCCGTCTTCATCTGCGATCCGATGTTCCGGTCGGCTCCTGTCTCTCGGGAGGACTCGACAGCTCCTCCATCGTCTGTCTGATCGACCGGCTGTTTCGAGAAGGCGGCAGTTCGAGTCGCGTCAATGCCGTGAGCGCCTGCTATGAGGTTCCAGACGTGGACGAGCGTCCCTTCATCGAAGCGGTATCCGCGGCAACCAAAACTGAGGTGGACTATGTCTTCCCCCGCGCCGAGGACGCGGTGGCGCGTGCCGAAACGATCACGTGGCATCAGGACGAACCCTATGGGACGACGAGCATCTTTGCCCAGTGGTGCGTGTTCGATCAGGCGCGCCGGAGGAAGATCAAGGTCATGCTTGACGGCCAGGGTGCGGATGAGCAGCTGGCCGGCTACCACGGTGGATTCGGATATTACTGTGCGAGCCTGCTGCGCCGCGGTCGCTACGGGTTGCTCTGTCGAACGCTGTGGGAACGACGGCAATTCCACGGGGCGTCCATCGGCAGCCAATTGTCGGCCCTGGCCCGGCCCTTCCTCAGACGCCGCTGGATGGATGTGGCGAGGAGGCAGCAGCAGCGGTTGGCTGATCACGACTGGCTGAATTCCGAGGCCTTCGCGACGTCATGCCGCACGGAGGACAGCTTCAGCGCGGCGATTGCGCGGGAAGGTTTTAGCGCCATCCGCGATATCGGCGAGCTCTGCGTGGCCATGATGCAGTCGACCAGTCTACCCATGCTGCTGCACTATGAAGACCGCAACAGCATGGCGCACGGTGTGGAAGCCAGAGTGCCGTTCCTGGACCATCGGCTGGTCGAGTTCTCGATCGGTCTGGGATCCGCGCACAAGATGCACGGTGGTGAGACCAAACGCGTTCTCCGGCGGGCAATGACGGGCATCCTGCCCGAAGCAGTCTCGCAGAGGCGTGACAAGCTGGGATTTGCGACGCCGGAGGCGGTCTGGTTTCGAGGTCCGCTGCGGAGCATGATTGAAGCGGGCGTGGAGGATACCTTGCGCCGGTATCCCGGACTACTCAATGCCGGCGGTACCAGACGGTTAGTCCACGACATGCTGGAGGGCCGACGGGCGCTCGATTCCAGGCTATGGAAGATCGTCAACATCGGTGTCTGGGGACGCGTGTTTGCCGTTTCGCTATGATCCGTTCGGCCGGCGCCACCCAGGTTCCAAGCGTCGTTGTCACCCGATTCAGAGGGAAGGCCGGCCGATTTGAAAATCCTGCTGATATCCTTTTGTTTTCCGCCCTATAACGATGTGGGGCATGTGCGAGTGGGGAAACTGGCGAAATTTCTCCTGCGGTTCGGACATGACGTTCAGATTATCAGCGCCAGGGATCAGCCCTTTCCGGCCACCCTGCCGATCGAGGTGCCTGAGGCGCGCGTGCTCTACACAAAGTGGGTCAACGTCAACAAACCGGCGGAATTGGTATTCGGAGGGCGGAAGTCGGTCGCGGTACGAGGTCTCGACGCTCGGGGGACGCTGCGCTCGGGAGAAACGGTTCTTCGGCGTCTGTATCGTCGCCTATATAAACGGTTCATCAGCTTTCCGGACGATCAAGTCGGGTGGTTCCCGTACGCATACAACGCCGCTGCTCGGTGCATAGAGCGGTGGAAGCCGGATGTGATCTGTGCCAGCGCGATGCCGTTCACCTCACTGTTGATTGCGCACCGCTTGTCCCGCAGATATACGATCCCCTGGGTCGCGGATCTGCGCGACCTCTGGGTGGATCACCAGAATTACAAGTACGCGGGATGGAGACGAGCGATCGAGGGGCGACTCGAGCGGCGCATCCTGACTTCCGCCACAGGATTGGTCACCGTGTCCGAGCCGCTCGCGGCCGTGCTGAGAACCAAGTACACCGGTCCGGTGTCGGTCGTGATGAACGGATTCGACCCCGATGACTATCCGGACGATTCGCACCGGCCGAAGGGTTCTCCCATCGTGCGCATTGCATACACGGGGATGATTTACGAGGGCAAGCAGCGTCTCGAGCCGCTGTTCGAGGCCTTGGCCGGGATGCCGCGCCGCGATCACGTTCGGGTTACCCTGTATGGGCGTTATCTCGAGCTTGCCCGCCGGATGGCAGCGGCCTATGCCATGGAGTCCTTGGTCGAGGTACACGACGCCATCCCCTATCGTGACTCGTTGCGGGTGCAGCGGGAAAGCGACGTGTTGCTGCTGTTACTATGGAGCGATCCACGAGAGAAAGGCGTGTATACGGGGAAACTTTTTGAATATATCGGAGCCGGGCGGCCCATCCTCGCCATCGGTCCCGCGGACAACGTGGCTGCGGATCTGATTGCCGAGCGAGCCGCGGGGGTTGTCTTGCAGGATGCCGGTGACATTCGCCGTCAGCTTGAACGGTGGATCGACATCAAACAGGGCGGAGCCGTCATTCCTCCCACGTCGAAGGACGCGGGCTTGGGCTTGTCGCGCGAGGAACAGGCAAGACGTTTTGAGCGCGTGCTGCTCGATGCCATGCAGCTGGCCGCTTCGATCGGGTGACGGATGGACATCGTCGTTCTCAACGATTTTGGACATGTGGATGGCGGCGCGAGCCATGTCGCACTATCCAGTGCAGCCGGATTGTCCGCCCGCGGCCACCGGGTGACCCTGCTGTGCGGCGTGAATCCGATCATGCCGGAATTGCGGCAGTCGGCGGTCGACGTCGTCTGCACCGACCAGTTCGACATTGCGCATGATCCGAGCCGCCTGCGCGCCGGTCTTCAAGGGCTCTGGAATCTGAGGTCTGGCTCGGCCATGGAGCGCGTGCTAGCATCTTTGGATCCTGGCCGCACGGTCGTCCATCTTCACGGGTGGACGAAATGCCTGTCTTCCAGCGTCGTCCGAACGGCCGTAGATCGTGGATTCAGGGTGGTCTGTACGTTGAATGACTACTTCACCGCCTGTCCGACGGGGGGATTTTTCGACTATCCGAGCAGGCGGGCTTGCACGCTCTCTCCACTGTCACGCGGCTGCCTGCTGAGTGGTTGCGATCGCCGGGGATATGCCCATAAATTGTGGCGGGTGGCGCGTCAGGTAATTCAGCGTCGCTATGGGCATGTCCCGGGCGGGATTCGCCATTACATCAGCGTCTCCGACTTCAGCCGCTCTATTTTGAAGCCGTTCCTACCCAGGGACTCACGCCTCTATTGGAATTCGAACATCATCAATGTCCCGAAAGCGCAGCCGGTTCCGGTTGATCGCAAGGATGCTTTTGTGATGGTCGGACGGTTGACGGTGGATAAAAACCCGGTGCTCTTCGCGCACGCCGCCGCATCCGTTGGCTGTCGCGCCATTTTCGTGGGAGACGGAGAATGTCGGGATGAAGTGCGGCGACGGTATCCGGAGGCCGTGATCACCGGCTGGCGACCAGTAGACGAGGTGCTGGGCTTTGTGCGCCAGGCGCGAACCCTGGTGTTTCCTTCTCTGTGGTATGAGGCGCAGCCTCTGGTGGTATTGGAGGCAGCAGCACTCGGGGTACCGGCCATCGTGTCGGATTCGTGCGCCGCCCGGGATTCCGTCGTCGACGGAGAAACCGGCTTGTGGTTCAGGAGCGGCGACCTGGGAGACCTCTCCGCGAAAATCGCCGCACTGCAAGACGACCCTGTTGCACGTGACATGGGGGCCAAGGCCTATGAGCGGTACTGGCAGAACCCCTCCGATGCCGACTCGCATCTGAATCGGCTGGAGTCGATATACGAGGACGTGCTGCGCGGTTGATCGCTGCGGTCTACCGGAATGAAAGAGCAGGCAGGCCATTGATCAGCGTCGTCATCCCCACCTACAAGGCCGAGGCGTGTCTAGCGCCTCTTCTTGAGGCCCTGTCGCGGCAGACGGTCGCAGATATGGAGGTGCTGGTCATAGACTCGTCCTCCCCCGATCGCACGGTCGCCATTGCGCGTTCCCAGGGCGTACGGGTGCACACGATTCCCAAGCGGGAATTCGATCACGGTTTGACTCGAATGTTAGGCGCGAAGGAAACTGTCGGGGACCCCTTGGTGTATATGACGCAGGATGCCATTCCCGCGGATGAAGAGGCGCTCGCTCGACTGACCGTTCCTTTTTTGCAAGATGCCGAGGTGGGAGCCGCCTATGGACGTCAACTGCCCCGCCCCGACGCGAGCCCGTTCGGGCGCCATCTGCGCCTGTTCAACTATCCGGACGTGTCAGCCGAACGGTGTTTCGCAGATCGGATCACCCTGGGGATACGGGCGGCCTTTTGTTCCAACTCCTTTGCCGCATATCGCAGGCAGGCGCTTGAAGCCATTGGCGGCTTCAAAGGCGGCCTGCTCATGGGAGAAGACATGCATGCCTGCGCCCGGCTGCTTAAACAAGGCTACAAGGTGCAATACCTTGCCGACGCGAGGGTTGTGCATTCGCACAATTATTCCGCGCTTCAGGATTTCAGGCGGTATTTCGACATGGGGGTGTTCCTCTCCAAAGAGCGCTGGATTCTCGAAGAATTCGGACGTGCCGAAGGGGAGGGCATCCGGTTCTTACGCTCGGAGCTGGCGTTCTTGCTTCGAGAAGGATACCTTTTCTCCGTTCCAACCAGCCTTTCACGGGCGGCTGCGAAGTTGCTGGGGTTCCGGTTGGGGAGACTCAATAGGCGGTTGCCTCGTTGCTTCATCAAGCACCTGAGCATGCACGCGGGGTAGGTTTCCAGTCAGAGAAGCCCATGGGTAGGTGAATCGATATGCTCAAGCGTCACTCGCAGTTCCTCCAGAGTCTGCTGTTTATTTTCGATCTGACCGTCATCTGCTGCTGTTGGATGCTGGCCTACTATATTCGGTTCCTTGAAGGCGTGGGTCCCGTCGATAAGGGCGTTCCCCCCCTCGATTTATATGTCGCCCTCCTCGTGCCGATCGTCCTGGTATGGGGGGTGTCGTTTCGTGCGTTTCACCTGTACCGACCGCGTCGCATGGGAACACATGCCGCTGAAATTTTCGACATCGCGAAAGCCAACACCTTGTCCGTCCTGATCCTGGTCGCCTTGACCTTCTTCGTGCGGCAATTCGAGTATTCCCGGCTTGTCTTCGTGTATTTCTGGATCTTGAATGTCGTGGCGCTCGGATTCTCTCGCATGGCGTTTCGCGAGGGACTTCGGCTGATCCGTCGAAAGGGACGCAATCTGCGGCATTGCATGATCATCGGAGCGGGCAAGCTGGGCCAGCGAATTGCCCGATCGTTGGCGTTGCACTCGGAATTCGGTATCAAGGTGCATGGGTATTTGACGCGGCATCCTGAAAAACTCGGCCAGTGGTTCGAGGGCGCAGAGGTGGTCGGTCTGTACTCCGATCTGGAAAAATATGCACCGGGTCTCGACATCGTGTTCGTCTGCGTACCTCCTGATGCAGAGGCATCGACGGAAAAGCTTCTGCAATTCCTCGCCACGACGACCATCGAAGTCAAGGTCGTCCCCTCCATCTACGAGTTCATTACGTTGCGGGCAGAGGCCGAAATGTTCGATGGCTTGCCGGTCATTACGCTGCAGGGGACGCCGCTTCATGGCTGGAACGTCGTGCTGAAGCGGGGTGCGGATGTCGTCGGCGCCTTGCTGGCCCTGCTGTTGACCGGCCCGGTCCTCGTCATCGTCACAGGGCTCATCAAAGCCACCTCGGCGGGACCCGTTTTCTATCGGCAGGAGCGCATGGGGTTGGATGGCAAGCCGTTTCTGATGCTCAAGTTTCGCACGATGCGCGATGACCATCCAGGAGACACCGTACTGCTCACTCCGAAGAACGATCCTCGCGTGACGCCGCTCGGACGATGGTTACGTCGTACCAGCATTGACGAACTGCCGCAATTCTGGAATGTACTGCTGGGCGAAATGAGCATTGTCGGTCCACGGCCGGAGCGTTCATGGGTAGTCGAAGAGGTCCGCAGACAAATTCCCCTCTATATGCTCAAGCATAAGATGAAGGCCGGGATCACCGGGTGGGCGCAAGTCAACGGCTGGCGCGGCAATACCTCGCTGGAAAAACGGATCGAGCACGATCTGTATTACATCGAACATTGGTCGATCTGGTTCGACCTCAAAATCATGTGGCTCACCTTGTGGAGAGGGTTCATCCATCGGCATGCCTATTGATCGTCTTCGCCGACATCCGTGACCATTCCGACCCGCCGCGATGAATCGGGACACTCCGGCACGGCCGAGTTTTCTTGAGTTTCAATCGATGGCTTGTTAACATCGGCCTGAGCCAAAAACGTCCGCATGCCGAGCACCGATCGCCGAAAAACAACACCATCCGCTTCTCGCTTGTCTTTGCAAGGGATCCTGCATCGTATTCGACTGTTCGCGACGGATGTCGATGGGGTCTTGACGGACGCGGGCATGTATTATTCCGAATCCGGCGATGAATGGAAAAAATTCAACACCCGCGACGGGATGGGGATCAAACTCCTGCAAAAAGCCGGCATTCTCACCGCCATCATCACGCAGGAGTCGACGAAAATCGTGATGCGCCGAGCTCAAAAACTGGCGATTCCCGAAGTGCACCAAGGGGTGTTCGATAAACTGGCGCTGTTGAAAGACCTCATCGCGCGCCACGGCCTCACGATGGAGCAGGTGGCCTACATCGGGGACGATGTCAACGACGTTGAAGCCCTCGGTGCGGTCGGATTTTCGGCGGCTCCGGCCGACGGGATGCCGCCCGTGCTGAAGACCGTTCGATACCGATGCAAAAAGAAGGGTGGCGAGGGTGCTGTGCGGGAAGTGGCGGATCTCATTTTGGCGGCTCAGAAGACGCGGTGAGTGAAATGGATATGAAGGAACAGCTCTATCCGGTGATCTTGGCCGGCGGCAGTGGGACGCGGTTCTGGCCCTTGAGTCGGCATCTCTATCCGAAGCAGCTGCTCCGGATCATCGGCGACGAGACGCTCATTCAGCAGACGATGCGGCGGGTGCTCTCCTGCGCCAAGCCTGACCATGTCCTCATCTCCACCAATCCGGGCCAGGCGGATTCGATTCGCGTGCAATTGGGGGAGTGGAAGTCCGATCTGAAAGACAATTATGTGGTCGAGCCAGTCGGCAGAAACACGGCTCCAGCCATCGCTTTGGCTGCAACGGAGATCGTTCGGCGCGATCCCGAGGCGATGATGCTGGTCTTGCCGGCGGACCATGTGGTGACCGGCGAGAAGGCGTTCCAGGCGGCGGTGGCGTTGGCTGCTCAACTGGCCGACAAGGGCCATCTGGTCACATTCGGGATCACACCCACCAGGCCTGAGACGGGCTATGGTTACATTCAACCGAATCGACGAACCGCCCTGGCCAAGAAGGGGCGCTTGACCGGCTATCCGGTCGCACGATTCGTCGAGAAGCCGAACCGGACCAAGGCGGCGCAATATCTAAAAAACGGCAACTATTTTTGGAACAGCGGCATGTTTCTCTGGAAGGCCACAACTATTCTGGAGGAAATCCGGCGGCATCAGCCGCAGCTGGCCAGGGCCGCGCAGAAGGTCCATGCCCTCATGGCATCGGGCGCTGAGCCGCGTCTCATCGAGGACGCCTACAAAAAGGTTCCCTCGATATCGATCGATAATGGGGTCATGGAGTTGTCGGCCAAGGCGGCGATGATTCCCGTCTCATTCGGCTGGTCGGATGTGGGGAATTGGAGCAGTCTCGAAGAAGTCGCCCCGCGCGACAAGGCCGGGAACGTCGTCAGCGGGCGGGTCATCGACCTGGACAGTACCAATTCCGTCCTCTACGCCGACCGTCGGGTCGTGGCCACGATCGGGCTCACTGATATGGTGGTGGTGGACACGCCGGATGCCACCTTGATCTGTCCGAAATCCCGCTCGCAGGACGTAAAACAGATGGTCGAGATCCTGAAGCAGCAGGGTGCCCCCGAACATTTGGAGCACCTCACGGTGTTCCGGCCTTGGGGATCCTATACGGTGCTCGAAGAGGGGCCTGGGTATAAGGTCAAACGCGTGACGGTGAACCCCGCTGGGCGACTGTCGCTGCAACTCCATCATAAACGCAGCGAGCATTGGGTCGTGATTGCCGGGACCGCGCGGGTTACCAGGGGGGAAGAGTTGCTGGACCTGCAGGTCGGGCAGAGCACGGCGATCCCGGTGGAAACGCCGCACCGTCTTGAAAATCCCGGTACCGAGACCCTGCACATTATCGAGGTGCAGAACGGGCCCTATCTGGGTGAAGACGACATCGTGCGGTTTCACGACGACTACGGGCGAACGCCGAAATAAATTTCGTGATCGAGTGTCCTGTCTCTGAAGTTTGTTGAATTGATCCGCGTGGCTGCTCCCCCTCTCCCCACCGGGGAGAGGAGATGGTGAGGGGGCAAACCGCTGGACGTATGAAATGAATCTGTAGGACATCTCACTAGTGATCCCGCGACTTGGCGACGTGAAGGTCCAAAAAATCACCCAATCACCAAATCGTACTTTCTACCTGGAGTGATGCATGGCGTTGTTTCGCGAATATGATCTCAGGGGCATTGTCGGGGAAGAACTCACCGAGGCGATTGCCGAGCAGGTGGGACTGGCCTACGCCACCATGGTGCGTGAGCTGAGGGTTTCGCGGATCAGCCTTGGGCGAGACGGACGGTTGAGTTCACCCCGGTTGCAGGCGGCGTTGTTGCGCGGTCTGTTGGCCGGTGGACTGGACGTGGTGGATCTTGGGCTCTGCGCCTCGCCGCTCCTGTATTTTTCGTTGTTTCACCTGCCGGTGCAGGGCGGGATTATGATTACGGGCAGCCATAATGCCGCTGAATACAACGGATTCAAAATCTGCATCGGCAAGGAAGCCATCCACGGCGAAGACATTCAACGGTTGCGGCAGGTGATGGAAGGCGGCCGGTTCGTCTCGGGTTCCGGGCAGCTCTCCGCGCACGAAATCATTCCGGACTATTTGCAGTATCTCAAGAATGACTTTGCCGGTGTGCGGGCGGACCATCTGCATGTGGTGATCGATTGCGGCAACGGCGCGGCGTCGTTGGTGGCCAAACAGGCCCTGGAGCAAATGGGCTGTCGCGTCACCGGACTCTATGACGAACTGGACGGGCGATTTCCCAATCACCATCCCGATCCTACGGTCGTGGACAATCTGCAGGACTTGATCGCGGCCGTGAAGGAAGAAAAGGCGGATGTCGGCATCGGCTACGACGGGGATGCCGACCGTATCGGCGCAATCGACGAGCAGGGACAGATCCTGTGGGGCGATCGCCTGATGGTGCTCTATGCCAGGGACATTCTGGCACAAAGGCCCGGTACTACGTTTATTTCCGAGGTGAAGGCCTCGCAATGTCTGTACGACGATATCGCCGCCAAGGGCGGGCGCCCGATCATGTGGAAGACCGGCCATTCCCTGATGAAGGCGAAACTGAAAGAGGAGTCAGCCGTCCTGGCAGGCGAAATGTCGGGCCATATGTTTTTCGCCGACCGCTATTTCGGCTTCGACGACGCCGTCTATGCCTCCTGCCGGCTGGTTGAAATCCTGGCCAAGACGAAACAGGCGGTGTCGAGTCTGGTGGCGGATCTTCCGCAGACGACCGTGACCCCGGAAATTCGTGTCGATTGTCCCGATACGTTGAAGTTTCAACTGGTCGATCAGGTGCGGGCGCAATTGATGGCCTATCTGGATGCCCGGCAGCCGGTCGGCGCCTCCAACCTTCGCCTGCGGGACCTGGTGACGATCGATGGAGTGCGTGCAATTTTCGAAGATGGGTGGGGCCTCATTCGTGCCTCCAATACCCAACCGGCGCTGGTACTGCGGTTTGAGGCTCCTTCGCAGGCTCGTTTGGACATGATCCGCGCGACCATCGAGACCGAACTTGCGCAGGCCCGCCGTGTCCTTTCGACGTAGCGCACCGTTATCGTCTGCTTCCCTTCGTCCAACGCTGTGTCTTGCTGTCGCATGCTGGATCGGCGTCCTTGTTGCGGACGGTTCCCTGTCTGAGGTGCCGCAAGAGAGCTACCTCTCGACCTCGGCCCCGTTGCCGTTTCCAGCCGGTGAACGGCTCTCATATGATTTGAGCTGGCTGGCCATGCGTGCTGGCATCGCGACCCTCACCGTTCAGGAGGGCCCGGTGGAGGGGGGGCGCCGGCGCATCACCTTGGGAATGGTCGCCAGATCGAGCCCCGTGGTGACCAAGTTCTATCCCGTCGACAATCGTGTGGCCTCCACTGTTGATGTCGAATCGTTCTTGCCCAGGCACATGACGTTCTCACGCCGGGAGGGAAAACGGTCCAACGAGTTTGACTATACCTTCCGGCACAGCGAAGGCCTGGTCACTGCGGTGAAGGACGGCAAATCCGACGAGCTTCCCATTCCTTCCGATGCGCAGGATGCCATTTCCTGCCTGTACTATGTGCGCAAGGTGCTGCCGATGGCGCCGGGGGCTTCCCTGGCGATGACAGTGCATCATGACAAGAAAAACTATCGGCTGAACGTTCGGGTCGAGGCGCTGGAAACTTTGGAAGGATCATGGGGAAAACGGCAGACGGCCCGCGTCCTGGTCATCATGCCGTTTCAGGGGATCTTCCTGAATGAAGGGAACATTCGCGTTTGGTTTACGACCGATGAACACCGTGTGCCGGTCAAAATGAAGGCCAAAGTCATTATCGGATCGATTGTGGCGGAACTCACTGAGGGATACGGCTCACGCGGACGGTTGTGATCGACGGGCCGATCCTTGATTGCTCACCCAACCCAAAACCGTTATAATCGCGCCAAGTTTCCCGACGATGAGCCCTCTTTGGCGCTTCGTAGGCGCGTGACGCTTTCCGTACCCAGGACATTTACAGTATGGCGAAATTTCCCATTACATTAAGCCGCTTTATCATCGAACAACAGGCCGCGCATCCCGAAGCCACCGGCGAATTCTCCGTCCTGCTGACCCAAATCGGCCTGGTCGGCAAAATGATTGCACATGACCTACGCCGAGCGGGATTGAACAAGATCCTCGGCACGACCGGAGAGACGAATATCCAAGGCGAGGTAGTTAAGAAACTCGATCAGATTGCCAATGATACCTTCGTTCGCGTGTTCGAACACAGCGGGCTCGTGTGCGTCCTGGCTTCTGAAGAGATGGAAAAACCCCTGAAAATGGTCCATGAAGACGCGAAGTACATGCTCTTGGTCGATCCGCTGGACGGATCCTCCAATACCGATGTCAACATGCCGTTGGGAGCCATTTTCTCTATTCGCAGATCACAGATGGGGCAGCGACGGCCTGTGGAGGACGAGTTGCTCCAAAAAGGGACTGAGCAGATCGCCGCAGGGTACGTGTTGTACGGGGCGAGCACCATGCTCGTGTTCACGGTCGGGCAGGGTGTGCATGGCTTCACGCTCGAGCCCTCCATCGGTGAATATCTCCTGTCCAACGAAAACATTCGGATTCCACCAAAGGGCAAGGTCTATTCGGTCAACGAGGGGAACTACCACCGTTGGCCCGCCGGGACACAGAAATACCTCGATCATCTGAAAGTGCAGGACAAGGCGACCGGACGGCCCTATAGCGGGCGATATAGCGGGTGTTTGGTCGCGGATGTTCATCGCATCCTCTTGGGAGGCGGCATCTATCTGTACCCGGGTGAGAAGGACAAGCCGGAAGGAAAACTGCGATTGATGTACGAGGGCAATCCGCTTGCCATGGTCGTGGAACAGGCCGGCGGCAAAGCGAGCACCGGCACGATGCGAATCCTCGACGTCGAGCCGAAGGCCCTCCATCAGCGGGTTCCATTGATCATCGGGAGTGCCGAAGATGTCGGCCAGGCGGAAGCCTGCATCCAGGGACGTGCGTAACGACTAACGTGAGCGAGGGTTGTTGGGAGGTTGACCATGAACAAACGGGTCCAGGAAATCCTGAGTTGGTACGAAAGCGACAATGCGGGCACCAAAACAAACATCGCACGCCTGCTGAATCACGGGAAGCTGGCCGGCACGGGCAAGTTGGTGATCCTGCCGGTCGATCAGGGGTTCGAGCACGGGCCGGCGAGAAGTTTCGCCCCCAACCCCGGCGGGTACGATCCGCGGTACCATTTTCAACTGGCGATCGATGCAGGGTGCAATGCCTATGCGGCGCCGCTCGGGTTCATCGAGGCCGGTGCGAGCCAGTTCGCCGGGAGAATCCCGCTCATTCTCAAGCTGAACAATCACGATGTGCTGCACGATGAAAAGGATCCCCTCCCCTCGGTGACGGGAAGCGTGCGGGAGGCCTTGCGGCTGGGCTGTTCGGCGGTCGGCTTTACCATTTATCCCGGTTCCGCCCATTGCAACCACATGTACGAACAGCTGCGGGTGATTGCGGAAGAGGCCAAGGGCTGCGGGTTGGCGGTCGTCGTCTGGTCCTATCCGCGCGGGTCCGCATTGAGCAAGGAAGGCGAGACGGCCATGGACGTGGTGGCCTATGCGGCGCAGATCGCGGCGCAATTGGGCGCCCATGTCATCAAGGTCAAATTGCCCACGGCCCATCTGGAGCAGGCCGCAGCCAAGAAGGTGTATGAAGCCGAACAGGTGCCGATCAAGACCTTGGCGGAACGGGTCAAACATGTCGTGCAAAGTTCGTTTGACGGGCGCCGGATCGTGATTTTCTCCGGCGGTGCGAAGAACGACGAAAAAGCGATCTTCGACGAGGTTCGGGCGATTCGCGACGGTGGAGGATTCGGGTCGATCATCGGACGGAATTCCTTCCAACGCCCCAAAGCTGAAGCCGTGAAGTTTTTGAACACCATCATGGGGCTGTACGCGGGCGAGCAGCCCTAAGCGGCTCGCCTTCCGATACGACGTACTTATGGAAGATTTTCGTATGCCGGCCGGAGAGAAGTCGTCGCGGCGGTCTTGGCTGTTTCCACTGCTGCTGTTGATCGTAGGGGGGCTCATCGGAGTCATCGTCACCTCCGATCTCGGATGGTTGCCGACCGGGCACGCAGTTCCGGAACCGGCTCCGGTCCCTGCTCCTGCCGCTCGGCCGGTCGCGACCGCGGTTCAGCCTTCGCTGCCGGGGGCGGGGACGCAGAGCTTCGTCGAGGTCGCCAAGTCGGTCAAACCGGCGGTCGTGAATATCTTCGCGACGCGCAATGGACAGAGCGAGGGGACCCAGGGCACGCCGTTCGACGATCCCTTTTTCCGGCGGTTCTTCGGCGATGAATGGATGAAGCGGTTTGAAGCCCCGAAGGAGCGAAAAGAACGGGGGCTGGGGTCCGGAGTCATCGTCGATCCAAGCGGATTGATCATCACGAACAACCACGTGGTGAACAAGGCCGATGAAATCAAGGTCTTCCTGTCCGACAAACGCGAGTTCAAGGCGAAGCTGGTCGGGACGGATGCCAAGACCGACGTGGCGGTGTTGAAAATCGAAGCCGGCGGCCTTCCGACCGTCTCCTGGGCCGATTCCGACAAGCTGGAGGTCGGCGAGTTCGTGCTCGCGGTCGGCAACCCGTTCGGCCTGACGCAGACGGTGACCTTGGGGATCGTCAGCGCGCTCGGCCGCTCAGCCGGCATCGCCGAATACGAAGACTTCATCCAGACCGACGCCGCGATCAACCCCGGCAATTCCGGGGGAGCCCTGGTGAATGTGCGCGGCGAGCTGGTCGGCATCAACACGGCGATTTACAGCCAGAGCGGTGGAAACATGGGCATCGGATTCGCGGTTCCGAGCAACATGGCCCACTCTATCATGGATCAGTTGGTACAGCACGGCAAGGTGGTGCGCGGATGGCTGGGTGTCTCGATTCAGGAGCTGACCCCCGAGCTGTCGTCGCAATTCGGCGTACCGAAAGACACCAAGGGGGTGTTGGTCAGCGATGTGATGGACGACAGTCCGGCCAAGAAGTCGGGGTTCGAGCGAGGGGACGTCATCGTCGAATATGACGGCAAACCCATGGATTCGCCGGCCCACTTGCGGAACGCCGTGGCCCAGACGTTCGTCGGGAAAAAGGTCACGGTCAAAATCATCCGTGAAAAGAAATCGAAGTCGATCGACCTGACCATCGCGGAGCAGCCCAAGAATTTGGCCCAGGTCGGATCGGAGGAGGGCGGCGAGTCCGTAGCTCCCGCCGGCCTGCTTTCCGATATCGAGGTGAAGGAGTTGAACAACGAGTTGGCCGGCCGGTACGGATTGAAGGGGAGCGACCACGGGGTCGTGGTGGTCCGCGTGAAGTCCGGGAGTCAGGCGGAAGAGGCCGGCGTGCGCGAGGGCGATCTCGTGCTGGAGGTGAACCGCAAACAGGTCGGGACGTTGAAGGCCTATGAACGGCTCGCCGCAAGTTTACCGAAAGACCAATCGGTATTGCTCCTGCTGAAACGGCAGGGGCGAGCCATTTATCTGACGCTGAGGCCGTGATCACTTCGGACTTCCGTTCGGAGTCGTTCACAGAGAGGAGGGAGACAGTATGGTAGTACGGGCCATATTTGTTCTTCTCAGCGCTCTTGCCGGCATGGCCTTGTTTCTGCGGGCCCAAGATCCGAGTCGTGAGTTCTTGTTGACGGGGTTCGGCATCGGTGCCGCTGCCGGCGGACTCATTCTGGCCGGCGAATACGCGCTCCGGAGACTCTCATTCGGCATTATTGTCGGCGGCGCCGCCGGGCTCGCCGGCGGTCTTATCCTCACGGGTTTGGTGGAGTGGGTGGGGAGCGCGGTCTTCGATGTCGAGACGTTTTTATTTCATATCGGTGGGTTGGTGTTCCTCTTGGGGTTGCCGTATCTGGGCTTAGCCATGGGGGCGCGATTCGGGCATGAGCAGTTTCCCGGCGTCACCCAAGGGCCGGCCGGAGCCGGGACTTCCAGTGCCAGCATCAAGGTCCTGGATACGAGTGTGATCATCGACGGGCGGGTGGCGGATCTCTGTGAGACGGGGTTTCTCGAGGGGCCGTTTCTGGTTCCCCATTTCATTTTGAATGAATTGCAGCACATCGCGGACTCGTCCGATTCCCTCAAACGGGCGCGTGGTCGGCGAGGGCTGGACATTCTGAACAAGATTCAGAAAATGGCCGATGTCGATGTCCGGATCGTCGAGGAAGATTTTCCCCATGTGAAGGAAGTGGATGCCAAATTGGTGGTGTTGGCCAGAAAAGTGGAAGGCCGCATCATCACGAATGATTTGAATTTGAACAAGGTGGCCGAACTGCAGGGTGTGCGTGTGCTCAACATCAATGAGTTGTGTAATGCCCTGCGGCCGGTCGTTTTGCCGGGCGAAACCATTCGAGTTTTCGTCTTGAAGGAGGGCAAGGAGGCGGGCCAAGGCGTCGCTTACCTGGACGACGGGACGATGATCGTGGTGGACAATGCCCGCCGCTGTATCGGTCGTAACGTAGACGTGACCGTGACCAGCGTGCTCCAAACGACGGCGGGACGCATGATCTTCACCCGCCTGAAGGAGGAGTCGGAACGAGAGGAGTATCAGGTCGCGCGTGGGTAACCGAACCGCTTCTTCTTTTGCCGAGTGTGCTCGTGTCCTCTCGTGAAGAGCCGCAGTCACGGACAGGACCACGGACGGTCGCCCTGGTGCCGGCGGCAGGGCGGGGGCTTCGCATGGGAGGCCATATCCCCAAGCAGTTTCTCCTCCTGGGGGGGCAGCCGATCCTCACTCATTCGCTCCGCGTCCTTCAAGCTTCCCCGGTCATTCATGAGATTATTCTGGCGGTGCCGCAGGCGGAGCGTCAGCATTGTCTGGACCATATTCTGGGCGAGGGGGAGTTCGGCAAGGTGACGAAGGTGGTGGCGGGCGGCGCACAGCGTCATGATTCGGTTCGACATGCGTTGGCGGAGGTGAGCCGGGACACGGAGATCGTGCTGGTCCACGATGCCGTGCGTCCCTTCCTGACCGAGGACATGGTACGAAGGGTGGTGGAGGCGGCGGTGGAACATGGAGCGGCGATCATCGCGCTTCCCATACGCGATACGGTGAAGTCGGTGGGCGCGGACGGGGTGATCGAACGAACGGTAGACCGCCGGCCCCTCTGGTCGGCGCAAACGCCGCAGGCGTTCCGCCGCGCCTGGTTGGAGGAGGGGCATCGCAAGGCCCTGCTGGACGGGATTCACGCGACCGATGACGCCCATCTCGTGGAACTGATCGGGAAACCGGTTGTGGTCATCGAGGGCAGCGGCGACAATATCAAGGTGACGAGGCCGGAAGATCTCGTGATCGGAGAGGCGATTCTCAGCTCACGAACTGCGGCGAGGAGTGTCGGATGACGGCTGTACGTGTGGGATGTGGGTGGGATATCCATCCGCTGGCGGCGGGACGCAAGTTGATCTTGGGCGGGCTCGAAATTCCGCACAGTAAGGGACTGCAAGGGCATTCCGATTCCGATGCGCTGGTTCATGCGATCTGTGATGCACTGCTCGGGGCGATGGGAGAAGGGGATCTCGGACGCCACTACCCGAGTTCGGACCAGCGGTTTAAGGACATTTCGAGCCTGAAACTGCTGGAAGACGTCGTGGAGAAATTGCATGCGAAGGGCTATCGTCTGGCCAATGTGGACAGCACCATCATCGCCCAGGCCCCCAGGCTGAGCCCGCATCTGGCGGCCATGCAGAAAATCATCGCCGGGGTGCTGCAGGTCGATCCGGATCTGGTGAATGTCAAGGTGAAGAGCGGTGAAGGGTTGGACGCGGTCGGACGCGAAGAAGCGGTCGCCGTCCAGGCCGTCTGCTTGATCGAACGGGCCTGAGTCCTGTACCCTGGCTGTCATCGAGCCGGTGCATGCATGTTCAAGGCGATCTCTCAGGATCTCCAAGCGATTTTCGACCGCGACCCCGCTGCGACCAGTCGAGTCGAGGTCATCCTCACCTATGCGGGCTTCCATGCCCTGTTGGCCTACAGGCTGGCACATCGGTTGAAGCTGTACGGGGTGCCGTTCCTCCCGCGAGCGATTTCCCAGTTGGCCCGGTGGATCACGGGGATCGAAATTCATCCGTCCGCGAAGATCGGCACGGGGTTCTTCATCGATCACGGCATGGGGGTGGTCATCGGAGAGACGGCCGAGATCGGCGACCATGTCACGCTGTTTCAGGGGGTCACGCTCGGAGGGACCGGGAAAGAGCGCGGCAAACGCCACCCGACGCTCGGCAACCATGTCGTCGTGGGGGCGGGGGCAAAAATTCTCGGTGGGATCAAGATCGGCGACAATGTGAAGATCGGAGCCAATTCCGTCGTCTTGAAATCAGTCCCGCCCAACTCGACAGTCATCGGCGTGCCGGCGCGCATCATCAAGTCGCAGGGGGAGCGCCTGCCAGACGCGACGATGGACCATACCAATATGCCCGATCCTATCGCCGATCGGTTCGCCGCGCTGGAACTGGAACTGATCGAACTCCGGAAGAAACTCGAAAACCAAGACGACGGTCCGGTCCGATAACATCCTGTTTCCGCCGTGTGTCCACCTCCTCGCGAGGGTGAAGACGCCGGGGCAGGGGCTTCAGCTGGAGAGGCAACTCTTCATAAATTTTTTCCGTTCGTCGCCGGCCAGATTCTTCTCCTTCGCCTCCCTATTACAGGCCTTCATCTTTTCCTGCTGCGATCCGCCCGCTGCGGCCTTTGCCGGTTTGGCCGAGAGGCATTCCTTCATGAAGGCTTTCCGTTCGTCGCCTTTGCCTTCGCCGGTGAGTCCCTTGGCATCCGCCTCTGCGTTGCAGGTTTTCATTTTGTTTTGTTGCGCTCCCGCATAGTCGAACTGTGGGGCAATGAGAAGGCTTGCCAACATGATGGAGGACAACACCGTGCTGAGAGGCTTCATCGAAGGCTCCTTTCAAGGGGAGGTTTTTTAACGGCGGCACTATAGCAGATGGAACCGATTCTGTCTCACGGGAGAGTTCCCTAGGGGAATGGGCCGTTCAGGCGCAGCATCGGAAGGTTGCGATGCCGTCGGTCCGACAGGAGGAGGGAGTGGGCGGAATGACGGCTGTTTTCCCGCGGCCGGTAGGCGGACATGAGGGTCTGATTGACAGGGATCGCCTCAGGGCTATACTTGATCGGTATCCGGAAGGAGGGCACATGGACTGGTATTTGGCGGTGTGGACGGGGTTCAGCTGGCTGTTCAGCGGTGGGATTCTCTACCTGGTCTATCGATTCGGGTTCAACAATGCGGCGGAGCGAGGGATCAAAATCAAGACCTGGCGCAGTATCGGACTGTTGCTCGGCTTCCTGGTGTCGCTGGCGATGTTTGGGACGGACTATCCAGACGAAGGCCTCCTCGTCGCCTATGATCGGGAAGACCTGTCGCGCATCGTCGGAATTTTTGCCGTGCTCGTGGCGGCCTATGTGTTCGGCTATGTCGATGGGTTGTCCTGGGCGAAGGACCAGCCGAAAGCGACAGCGACGGAAAAATCTGCCTCTGACTTGGCCGCCTAAGGCTCGCCCTGATCCTGCGTCCTGCCCCCGACCTCCTCGATCTTCTCCAGAAGACCAGCCCCATCGCCATATTCCACCTGCACCAGATAGAGGCCATGGGCCGGAGCGGTTCTTCCCGCCGCAGCACGTGAGCGGGCAGCGAGCACCCTGCGCATGTCGACCGGCGTTCGTTTCCCCTGTCCCACCTCCACCAGGGTTCCCACCATCGAGCGCACCATCTGTTTGAGGAACCGATCGGCTTGGAAGGCAAGGACGATGAGGTCCCCACGACGCCGGAGATCCGAGCGATCCAATCGACAGTGCGGATTCTCATTGTCGGTCGGGGCGGTTTGAAATGAGGAAAAGTCGTGTGAGCCGATCAAACAGGCGGCAGCCTCAGCCATGGCTGCGAGGTCCAGCGGTTTATAGAGCAGCCAGGCTCGATTCCTGAGGAGCGGCGCCCGTTCGGATCGATTCAGCAGGTGATATTCATACAGCTTGCCCCTCGCCGAGTAACGCGCATGAAAGTCGTCCGGAACCTCTTCGACCGACCGGACGCTGATGTCGGGAGGCAGATGGGCATTCAGGGCGCGAAGCCATTCCCGCTGGGACAATCCCCGATCGGTCCTGAAGCTGGCCACCTGGCCGAGAGCATGGACCCCCGCGTCGGTGCGGCCTGCTCCGATGATGGTGAGGCGGGTCTGTGCGATCGCCGCGAGGGCCTCTTCCACCGTCGCCTGGATGGTGGGCACGTTCACCTGCCGTTGCCAGCCGGCGTAGCCGGTTCCCTCGTACTCGAGGACGACCTTAAAGGTGGTCATAAGATGGAAAAAACTCTAGCCCAAGACGGATCGACCTGTCACCTGGAAGGATTCGTGTTGAGGTAGGTCTTGACCCCTTGGAAAATCGATTCCGCGATATGGCTGAGGAAGGCCTGCGTCCGCATCTGTTCTTCTTCGGTGGGATTCGACATGAAGGCGATTTCGGCGAGGATGCTGGGCATGGTGGTGAAACGGAGCACATAAAAGGGCGCCGTCTTCACCCCGTGGTCGATGGTGCTGTACCGTCCGTTGAGGTTCGACACCATGGCCTGCTTGGCCGTCCAGGCCAGTTCGAGGGAATGCTCAATTTTTTTCGAAGTCAACAGGTCGGCGACGAGGTATTCCCAGCCTACGCCGGTATTGTTGAGCGGCGTGCCGTTTTCCCTTGCGGCGACTTCCAGGGCGCGTTGGTCCTTCGCCTCTCCGAAGTGATAGATCTCCAGACCGCGGATGCCTTTGTGCGGATGGGAGTTCACGTGGATGGAGACGAACAGGTCCGCGTCCTTCCCGTTCGCAAACTTCGCCCGGTCTTCCAACTCGATGAAGGTGTCGCGTTCCCGCGTCATGAGCACTCGCGTATTCGGCAACGTCCCGAGCAGGTCCTTCAGGAGCAGGCCGACTTTCAGGGTGACGTCCTTCTCCGTCGTGCCGTGGCGCCCGATGGTGCCGGGATCCTTTCCGCCGTGTCCCGGGTCGATGACGATCGTCCTCACAGGATCAGCCGGTTTGGGCGCGATGGGGCGACCAGGCTCCGTTACGGTTGGGCTGGGAATCGTCGGTGGCGTCGGCAGCGGCGTGAGTGGGGCGGACGGGGACGTCGTCGAGGTGTCGCCGATCTGTCTGATCTTATCCTTGGGACGTTGGTACAGGTCGATGACGAGGCGGTCAGGATTGGCCAGCGAGAAAACTTTGTAGTGGGCGACCTGACTGCGCGGCAGGGTGATGGCGACCACGCGCGGGCGGCTTTGGGCGATCTGAAACGGCCGGGGAATCGTTCCGCCCGACACCCGCTGACGGGACGATTTCCCCAGAATGGCGTTGGTCACTTCGATGACGACCCGTTCCGGATTACGCAGGTGAGACTCAGAGAACGACGCTTTACGGTTCAGGTCGAGGACGAGTCTGGTGCTCTCGGCGGTCGTCCAGGTTCGAAGGTCGCGGACGATGATCGGGTAGCGTGATGGGCCGGCACCTTCTTGCCGCACGGCGAGGGAACGAGGGGTCGCTTCCTCCGCTGTCGGCTGGGGCAGCCTGGGCCAGGGAGGCGCGCTCTGCATGTCGGCCATCGAGGGAGCGACGGCGCCGAAAAATAGCCACAGGAAGATGAGACCGAGGAGGCGACGGGTCAGGAAGGAGGCATGAGTCACGAGACGGAACTCCTCTCGACGCGGGACCGCATAAGGCCTTTTCTCAGATGTTTGTGTTATTGTCAACAAAAGGCCTGAAACCACGTGATTGTAGATGGCGACGCATCTGCTTGTCGATGGATATAACATGTTGGGCAGCGCCGGAATGGGCGGCCCAACGGGCGGCGGCCGCCTTGAGGCGGCGCGGGAGGCGCTCCTGCGCGACTTGGCAGGATACCGGCACAGGAAGGGCCATGCGATCACCGTCGTCTTCGATGGGTGGCAGGGCGGTATTGGGGCAGAGCAGCGCGAGTTCCAGTCCGGCGTCGAAGTCGTGTATTCCAAGCGGGGAGAGCGGGCGGACCAGGTGATTCAGCGGCTGGCTCGTCTGTATGGCGGGAATTGCGCCGTCGTGTCCTCCGACCATGAGGTGGTCAACGTAGCCCGAGCTGCCGGTGCCTTCGTCATGGGAGCGTCGGAGTTCCGCGTCAAGTTGCAGGAGCGGCCTTCCGGCCAGCCGGCCGTTGCCTTCAAGGAGCTGGATCGCGGGGACGACGAGGGAGGGAAACGGTTGAAGGAGAAACGTGGTAATCCACGCAAGTTGCCGAAGTCGCAGCGCAGACGCAACCATCAGCTCAGGGAATTTTGAAGAGGCGGCGTGCGTTTTCGCTGGTGATGCGGCCCACGTCTTCAACGGTCACGGAGCCCGCTCCGGACGCGCCTTCGGATGTGATTGTGGCCAGCAGTTCGGCGACATGTTTCACATAGGCCGGTTCGTTGCGTTTACCGCGGTGGGGCACCGGGGTCAGGTAGGGACAGTCGGTTTCGATCAGCAGGCGATCCCTCGGAACCTGCTTGGCGATGTCCCGCAGCAAGGTGGCATTCTGAAAGGTCAGGATGCCGGAAAACGACAGGTAGAACCCCAAGTCGATCGCGCCCTTCGCCAGCCAGGCATCTCCTGAAAAACAGTGAAAGACCCCGCCGACCTCTGAAGCCTCCTCTTCCTTCAGGATGCGGATCGTATCGTCCTGTGCTTCCCTGGTGTGGATGATGACCGGGAGGCGCAATTCACGCGCCAGCCGGATCTGTTCACGGAAACGGCGGCGCTGTTGCTCCGGATCGGAATGGTTGTAATGGTAGTCGAGCCCGATCTCACCGTAGGCCACGACCTTCTTCTGTCGCGCCAGTTGCCGGAACTCGTCGTACCAGCCGTCCGCGATGTGTTTGACTTCGTGCGGGTGCACGCCGATCGACGCATAGACGAAAGGATATTGCTCGGCGAGGGCGACGGCCGAACGGCTCGTGGCGAGGTCGCAGCCGATGGTGACCATCGTTTCCACCCCGGCCGCTCGCGCACGTTCGAGCATGGCTTCGCGGTCGGATCCATACCGTGCGTCATCCAGATGGGTATGGGTGTCGATCAGCATGGGGTACAGGACGGCGGTGAGATGTTCTGAACCGGCTAGACCGGTTTCGCCGTGAGCGACTCGGCCATCCCATAGAGCAGCGCCTCGGTGTCGTTCCAGCCCAGGCAGGAATCGGTGATCGACATGCCGTAGGTGAGGGCCTTCCCAGGATCCCAGGTTTGGCGGCCGCCCTGCAGATGGCTTTCGAGCATGAGGCCCATGATCGAGCGGCGGCCGTCCCGAAACTGTCTGAGCACTTCGCCGGCGACTTCAACCTGGCGCTGGTGGTTCTTGCCTGAGTTGTCGTGCGAACAGTCCACCATGACCCCGCGGGCCAGCCCTTCGTTCGCCACGGCGACTTCTGCCTTGGCGATGTCTTCGACACTGTAATTGGTGCGTCCGCCGCCTCCACGCAGCACGATATGGTGGTCCGGATTGCCGGTGGTCTTGATGATGGAGGTCACTCCGTCGGCATTCACACCGACAAAATGGTGCGGCGAGCGGCTGGTGATCATGGCGTTGACCGCGACTTGCAAGCTGCCTTCGGTTCCGTTCTTGAACCCGACCGGCATCGAAAGGCCGCTGGCCATTTCGCGATGGATCTGGCTCTCGGTGGTTCTTGCACCGATGGCGGTCCAACTCAATAGGTCGGCAAGGTATTGGGGCGTCACCGGGTCGAGCAGTTCCGTCGCGCAGGGAAGGCCCTTTCCGTTGATGTTCAAGAGAATCGTTCTGGCCAGTTGGAGGCCCTGGGCGATCTCGCAGGTGCCGTCCAGGTGGGGATCGTTGATCAAACCCTTCCAGCCGACGGTCGTTCGAGGCTTCTCAAAATAGGTGCGCATTACGATCAGGAGTTTGTCTCGGACCGCCTCTGCGACCGGTTTGAGCCGATCGGCATAGTCATAGGCAGCTTCGGGATCGTGAATCGAGCAGGGTCCGACGATCACGATGAGCCGTTCCATGTCACGGCCGTGCAAAATATCTCGGATGGCTTGCCTGGTTTGAAACACCACCTCGGACACCTCGTCGCTGATGGGCAGGCGCGTCTTCAGGTCGCGCGGCGAGGGGAGCGGCTTGATTTCAATGACGTGTTGGTTGTCTATCGGCCTGGTCATGGTGGTCCTTTGGCTTACCGGCTTATTGAAGAAAGTGGCACAACATAGCGAATTATGGACGGAAAGTCCAGAGGGGACAGCCCGTAAGGATCATCCTTGCTTTCACGAGGGGGCTTTGTTACAACTCACGCCGTCGTTCTCTGTGGCAGGAATACCGATGGTCCGTCGTCACCAGTATAGCAATTCCAGTTCCCTTGTCGCGTTCCTCGTCGCGTGCCTCCTGCTCGCGATGGCGCCCTTTGCCGCGGCATTGGAGATTCACCACGAACTGGCTGCCGCAGATCAGGACGGCCACGAACATTCCGATACCGACCTCTGCCAGTGGGTCCAGTACCACACGGGCCATTCCCTGACCGGCGATGTGCCGGTGCCCAGCGCACTCCTCGTCGAATCGCCGCCTGAGCCGATTCGCGCCCAGATCCCCACGTCCCAATCGCTCCCTGCCTCTCGTGCCTCCCGCGCACCTCCGCGAGCCTAACCTCAACGCCACGTCCATATATCTTGGCATTCCACGCGTCGTCAAATGGTAGGGCCTTGTCCTGGGCCGTTGCCTGGGCGCGGGATCATCGGGGAGGCTTGCATGGTCTTGTCGGTCAGAACAATGTGTCATCTCTGCGTCGGATTCGTCCTCTGCGCACATTCGCTCACTCCCCTGCCGGTCCACGCGCAGGAATCGGCACCGTCTGGAAAGCAGGCGCACACCATCAGGGGGACGGTCCAGAATCAGGATCTCCGGCGCGTGCCCCAGGCGACGGTGGAGGTGAAGGATCAAGAAGGAACCCTGGCCGGGACGGCGGTGGCGAACGGGGCGGGAGAATTTGCCGTCGAGATCCCGGATGAAGGGACCTACTCCGTGAGCGCGGTGCAAGATACCTCTCGAAGTGAGTATGTGATCATCAAAGTCGGCACCGAGCCGCTCCCGCCGGTCACGCTCACGCTTTCGAACACCAGGGAGATCGCGCTCGAAGTGCGGTCGTCCTTGCCGCCCATTCAGTACAAGGCGTCGAGCGAAACCTATGCCCTCAGTAGAAAGGACATCGAGACCCTGCCGCGCGGGAACAACAACGAGCTGCAGGATGTGCTCCTCACGATCCCCAGCGCCGTCTATGGGGCGCTCAAGCAGGTCCACATTCGCCAGGACCATGCGAATCTGCAATTGCGGATCGACGGCGTGCCGATTCCGGATACCGTCTCGTCCACCTTCTCCGATGTGATCAGCCCACGGGCCTGGGAACGGGCGGACATCATCCTGGGCGGTCTGGAAGCCCAGTACGGCAACAAGTCGGCAGCCGTTTTGGATATCACGACGAAGAGCGGAACGAAGCCGTCGTTCGGATCGCTCCAGACGATGGCGGGATCGAACCAGACCGTGAATCCCTCTTTCGAGTACGGAGGGACGGTCGGGGAAAAGTTTCGCTTCTACGTCTTGAACAGTTACCAGACCACGAATCGCGGGATCGAACCGCCGACGTTGGGCCATTCGATTTTCCATGGGCAGAGCGAGCGGAACCAGACCTTCCTCCGCGGCGACTATCAGCACGACAACAAGAACAACTTTACCTGGCTCTTCTTGAACTCGGTGGCCAAGTATCAGATCCCCACGACGCCTGGATTGGAACTCGACCCGAGCGGGCAGATGTTGCCGTTATTGCAAGCCACGCAACCGGGATTCACCCCCGTCGCGTCACAGGCGATCAATGAATTCCAAAAGGAAAACAATCAGTACGGCCACATGGTGTGGCGGCACGACGTGAATGCCAACAATTTTTTCAGCCTCGCCGGCTATGTCCGCCATACCCGCGCGACGTTCAAGACCGACCCGCTCAACCTGCTGGCCTACACGGCCGATCCGTCCGAACCGTTTTCGGCGTCCGATCAGGATCGCAACGCCTATTCGACCGGCCTGCGGCTCGATTACACCTACGTGTACAGCAAGCAGCACCTCATCAAAACCGGGTTCCAGATCGATCGGACCCAGGCGGTGAACAAGACGCGGCTGTTCACCTTCGCGGACGACGGGGCGGGGAATCCCACCGGCAGCCTGCTCAGCCTCAATGCCGACAATCGCCAGATCGGCTATCGCCAGGAGTTCTGGATTCAGGACCAGTGGACTCCCAACGATCGCTGGACCTTCAACCTCGGCCTACGCGGCGACGCCGTGCAGTACTTGCGCAGTGAGGGACAGGTCAGCCCGCGTATGGGCGCGACCTATAAGTACAACCAGTCGAACGTGTTCCATGCGTTTTACGGCCGGCTGTTCACGCCGCCCAATCTGGAGGCGATCTCCTTCGCGAAGTTGAACACGGCCGGCACGAGGGCGCAGCCGGAAGATACGACCAACAATACGGTTCGGGCCGAACGGGCGCATTACTTCGAGGTCGGCAGCTACCATGCGCTGAATCGCTACGCCACGCTGCAACTCACGGGCTGGTACAAGATCAGCAATTTCCTGTCCGATGCCGGACAGTTCGGCACCACACCGCTGCTGAATTACTTCGCCTTCGATCGAGGCTGGCAACGCGGCATCGACGGTGCCTTGAAACTGCAATTGAACGAGAACCTCACGGCGCGCGGCAACGTCGCCTGGGGACAATGTAAAGGTTACGGCCTGCAGTCCGGCCACTTCCTCTTGGATGCGAAGGAAATTTCCGACATCAATTCACGGGGCGGCGTGTTCTGCGACCACATGCAGACCCTGACGAGTTCGGCGGTCGTGACCTATCGCTTCCTGGAACGGACGACCGTGACGGGGCAGATGCTGTTCGCGTCGGGGTTACGCACGGCGGAGAACCAAGACGCCAAGACGAACTCCACCCATAGCCCGTCCTATACGATCTACAATTTTTCGATTTCGCATGTATTCCCATTGCCTTGGGAGGGACAGAAGTTTCTGCTGGGGTTCGACATCATCAACCTGTTGGATCAGAAATATTTCATCAATCAAGGGGAAGGCAGCATCGGATTGGGTGTCGCCCATGCCGGGATGCCGCGCTCGTTTTTCTTCCGCGGCCAATGGTTCTTCTAACCGGATGCTGAAACGGGCCACCAACTGCGTTCTCGCTCGCACGAATCCTCAACGTACCCCCGAGGGTACGCCTCCGGTTCGTGCGTCGCCTGCGGCCTTGCTGGATGGCCCGTTTGAGCATCCGTCATATGGTGGGGTAGGATGTGAACGCTATGCGATGGGTTTTGACGATAACGTCGGCGGCGGTCTTCTTCTGGCCGGTCGCGGCGTGGGCCGCGACCGGCGATGAGGCGACGCATGAGGCGGACCATGCGCTCGATGCGGACATCATCGAATTGCCGGAGGTCCACGTCCACGGTCTGCCGTTGAACAAGGACCAGCAGTTGGGACCTGTACCGAAATCCACGCCCTGGCCCGCCATCCCATCGTCGTTGGACGGCAAGCCGATCGACGACTGGATGAAGGCGCGCCTGCTTGTGTCGAAGGACGCACAGGTGACGGTGGTGGTGCTGGAACCGGCAAAACACCGTGAGCTGACGGTCGCCGGCATCATCGCCTTGAACAAGTGGACCTTCGCTCCTCAACTCAACGGCGACGACCCTGTCGCCGGCGAACTCACCGTCCGCATCCACTTCCGCTCGCAATAGCCCAGTCCACCTGTCGCACATGAGCGTGAGGCCGTGAGGAATTCAATGAAAAATTGTGAGACGTGGTCCGCAGGTTACAGCACAGGGAGTTTGGAAGGAATGCTCAGCAGTTTGCTATACAGGTCTTGGTAGCGAGAGGCTTGCTGCTGCAGAGAGTAATGCTGCTCGGCGGTTTGACGACAATGCGCCTCGAGCACCGACTGTCGCTCCGGGTTTCTCAGCACCTCCAATATCGCAGCGCCGAAGGCAGGGGTATCAGTGGGGGGGACCAGAAGTCCTGTCTTCCCATGGTGAATCATGTCGGGAATACCGCCTACCGCGAAGCCGATCACCGGCGTCCCACAGGCCATCGATTCAAGGACAGTGTTCGGAAGGTTGTCTTGCAAGGACGGAATGACAACGACGTCGGCTGCACTGTAGATATTGGACAGCAATCGATCGTTATTTATGGGTCCAAGATTGAGGTAGGGAATCTGTGCCGCGAGAGCAGGACTATTGTGTCCGACTCCGACCACATGGAGCGTCGGTATTCGAGCTTTGATTTTTTTCAGCGCCTCGACCAGTCTGTCGAATCCTTTCCGAACGAGCGGCAGGCCATCTGCGATAAACAAAACGACCTTCGCCTGTTGAGAAATGCCGAACACCTCTCTGGCGCTCCGTTTGTCGCGGGGGGCAAAATCATCGAGGTCGATTCCATAGGGGATGACCGATACCGGAAAGCGGCTCAATATGGGGCTGCGCTTCGCTTCGTTCGCCAGCCAGACACTGGGTGCTACTACATGAAGGCGGTCGGGGGGCAGACGGTCAAAGAGCGTCTTTTTTCGTTCCCAGATCTGACTGGAAAGATCATTCTCTCCCGGGGTTCGTAGTTGCGGGCATTGGGTGCAACGGCTGAGATACCGGCCGCATCCAAGATCGTAGTGGCAGCCGCCGGTAAATGGATTCATGTCATGGAGTGTCCAGACGAGGCGCTTTCCGGTGGACCAAGGCACAAAGAACGACCCGTAATCGACAAAGTCTACAATCCAGTGAAGATTCAGGACATCATGAGCGGGGAGTTGTGAAACGAGGTCTGTGCCGTATTCTGAACGGTCGATTCGAAACGGTTCGAAATGGTTGTCGATGGGATGAACCGAAGGGCGAAGTGTTCTCTGGATATATTCCCGCCGAAGCCGGCGCTCAACTCTGCCAAGAAACGAACTCGTCGGCTGGTATTTGATAATGGAGTGATCGTTGTTCCTGGCTTCGCGCACGAACATGGACGATTCCACGCCCGCTTCGCGCAAGCCGGAATGAAGTCGATAGGCCGCTCGAGCCGCGCCTCCCATGAGATCATAGGTACTGAGGTGAACGACCTTGAAGGGCAGAGGTTTTCGAGCAGCATCTTCGACATCATGCTCGGGATGCTGCCAGAAAATAGAACGTCGGGATGTTTCGGGGGTTGAGATCATGCCTGGTCGTAAAGCCCATAAAACAGCCGTCACTATATTTCTTTCGCTGTTCCGTCTCTACTAGGCAGACCCCTAGAGATGCCAACCGAACTGTTTCGAAGTTGTTCATGAATTGAACCAAACTGAGACATGTTCGATCTCTCACCCAGTCGTCCAACCCGAGAGTTGGCATGCGATGCCGAGACTCTCTTGAGGAAGCCTGGAATGCCGGTCCAACTCAGCGATCGCTGTAGGTCTGAGCTGTAGGATTTTGGGAGCAGGCATGAGAGGGCTTGTCTCGCTGTTTCCAACTGTACTGGACCAGGACACACTTGCCTCGCCAGCCTGGCGGATAGGTTTTCCCGGTTCCGTAAAAATCGCCATCGACCACCGTCAACAGAGCCGCATTGTGGATCCAATCCTGGACGTCTCTGTTGCTCTCTACATACGACATCACATAATAATTTCCACCTGAAAGCGGCAATTCCGGCAAGCGAAAATCAATCCATCCTTCTCCGTGCAGGTCCAGCGGCGTGGGGTCCACTAAGTCCGTAGACATCAGGAAATAAGCGGTTTCGTAGGGATCCCCGACTTTGGCATGCAGCGACAGTTCCACGCGGCACTTTCGAATGTGCTCCCCAGGGACGCAGCGATAGTGCCACCTGATAATGGTTTCCCGCCCGCAAATGGCCGAGGCGCACAGGTTGCCGTTTCCATCGAGCATTTCAATGGCGGTCGCGATAACCTGTCCTTTGCCCTGCCTATCCGTCCGCAGATGCAGCGCACTCCGTGATAGTTCTGCGGTCATGCCGGCATAGGCTTCCACGACTTCTTTGGCCTCTCCTAACAATGCCACTGTTCCTTTGGATAGTAAGAGCGCTCGTCGGCACAGGTGCTCGATGACCGGAAGGTTATGGCTGACGATCAGGACCGTACGGCCTCCTTGACTGGCTTGCTTCATTTTCCCCAAACACTTTTCTTGAAAGCTCGCATCGCCCACCGCCAGCACCTCGTCGACGATCAGGATCTCCGGTTCCACATGGGCCGCAACCGAAAACGCCAGACGCACGTACATGCCGCTGGAGTAACGTTTGACGGGAGTATCGATGAACGCCTCGACGCCGGAGAAATCTATGATTTCGTCGAGCTTTCGAGCGATCTCTACGCGGTGCATGCCCAGGATCGCGGCGTTCAAATAAATGTTTTCCCGTCCCGTCAGCTCCGGATGAAAGCCCGTCCCTACTTCAAGAAGAGAACTGAGCCGACCATAAATATCTGCGGTGCCTGATGTGGGTTCCGTGATTCGCGAAAGGATCTTCAGGAGGGTGCTCTTTCCCGCGCCATTGTGACCGATGATCCCGAACACCTCGCCTTGTGCGATGTCGAAGGACACATCGCGGAGTGCCCAGAAGGTTTTTGTTCCGTCGTCGACAACGGAACGCTTCTTCCTCAGTGCTCCGAAGGTATTCACTATCCGATCGCGAAGGGTATCGTGTTGGACTATTGCGCCGATCCGATACCGCTTCGAAAGGTCTTTAACCTGAATGGCTATATTGCCCATGGGCATTCCTCACATCTCTCAACCACGCGCGAGCGTGCACGGCCCCTCTTTTTGGTTAGCATGTCTCGTGAGTCCTGTGCAACCGCATCCCTCATGTGGCGAGTTGCGGTTTCACATGTGAATGCGCCAACAGCATCGGATCGGCCGCTCCTGCCGATCCGCTGATTAAGAGTCCCGCCGAAGACCGATCTCAGGACACTCAAGACAACGAATCATTAGCAAAAGTAAAAGATTCGTGATAGCTCAGATCATCAGGGATCATGGTGTGTAATGGTGTTTTGGCACCAAGTTGGCACCAAAACAGGATCGCTAAAATTTTTTATTTTCGGCCCGTCGGGGGAGTGGAGGTCACACATGCCTGAAGTTGGAAAGCTCAAGACAACGTATAGAGATGGCAAGATCGAAATTATAGGTAACCGGGCTGGACTCAAGGATCTCGGGGAAATTTGTCTCGCACTGAGTGGCCTGACTGACGAGGAAGCGAAGACGCCGGCAAATCACTATCACATCGCCGATTTTATGAATAACGCAGAACTCGGTTCTGTTGAGACGTTGATTACCCTCAACCTTAACTTGTAGATCCAGAAATCTAAACTTAGACAGACCGATTGTGGGCCAGAAAGCCCGCTGATTAAGAGTCGTCAGGCATCTACGAATTCCTTCCTTCCTTCTTTTCCACCACATCGAACTGCAAGCCACTCGATCCTTCGCCGCGGCCCGGTTGTTTGCGCCGGCCGATCCAGAGCAGGTGGGAACCGTCGAGCCAGTTGCTGTATTGGTAGGATCGCGTGATACGCAGGCCTTCCCTGGGGAGTTCTTCCTCGTAGATGTCGAGCTTCTCGGTCGGGTCGGGAAGCAGCACCTGGCTTTGCGCCGATTGTGGCCGGATAGACCCGTCCTGCCTGAGCGTCGCGCCGCGACGAAAGACGATCGCACTCTCGCCTGCCTTCTGCTGGACGGGAACCAACGGAATCCAATAGTCCGGCACCTCGGTGGCGAGGCGCCAGGTGAGGTGCTTCTGTTCCTCCGCCTGCCCTGTCGAGGCGGTGCGACTCTGTGCCTCAAGGTAGGCTTCGCGCCGGTTGACGGAACGGCCGGAAAGTCCCTCGGCAAGCCGTTCGACGCCCCAGGCCAGATTGGCCATTTCGTCGCGGAGAAAGAGCACCTCTTCGAGCGGCTTCCCTTCGATGGTGCGCAAGAGCGTGGGGGCGAGGAACAATGCGTCAGGTCTGCGCCTGCTGCTGAGTGCGGCTCCAGCCGTGCGGTCTATCGATTGGGTGAACATCCGCCAGGAGGAAGCAGCGGGATGGGTGGAGGCGCCGATGGAGGGAATCAACGTCCGTACCCCGAAGGTGTCGGCCACGACCAGCGACTGGATTTGGCAGAGTGAGCCGACGGGGAGATCGACCGGAATCACGAACCAATCGTTGCCGTAGGTCACGGCGAATTCCACCAACAACAGGCGTGCGAAGTCCTCCGGCTCCGTCTCGATCCCGCCAAAATCGACCGCGCTGTCTTCGAATTCCCACCAGCGGGGTGAGGGCATGCCGCGATAGGTGACCGGCGCAGGGATGACGGTGCGGACGATGGGCAGGGGATTCTTGCCTGCTGCTCGATCCGCGGCAGCGCCGAGTGAGGCCGATGGACTCAGGTCGAAATCGTACCAGTCGAGGGTGCCGCCGTAGTATTCGCGCGCCGTGAGGACCGTTTCTCCCGCGGAGGGGTCGGCGGAGGTTGGCGCGGCGGTGCAGAAGGCGTATTCCATGCGCTCGGAAGACCAGGCCTGGTTGTTGAGGGCGTCGCCGGACGGCTCACTGAACAATTGGTCATACCAGCGGAGAAACAGATCGCAGGCATGGCGGACGGCAGTCTGGTGTACCGGCTCGATGCCGAGGCCGGCCGGCAACGTGGGTTTCCTCACTGCGGCGGCGAGCGTCGTCCCGTTCGGAACGCGACCAGCCATGACATCCAGAAAACGCAGGCTATCTCGCCCGGCTGCCGTCCGTTGCTCCTCACTCAAGATGGGCAAGGGAAAGGTTGCGATGAATGCCGCGTGGTAACGGGAGCCGAACGGTTCGCGCGCGAGCAGGCGGAGAAACTGTTGTCCCGCTTCGGCGGCCGGCTGCAGCCGCTCAGGGGCGGTCGAGAGGGGACGGGGCCGCACTCGTTCTCGCTCCACGAGGGTTTCGAGGGGAACGTTTCGGACATCGTAGGGCTCGCCCTGTACCGGCTGAGTCGCTGCAGGGCCGGACCTGTAGCGGGTGAGTCCGGCGCAGTTTCCACGCAGCACCGCCGACAGCGGCGTACCGGCATCGTCTCCTTGGAACTCGCCCAATTGCCACTGACGGGTCAAGAGCCAAAGGGGATCATAGAGGCGTGCTTGCAACGTGTCGGCCGGCGCGGCGCCGGCGGCGTTCGGCTCCAGTCTGGTCCAGGTGGTGATCGACGGCATGGGAGAGTCCTCGGTTAACGGCCGGGGTTGAGGAAATCGGTGCTGATCGTGTCGCCCTTGGCGTTCAAGGAAAAATAGAGCGCCGGCAGATATTGGTTCAATTCGTCGAGCAGGTCGGGCGTCACGGCACGGATGCGCGCCAGGTCCATGGTCTCCCGCAGGACCTGCAATAACGACGACTGAGTCCAGACATTCTGCTCCGCCGGATTCGGCGGCACAGCCAGCAGGATGGCCTGCGGCGGGCAGGCATCAGGCTGGTTGTATTGAAATACCAGGCCGGTGGTTTCGCTCGCATTGGGTACGACTTCCACCCATTCGTCGACCATGAGACCGGCGAATGGTTGCGTGAAATCGACGGATCCCGTCAGGTGGATCACGAGGGAAAGCCGACCGGCGGTAAGCGGCTGTTCCGGCGTGGCCGGCAGGCCGATCCAACGGTCCTGTTCGCGATAGGGAAGCTGCGCGACCTGGAATGTGAGGCTGTCTCCCGTACCGAGCGCTTCGGCATACCGCAACGTGTCGTCCAACTGTGCGACCGCTTCACGGACGCGGGCAATACGTTGATGAAAGGTGAGGACGGCAAAGGGATCGCCGCCCTGCACGTCCGTACTGGCTGCCAGGGCCTGTTGAATCGATGTTGCATTCGGCGGACGGAACCGAGGCAGGACCGCAAACCCTTCCCCGAAGACCGCTCGGACCCGTTGTTGGTGGAGTTTCAGGTTGGCTTCGTCGGTGAGCGTCTGGTCGGTCAGGGCCTGCTCGATCGTATCCTGCTTCGCGAGTCGCGCGGCTGCCTCCTTGGCGAGGGACTGAGCCTGCACAGTGAGGACGCGCAGATCGTCATCGGTGCGGCCGACCTGCGAGAGCGGCACGGCTCCCATGATGCCGAATTGCGTCAGGGCCAGCATAGATTCGCGGAGCGCCTCCGCGGTTGAGGTCGTCGCGGCGACGGCGTTCCGGATCGCCTCTTCCGTCCGGCGAAGCGCGGCCGCTGCCGCATCGGCCCGGCGTTGCAGGTCTGCGCCGTCGATGCCGTCGATACCGGAATTGTCGTCCATCGTGAGGTCGGCCGGTTGCAGTGCGCGGGCCGCGCCGATCAAACGGCGAGCCGTGCAGGCCACCTCCATGAACTCCCGCCAACTCAGGTCGGTGAGGGGCCAAGCCTGGTCGCGTGCCGGATTCAATCGCAGGACAACGTCCGGCGACAGGTTCGGCATGGTGCGACGGGCCGTATACAGCAGGAGTAGTTCCAATTCAGACTGACCGGTCCCTTCAGCCTGTTCGGCGGAGTAGAGCACATCCAGGGGCGACAACTGTAGCTCACTCAGAAGCAACTCGCGTACAGCGGTCGGTTGTCCGGTGGCCTGGTCGATCCGTTCGATGCGACAACGTACCTTGCCGGGATCACCGAGCAGCTTCGCGGCCCATGAGTTCAGCGCCGGTTCTGCGAGGGCGCGAGGACAATTTGCATCGCCGGACCAGGCCGGCGCGGTCATGTCGCTTGCGCACAGGACGAGAACTCGATGGGTCAGGGCCGAGCCGGAACGGGGCGTGCGGATCACGTCGAGTTCAGGCGGCGGAGCCTCGCCCCGTTCGAGTGCATCCAGGGTGGCGGCGGCTCGACTGGGATTGCCGCGAACGACTTGATGGACGCTTTCCGCGATCAAGGCATCGCTGACCGCATCCACCGCGTTGTCGAGCGCGCGCAGTTCTGTGTCCAGGGCGGTCAGGTCCGCCTGTTGTGCTGGCGGCGAAATCTGCAGGTCGGTGGCAAGAAACGTCGGCTGGGCTTTCCATCGACGATACAGCTTCAGCCCATCGACGACATGCGTCGCAGGAACAGACTCGACCGGTTGACCGTTCTGGTCCACACGCGTGGCGGTGATCGGCACCAACTTGCGCAGCGGTGCAATGAAGCGGTCGAGTGTCAGGCCGGGATGGTTTTCGTGCAGCCCCCGTTCGAAGCGGTAGCCGAGCAGGGCTCCCAGCGGTTGCCCCGCCTTCACGCCGTCCAGCAGCCATTGCGCGAGACGCGCCCGCTCCGACGACAGATCTACCGCCAACAGATCGCTCTTGCCGGTCGCGGCGTGGGTGAGGTGTCCGCTGCGGAGGACCGCCACGGTGGCGGCCTGGTTGAGCGAGGGCGCATGGACAAAGCCGGGATTGTTGGGTGCGATGGTCACGGGCGCCGGTTCTCCGGGCGGGGCCGGGACGGTCGGGGTTGCGGGCGCTGCCTGCAGATTCTCTATCCAGCCATACCCTCCCAGGTAGATGCCTGTGGGATTCGTGCGCCGCAGGTTTTTCAACCGTTGGGTGGCGAAGGAGGTGACCCAGGCATCGAGCCGGTGGGTCGAGAGGTCCAACGTGCCGCGCAGGAGGAGATCAAGCCGCTCTACGTTCAAGGTCTTGAGATGGAGCAGGCTGTCACGGAATTCCTTCATCCTCGGATCGGTCGGGCTCGTGAAGGCAACCCCGGCTTGCAAGCCCGCCCGCGTTATACGGGCCAAGGGGGTCTCCACCGGTCCGAATTGGGTGAAGCCGA